>CAZVUT010000010.1:36232-39153 GCA_964630155.1 uncultured Synergistaceae bacterium
GGCGCGAGGGCCAGATCGGCGGAATAGATCCCCTTCGCGGCCTGCCAGAGTTCGCAGTCCGCCGGGTAGGAATCCGCGACGACGATGTCGGCGTACCGCCCGAACGGAACGCCGAAGATCTCGCGCGACGCGGCGCAGCCCGCCCGGTGCGCTTCGACCGGATCGCCGCAGACGCACCGGTAGATCCGTTCGTCGCGGTCGAGGATCACGTTGACGATGAAGCGGAGTCCGGCCGCCTTCGCCACGGAGTCCATCTCGCGCCGGACGGGGTTGTCTCGGGCGCCCATGATGTCCTTTCCGTCGTAGAGGGCGCTGATCCAATGGGTCTGCCCCGTCGTGACGCCCCCCGAGACGCCGGGCTGGACGATCTTCGCGCCGCCCGAGAACCCCGCGACGCGGTGCGGCGTGATGTGCCCCAGGCCGATCACGAGGTCGGACGAGAGGAGGAGGCGGTTGACCCAGACCTCCGTTCCGTGTTCCGTGTCGTCGAGACGGACGAGGTCTTCGGGACGGTCCCACCGGTGCTCGACGACACGGCAGGCATCGAGGATCGAACGCCCGACCTTGCGCTCCGTCTCCTCACGCGTCATCGGACGGTGGGTGCCGAGCGCGATCATGATGGTGACGTCCTCGGGCGCGACGCCGCCCTGTCCGAGTTCTTCGAGCAGCAGCGGCAGGATCCGGTCCGCCGGCGTGTTTCTGGTGTTGTCGTCGATCAGGATGAGGACCGACCCCCCGTGCGGCGCCATGTCGCGGAGCCGCGGCGTTCCGATCGGGGACGACAGCGCCCGTCGGACTTCGGACGCATCGTCCTCTTCCGCCCGAGGGGCGACTCTGGGTTCAAGGATTGCGATCAGGTTGCCGTCCGGAATGTCCACCCCTTCGATCCCGGGGTAGGGAAACTCGATGCGAGCCACGCAATACCCCTCCCTTTCCGTTCGGGAAACGCTGCTTCCGCTATATGTCCGTCTTCTCGCACCCGGTCGCGGGAAGCGTCCCGAGCCCGAGTTCCGAGGCGAACCCTTCGAGCATGGAGTACGTCGCATCGTCGAGTTCGACGCCGTCCTTGAGCGCCTTCGCCCTGCGGAGCGTTTCCTTCTCGCCGTGCGTGTAGACCCGCCCGCCCTCCTCGCTCGGCGAGGAGGCGCGCAACGCGCGGAGAACATCGCCGACCCTGCGGCGGACATCCCGTTCGTCTCCGAAGAGGTCCAGCCGGAATGCCGAGAAGAAGTGCCCGACGTTCGCGTCCTGCGTCTGGAAGACGTCCCGCGTCCACGGGCCGTGGGCGAGCGGACCGCAGAGCATGTCCACGAGCAGCGCGAGGCCGTATCCCTTGTGTCCGCTCATGATCTCGGTCGCGCCTCCGAGGAAGACGAGGCCTCCGTGCGTTCCGGTCGGATCGGCGAGGATCGACGTCGCTTCGGCGGGATCCGTCACGGAGCCGCCGTTCTCGTCGACGAACCATCCCTCGGGAAGCGGAAGGCCGCGCCGCTTGTACACGCCGAGTTTTCCGCGCGGCGCCGTCGTCGTCGCCATATCCAGCAGGAAGGGCAGCCCCTCGTCGGAGGGCAGGCCGAACGCGATGGGGTTCGTCCCGAGCAGGCGCTCGCATCCGAGCGTCGGGACGGCGCAGCGGATCGTGTTCGTGAACGCGCTTCCGCCGAAGCCCTCCTTCACGGCCATTTCGGCCCAGAGCCCCGCCATGCCGAAGTGGTTCGAGTTTCGCACGGAGGCGTAGCACGTTCCGTGCTCCCGCGTCTTGTCGAGCACCCGGTCCATCGTGAATTCCGCGATGTGCGCTCCGACCCCGTAGTGTCCGTCGACGACGATGGAAACCGGCGTCTCGTGGACAATTTCCGGTTCGGCGTTCACGTTCACGTGTCCCTGTTCCATCTCGTTCCGGTAGACTTTGATCCGGGTCACGCCGTGGGAGGAAACGCCCCTGGCGTCCGCCTCGGTCAGAACCCAGGCCGTGATCTTCGCCTTGTGCGCCGGGTAGCCGATTCGTTCGAGAATCTCCTGCGTTCGCGCGAGCAACCGTTCATATTCCACTCTGTGGTACATAATTCCGTCACCTCCCTATCGTAAACGTATCCTACCATAAAGATCCGGGAACTTCCCTGCCCCCGAACGACATGCGAACGGCCGGCGCATCTTGTGTATCAGAGAGACGACAAACCGGACGAAAAACGATACAATAGCGTCAGGAAACGGAAACCGCAGCGTCACAGAATAATCGGCGATCGGCCGAACGGAGTGCAGAAAGAACACACCGCGAGGAGTTGATGCGCAGATGTTGACGGAGAACACCGTTACGGTGTCAGGCGCCCTCCACCTGATCCACGGGCAGATGATCCGGGAGAGCAAATCGGGGCGGTACGCATGCTTTTCGGTGCGCCAGGATACCCCGACGAACGACGGCGGCATACGGAAAGATTTCCTGCTGGTCCGTTCCTTCGACCCCGGAATCCAGGCCTGGATCCAGGAACAGGCGGAGGGCACGACGGTTCGCGTCACCGGGGCCGTACGGTCATCTCTCGGAAGCGGAGAGATGTACATTCGGGCCGAGAAGGTCGAAACGCTGAACGGGTCCTGATTTCGCCGGAACAGAAAACATCGGGCGCACCCGGCGGTCCGTCCGGATTTCGGCGCGTCGCGCCGAAGCAAATGTTTCGTGTGTTCCCGATCGGATTCGTCCGGTCGGATTCTTTTGAAGCGATCCAAGGAAGACGTCGAAAGCGAAAGACAGGCGACAAGCGGGATGCTGTGGCGTCGGTCGCTTTTTGTGTCTCGAATAAGGAGTGACCGGTCATGAAGTGGGAGAATCAGGTTCATATTTCCGGAACATTGCACAAGGTTCGCGAGGACGAGGGCCGGACCCGTTTCGGCGCCTACAGGGCCTTCACGGTCCGGCAGGATAC
>CAZVUT010000011.1:0-12652 GCA_964630155.1 uncultured Synergistaceae bacterium
GACGCGAAGCTGCGCGGCGACCTCGACCGGCTCTTTGACAAGTGGCTGAAGTAACCCGGGGACGAGCGGCCGGAGGCTGACGACCCGGAAAGGCAGGACGCCGGAATGCCGTATGCGGAAGATCTGTTGCCCGTGCTCGAAAGAGCGGGAATGAAGACCGTCGCCGTGCGGCCCGAAAGGGCCCGCGAGGCGTGCGGCGACGTGACGGAACGATGTCGGCGCGGGGAGACGGACCCGCGCGTTTCGGCGCGCTTTTTCGGGAGGTTTGTCACGCCGGAGTATCTCGCGACGCCGGAGTGGGCAAAGAGCCTCTTTGTGGTCGCGATCCCGTCCTCTGTGAGCGTCGTTCGTTTCGATGCAGGAAACGGACCCGTCGAGGCGACGATCCCGCCGACGTACGTCTACGGGCGGGACGAAAGCCGGGCGCTTTCGCTTCTCAGGAATTCGGCGGGCGAGGCCCGGATCGAACCGGCGCCGGGACCGCGAAAGGTTCTCGCGGCGCGAAGCGGGCTCGCCCTCTACGGACGGAACAACCTGTGCTACGTCGAGGGAATGGGCAGCGCGGCGCGACTTGCGGCCTTCTACTGCTCCCTGCCTCTCGGAACGCGGACGGATTCCTGGGGGGAGCCCCGCGTCATGGATCGCTGTTCGACGTGCGGCGCGTGCGTCCGGAACTGCCCGGCGGGCTGTTTCACGGAGGGGCGCTTCATCGTCGGCGCCGACCGCTGCCTGACGTTCGCGAACGAGTCTTCGGGAAACGACGTGACGGGCCTGCCGCGTTCGTGGCACAACGCGCTCGTCGGGTGCCTCCGCTGCCAGACCGTGTGTCCGGAAAACGCGGGACGCTTGAGACACGTTGATTCCGGAGAGTCCTTTTCGAGGAACGAAACCGCGGCGATCCGCGACGCGCGCGATCTTGAATCGCTCGATCCCGGGATCCGCGCAAAGCTTGCGCGGCTGAACATGGACGAATACCTCGACGTCCTCTGGAGAAACCTCGAACTTCTGGGGAAGGCCTGAGCGGAGCGGGCGGCAACCGTCCGGCGCGTCGCACATCGCGTTCTTTCTACGGCCTAGGAGCCCCGCCGGATTCGATCCCGGCGGGGCTCTTCTTATCGCAGGAAAGTCAGGTTCCGGGCTTCCCGGATGACGTCCATTCGAAACGAGTCGGTTCGGCCGCTCTCTCCTCCGGGCGCGCGTCGCTGATCCATCCCGGAAGATCGGAATGCTCGTCCCGACAGGACTCTTGTTCGTTGACCGATGATATCAATAATGATACCATTCCATCATGGACAAGAACGCAAAGATTCTTGAGAAGATCCGCAACGGGTGCGTCGCCATCCGATACGAAGACTTGAAACGTCTCTGCGAGTCCTTTTTCGGCGCTCCCCGTCAAAGCGGAGGCAGTCATGCGGTCTTTAAAATGCCGTGGCCCGGCGACCCCCGAATCAACATTCAGTCCGACGGGAACGGCAAGGCGAAGAAATTGCAGATCCGGCAGGTTCTGAAAGCTATAGACCGCCTTCTCGAGGAAGGAGAAAGGAGTCCGTCATGAACGAAAACGCCTCTCACTACATTTACCGCGTGGAATGGTCCCCCGAAGATCAGGAATACGTCGGACTCTGTTCCGAGTTCCCGAGCCTCTCGTGGCTCGCAAAAAGCTATGACGAGGCGTTTTCCGGAATCCGCTCCCTCGTCGCCGATGTTGTCGCGGACATGGAACGCAACGGAGAAACAATCCCGGAACCCCTCGTCGATCGTGCCTATTCGGGCAAAATCCTCTTCCGGACGACGGCGGAGATGCATCGGAAGCTCGCCATTCGGGCGGCGGAATCCAAGGTCAGTCTGAATCGCTATCTGAACGGCAAACTCACGTCCATCATCGGCTGAAGCGCCTTCTGCGTCCGCGAGCTTTTTGAAGCTCTTCCATCCACACGGATCGCCGGTGGATGGCGAGCTTCCAAGCGCCTTTGTGGAACCTTCACGGGAAGCCGTGCGCCCGAACGATCAACAGCGCGCTTTGGCTTTTTACAGCCCCGGCCGGTCTTGAATTTCAAGAATTTTGTGATACCATCAAACATCGGAATATAATCCTGTTTTCCAAGGAGCTGTTGTTTTATGCGTAATACGAGGACAATGGATATTGTGACAAAAAGGGAGGCGCATACAAAATAAAGTAATGTATATGCCTCCCAAAAGTTGATTATACATAAAAACTTTTGGAGGTTATAAAATTGAATAAAATAAAAATGGAAGACATCGGCCTCAGCCGGGAATTCGTCGCCGAGTCCGGTTTCTATCCGGGGTTGTACGTCGGACGCGTCGTCTCGCAATCCAAAGATCTGTACAGGGTCGTCACGGAGAACGGCGAACAGACCGCGGAAATTTCCGGGAAGTTTCGTTTCGACGTCACAACGCTGTCCGATTATCCGGCGGTGGGCGACTTCGTTATGCTCGACCGGGACGAGGACACGAACGGAAATGCGATCATCCGTCACGTTCTGACGCGAAAGAGCGCCTTTATCAGAAGGGCGGCGGGAACGTCGAACGACGAACAGGTCGTCGCCTCGAACATCGACACGGTGTTTCTCTGCATGTCGCTGAATCACGATTACAATCTGCGGCGGATGGAACGGTATCTTGGCGTGGCGTGGGACAGCCGCGCCGTGCCGGTGATCGTCCTTACCAAGGCCGACCTGTGCGACGCGCTTCCGCAAAAGCTCTCGGAACTTGACGCGATCGCCCGCGGGGTCGATGTCCTTGTGACGTCGAGCCTCACCGAGGATGGGTGTTCCTCCGTCCGAAAATATCTCGCTCCCGGAAAGACGATCGCGTTCATCGGCTCGTCCGGCGTCGGCAAGTCGACCCTGATCAACAGACTTCTGGGGCAGGACGCTCTCCGGACCCGCGAAACGAGGAACGACGACAGGGGGAGGCATGCCACGACCCGAAGGGAACTCATTGTTCTTCCCGGAGGCGGCGTTGTCATCGATACGCCGGGAATGAGGGAACTCGGGATCGAAAGCGCCGACTTCATACGGACATTCGCCGAGATCGACGAGCTGTCGGCGACGTGCCGGTTCAACGATTGCACGCATACCAGGGAGCCGGGCTGCGCCGTGCGAAAGGCCATAGACGACGGCGTTCTGTCCGCCGATCGGCTTGCGAGTTATTTGAAGCTGAAAAAGGAAGCCCGGTATGAGGGGTTGAATTCGAGGCAGATAGAAACGGAAAAAATCACCGCGATGTTCGCCGAAATGGGCGGCATCAAGAATGCGCGAAAGCTCGCGAAAGAGAAGAATAAAAACAAGCGAGGCTCCTGAATATCATCGGGCGGCGACGCTTGGAGCGGCAGGCCGGATCTTTCTCAACCGGCTTCACGTTCCGGAGCCCCGGATGCAGAACACCGGGGGGTGACTCGGGCGCGCAATGGGATATAATGCGTTCAGAGTCCGGGGCAAACGCTCCGGCGAACAATGAAGCGTCGCAACGGGATGGCGCCCATATTCCGAAGATGAGGCGCCGCAGCGACAGGGCAATTTTTACGCATCGGCTCGGATAGCGGAGGCCAGCGCGACTTCCGCTATTGTGCAGCACGCCTCCGGGGGGAACAGGCTGCCCACCTGGGGGCGTTTTTTGCGCGCTCCGGCGGGGGCTTCGCGGTTTCGCAAAGCGTACAGATCGAAAGAGAAGCGGAGCAACGGCTCGAAAAGACGGCGAAACGGCGTCGTTTCACGGAGACACGAAGCGCCATTTCGTTTTCTCCGGAGTTTCCGTCCGGAAGCAGTGGGAGCGAAGTGCTACAATGTCGATGCAAAAAAGAACATAAATACCATGAGGAGGCCGCATAATGCATCTTTCCCCGAAAATCGTCTCTGGAGCGTGTTTGGTGTCTTTGGTCGCCGCTGTTTTTCTGTTCTGCTCCGTTCCCGGCGCGTCCGCGTGCAGTCGGATGCTGTCGGCCGCTAACGGTCAGGCGGTGCTGACCGCGCGGAATATGGACTGGCCCGTGGATGCGGGCACGTCGCTGTGGGTGTTGCCGCGCGGCGTTCAGCGCGACGGCATGGCCGGCAAGAATTCCGTGAAATGGACGTCGAAGTACGCCAGCATCGTGACGGCTTCCGCCTGGCTGCCGAGCGGCAAAAGCGCGGTTACCGACGGCATGAACGAAAAGGGCCTTGTCGCGAATATGCTCTGGCTGGACCCCAGCGATTACGGCAGGCGGGACGAAAAGATCCCCGGATTGTCGCTGGCGTTGTGGGGACAGTATGTCCTGGATAACTTCGAGACCGTGGCCGAGGCCGTGAAGGCCCTCGAAGGTTCGACGATCCAGCTCGTCGGGCGGCCCATTCCGGTGACGGTGCCCGGCGCCGGAACCACCATGTCGGAAGCGGTCCTGCACTTGTCCCTGACGGATAAGTCCGGCGACTCGGCGATCGTGGAGTACATCAACGGAAAACAGGTCGTGAATCACAACCGCAAGTATACGATCATGACCAACCAGCCGTCGTTCGACGAGCAGCAGGAGAATCTGCGGCAATACCAGGGCTTCGGCGGCACGAAGCCGCTGCCCGGAACGACCGAGCCCGCCGACCGCTTCGTCCGCGCCGCCTACTATATGAAGCTGTCGCCCAAACCCAAGGATTACCGGGAAGCGGTGGCTGGAATCCTGAGCGTCGCCCGCGCCGCCTCCCAGCCTTTCCGCGTGTCCGGTGATCCGAAGCACCCCTATGCCGGGGCGACGATCTGGACGTCCATCGCCGATTCGTCGTTCGGCAGCTACTATCTGGCCATGGCTGTCAGTCCGTTCATCATCTGGGCGAATTTCGCGGACTTCAACTTGGAGCCGGGCGCTCCGACGATGAAGCTGGATCTGCGCAACAACCCCGATTACCACGGCAATGCCGCCAGGCAGTTCGTCACGGCCGACGTGACCGAGCTGATTCCGGACTGACCGGCGGCCGTTCTACCTCGTTTCGTCCGGACGCATGACACGCCCCCCTCTTCGCCGGGAAGAGGGGGGCGTTGTTTCTATCGGAGCATTGCTGACGTGCCGGCGGCAAGTGGAGGAGCTACGGTGCAGGAGTTCGCCGCGCCCGTGCGCGGGACGCTCTTTCCGACGCGAGAGAAGAAGCGGCGGATATGCGCCTTCGCTCCGATCTGGCGACGGCTGTTATCCGAAAAATAGAGGCGGCTCAGTGGACGCAGCGCGAAGCTGCGATGAAGTGCGGAATGACCCAACCTCGTCTCAATGACCTCATACGGGGGAGGATTTCCAGGTTTTCCCTCGATGTCCTGGTGAATATCGCAACGGCTCTGGGCTGCGACGTGAGGATCATCGTAGGAGTTTGAATGCCGCGATCAAAAAAAATAGGAATACAGGTTTTGCAACGATGCCGTCCATTGAATCCTCATGATCGGATTCCAGCAATAGAAGACCAACCCGGCCTCGACGGCGTTATGCGCCGCCGCGAGAGGTTGCGACATCGCTTTTTGGACGTCCTTTCCCACATTCGGGCAATATTTTACTATTTCACCTCTTACCATTTTCTTTAATATTAAAGTCAATATAAAAGGAAAAGCCGAAAATGTCAGCCTCATCGCCGTATAAATAAACTCTTCCTCACTTATATTATTTGATTTTATAAAATATACAGATAAGATAAATAAAAAAATATAAGCAAGGGTACAATTTTTTCTTATAGATCTTATTTTTTTTATGATAGCGAGTAATGAATCGAACGTACGTCCCTCTCCTTGCCTAAAGCCATTTTGATACCCTTCTTCCGACCATTTTTGACGGTCTTTTTCCCGGAAGGCATCCCACGCAGATTCGATTTTTTCCTTAATATATCGAAACATTCCCAGAGCCCCCCGTAACATATGGTCTTTCCAGCATTCGTCGCATTCCTCCGGAAAAAAAGCCCGGGAGAGTCTCAGTCGCAGCCTCTCAGGGGATCGGATTTTTCGTAGAACGCGACGCCGACGCGCCGGATATGGTCGATGACGTCGGCGTCGCGTATGTCCGCGAACAGGGAAATGTCGAACGAATGGGGAAGGAGCAGATCGTCGAGTTCCCGGCTGATCCGGGAAAGCAGCTCATACGTCAGACCGTCGCCGAACAGCGTGAGGTCGATATCCGAGCCGTTCCGGAACGTTCCCTTCGCGCGCGAACCGTACAGGACGGCCTTTTCCACCTGCGGGCAGCGCACGAAGACCGAACGGATTTTTTCGATCGTCGCGTTGCTCAGGCCGAACGTCATTGTTTTTCCCGCCGAAGATCCTCGAGTTTCTCCCGGAGCGCGCCGTACTCCGCGGCGTACGAGCCGGTGATCGCGGCGACGATGTGGGCCGCCGTGTCCTCGTTATAGGTGTGCGACGTCAGGTTGCGGCTCACGATCATGTCCATCCACGCGTCGCCGTTTTCGATCAGCCCCGTCCGGAACGCCTCCCGCGTCGTGTCCTTCGAGCCGTACAGGTCCCGGACGCCGCGGGATTCCAGAAAGTCCTTCAGTGTTTTCCACGCAAGCTCGTGCGTATACTCGAACGCCTGGATCAACCCCTGCTCTTCGAGCTTCGACAGTTGTCGCGTCCGCGAAAGATCGACGGCCGCCGCAAGCTGCGACAGCGCCTTCTCGAAATGCGCGCACCGCTGTATCCATCGGACGTCCTGATCCGCCATGCGACCACCTCCAGGTCTTTATATATCATATCGCGAATGTGACGCCGGTCCCTCGTCACTCCCCGCCGAAGTGCTGCCAGCTCCCGATGTCGAGCGGAGCGGTCCGGCCGTCGTCGAGGACGAGCGTCCGGCCCCTCTCGGGCGGTGTGATCGTTCCGATGCGCGTCAGCGTCGTCCCAGTCTTTTCGGCGACGAGGCGCGCGAGCGCGTCGGCGTCGCGTTCGGGGCACGTGAGCAGGAGGCCGTAGTCGTCGCCGCCGATGAGCGCGTAGCGCCACGCGGGAAAGGGCGAGACGCCTGCGTCGCGCGCGGCCGACGCGAAGGCCCGGACTTCGGGCGAGATCGGCAGCGCGCGCACGTCGATCTCCACGCCGACCTTGCTTTGTTCGCAGATGTGCGCGACGTCGCCCGCGAGGCCGTCGCTGACGTCCATCATCGCGGTCGCCAGATGCGAGCCGGAGATGACGCGCCCCTCGCGGACGCGCGCGACCGGGGCGACGTAGCGGAGGATGAGTTGGTCGCGCGCCTCCTGCGGCGCGGGGATTCGCGGCTTGAAGACGCACTCAAGGCCGCAATACGCGTCGCCGACTGTGTCGGTGACGAGCAGCGCGTCGCCGGGGCGCGCGCCGCTGCGGAGCATCAGCCGGTCGCGTTCGACCTCGCCGAGAAGGCCGATGTCTACGGAAAAGCCGACGGCCGAGCGCGTCGTGTTGCCGCCGACGATGACGGCCCCGCTCGCGGCGGCCGCGGTCGCGAGGCCCCGGTAGAGCCCCTCGGTCCATTCGACGGAGCCGTCCGCGGGCGCGGAGAGCGACACGGTCGCGAAGCGCGGACTCGCGCCCATCGACGCGACGTCGCTCACGTTCGCGATCATGATCTTGTATCCGATCTGTTCAGGCGTGGCGAGCCAGGGCAGGTAGTGGCGGTTTTCGATCGACGCGTCGGTCGTCCACACCCAGTAGCCGCGTCCGGGATCCGACGGCGAGCCCATGTCGAGCACGGCGCAGTCGTCGCCGACGGCGAGGACGACGCCCTTCCCCCCTTGGGGCAGGATGGCCGAGAGCCGGTCGATCAGGCCGAACTCGCCGATTTCGTGAAGTTTCATGCGATCGCCTCCACGGGAAGGTTCGCCCCCAAGTCTTCGGGCGTCATGTTCGCCATTTCGTCGAGAAGCAGCGCGCGGAAGGTTCCGGGGCCCCCCGCCGCGCGTCCGGCGCGCTCCGCGGCGAGCCGGTACATCCCGAGCCCCGCGCACGCGGCCGTGAAACAGTCGTTGTCGACAGCCGCGAAAGCCGCGATGACCGACGTCGCCATGCAGCCCGTTCCCGTGAGCATCGTCAGGTAGCGGTGCCCCGAGGCGACCTGTGCGGTCCTGTTTCCGTCGGAGACGAAGTCGAGTTCGCCGCCGACGGCGCAGACCGCGCCGGTCGAGAGTGCGAGAGATTCGACCGCCGCGGCCGGGTCGTCGAGCCCGACGACCGCGTCGACGCCGCGCACGCGTCCGCCGAGGCCCGAGAGAACACCGATCTCCCCCTGGTTGCCGCGGATGATGTCGACATGTCCTTCGGTGAGGATTCGCCGGATCATGCGTGTTCGCACCTCGTTGGCGCCGATCCCTACGGGGTCGAGAACGACGGGACGTCCGCGTCCGTGCGCTTCGAGGCTGCACCGGATCATGGCCTCGTTCCAGTCTGTGGAGGTCGCGTTGCCTGCGTTGATCACGAGCGCGTCGGTCGCGAACAGCCCGGCTTCTTCGAGCGCGTGTCCCATGACGGGACGCGCCCCGGTCATGATCGTGATGTTTGCGGTGTCGTTCATCACGACGAAGTTCGTGATGTGATTGATGCAGGGGTGCGTCGCGCGGAGCACGGCCAGGTCGCGCGCCGCAGCCTCTCGCAGTGCGTCCGGCGCGGACGGGGTCATTTTCCGCGCTTCCCCGAAGCGAGCGCCGCGCGGACGGCCTGCTTGAGGTCTTCCGTCGCCGCGCGCGAATCGGGCGCGAAGAGGATCGCCGAGATCACGGAGACGCCCGAGGCGCCGGCGCGGATCGCCAGGGGCGTGTTTTCGAGCGTCACGCCGCCGATCGCCACGATGGGGACGGAGACGGCCCGGGCGACCTCGCGGAGCCCGTCGACGCCGATTGGGGGCTCCTCCTTGTTCTTCGTCGCGGTGCCGAAGACGTCGCCGACGCCGAGGTAGTCCGCCCCGGCCGCGACGGCCTTCAGGGCTTCGTCGACCGAGCCCGCCGAGATCCCGAGGATCCGGTCCGGCCCGATGAGTGCGCGCGCGCGTCCGGCCTCCATGTCCTCCTGTCCCAGGTGGACGCCGTCCGCATCGAGCGCCAGCGCGAGGTCGATGCGGTCGTTGACGATGAACGGGATTGCCGCCGCGCGGGCGATGTCGCGCACGCGCCTGCCCGTGTCCAGGAACTCCCGGTCTCCGTGGATCTTGTCGCGGTACTGGATAAGCGTCGCTCCGCCCTTGATCGACTGCCGGACGCGCTCGAGCAGGTCGTCGACGGGGTGGGTGAGCAGATAGACGGACAGATCGAACCGTTTCATGTGATACACCTCCGGTTTTCCCGGGGGAGCGGTCGACGGGACGCAAAAAAGCCGTCCCCGCCTGCCGGTGAGAACGGCTGAGAATGCCGTGAATCCGATCCTTCCCTCCGCCGGCATTACCCGGATCAGGTTCAAGGGTCGACGGCGTCGCGCCATCCTCTCAGCCTGCGTTCGCGCAAGCTCCCCCATATCAGGTTTTCACAAGGATAGTCACAAATAGCCGGAACGTCAAGCGGCCTCCGCCCGGCGCGTCCGTCTTGACGGTTTTTTGAGCGATCGGGGGGCGTTCTTGTCCCCGTCTTGACGGAGAAAACGCTAGACTTTTCGCGGATACACGAAGGATGTGATCGGTATGATCCGCGATGTGTCGATTTCTGGAGCCGAAGTTTTTTCCGCAAGGGAGCGCCCGTCGTTTCGGGGAGCGATTGTCCGGGCTTTTCGGGCGATCCCGGTTTTTCCGGCGGTCTGCGTCGCCGCGTTGCTTCTGGCCGGAGCATGGGGGCTCACGCTTGCCGGGTTCGATACGGGCGAGAACGCGTCGTTCGCCGGATACTCCGCCGGAATGCTCTGTTTTCTCATTGCCGTGTGTCTCTTCGCCGGACATGAGGTTTCGCCGTCCGGCCCGGGGGAGCACCCGGGCGACATCGTCCGCGACGTCCTGCTCTTTTTCGCGTCGTTCATCCCGATCGCCCTGATGCTGACGTTCGCGGTGCTCGGCGCAACGGGCTCCCCCCGAAGCGCGGGGGGAGCATCGGCCGTCCGCTTCGTGGCGCTTGTTGCGTGTCTGATCCCGACGACGCTCGGGGTGCTTCCGTATGTCCGCTTTCGCTGGATCCGGGAGCTTGCGGCCCGTGGGATCGTCCCCGCGTCGCCGGATGCGCTCGAAAAGTCCGCGAAGGTTGACACTGTGGTTTTCGGAGGGCTTTCTTCCGTTTTCGCGCCGGCGCTCCGGGTGGAGGAATTCATCCCCGCGCCGAAGGTAGAGGATGATGTTCTCGTCCGCGCCGCGCGGCGCGCGGGTCCGGGCGACGGATCGCCTCTCGGAAAGGCGATTCTCGAAGGGACGCGGCGAATCGTCGTTCCCGGGGAGGACGAGTGCTCTGCCGACGGTGAGGAGTCCGCGGATGTCCGCATGGGCGCGCCGGAAGAGATCGTCCGTTTCATAGGGGAAGCGGGCGGCGATGCGCCGCACGCCGTACGCTGCGTCGCCGACGATATCGTCCGGTCGGGCGGCGTTGCGGTTCTCGTCGCCCGGAGAGACGCCGTTCTCGGAACGATTCACCTTCGCCGCACCCTTCGCGGGAGCTTCATGGAGCCCCTGAAATCGCTCCGGCGATGGGGCGTCCGGACGCTTCTGATCGATTCCGGCGACGAGGCGGATGTCGCGTCCGCGGTCGCCGGGGCAGGGATCGACGACTTCATCGCGGGCGCGACGCCCGACATCCGGAACGCGGCGCTCGGACGGCTTCGCTCGGAGGGGCGCGTCCTCGCCGGGATGTCGCCGGAAAACGCCGGGCTGTGCGATGTGGTTCTCTCGCCGCGGAAAGGGGAGGGCGTCGACTTCCTCACGCCCGACGACTGCGCCGCGCGCCTGCGGGACGTCGTCGCGACGGGAAAGCGGTTCGTCGCGTTGCGCTCGCTGCTGACGCTCTTCGGGTTTGCGGTCGACGCGTCGAAGTGCGTCGTCTTCGTCCCGGCGCTTCTCGGCGCGATGTCGCCGGACCTTCGCGCATGGGACGTTCTCGGGCTCTCGGGCGTCGCGAACGCGGCCCCGCTCGCGATTCTGTTCAACGCGCTCGTCCTGCTCGCGGAGATTCTCGTGCTTCACGGAGGCGCCGATTTTCCGTCGCCGCTGCGGAAGCGGCCCCGCCGCCGCTTCCTGCTCGCCTGGGGAGCGGCCGGACTGCTCGCTCCGTTCGTCTACTTCGCGGGGGCGGAGTACGGTCTTTCGATCCTCTCTTCGGGGCTGGACAGGCTTTTCGGTTGATGCGACACTACGTCCGACGGGGGGATGTCCGTGTCGCGACTGTCGGGAAAAATTCGTACGTTTGGGGCGGGAGCCGTTCCCGAGGTTTCGTATCTCGGGGCGGCTCTGCTCGTCGGCGCGGCGACGCTTCTCGGGTTCGTCCTCCGGAACGCCTTCGCGCTCACGAACCTCGCGATGGCCTACCTGTTCGTCTCGGTCGTCTCGGCGCTCGCGTACGGCCGGGGGCCGTCGATCTTCGCCTCGATCCTCGGCGTGCTGGCGTTCGATTTCTTTCTGGTTCCTCCGATGTACACGCTCGCCGTCGACGATTCGCAGTACGTCATCACCTTCGTGGGGTTGCTCTTCGTCAGCCTGGTCGTGAGTGCGCTCGCCTCCCGGTCCCGCGAGCGGGAGGATTTCGCGCTGCGGCGCGAGGCCGAGATCCGGGCGCTATACGAATTCACCAGGGATCTTTCCGGGGCCTCCGCGAACGCCGCGCCGGTGATCGCGGAGCGCGCGAGGCGGCTCTTCGGGCGCGACGCCGGCCTGTATCTTCCCGACGGGACAGGCGCGCACCGTCTCGTCGAATCGACGGAGGGGTTCTGGGAGACTCCCGATTTTGCGGGAACCGTCGAATGGAGCGCACAACATCGGGCGCCCTGCGGGCGATGGACCGACGCGTTCGCTCCGGTCGAAGCGACCTTTCTGCCGCTGTGTCCGCTTTCGGGAGCGGACACCGTCGCGGGCGTCCTGGCGCTTTCGGGCGGAGGGCGGTCTCCCTTTGAACGGGAAACGAAGCGTCTGCTCGACGCGTTCCTTTTGCAGGCGGCCGCGGCGCTCGATCGGGAACGCCTCGCCGCCGCGGCGCGCGAGGGAGAGATCGCGCGGGAGCGGGAGCGGCTTCAAGGGGCGTTGCTGAGTTCCATCTCGCACGAATTCCGGACGCCGCTCGCGACGATTACCGGAGTCCTCAGCGCGCTCACTGAGGCCGAGCGGGCCGACGGAGATTTCGTGCTTCCGCCGGAGGACCGGCGCGAGCTGCTCGACTCCGCCCGGAACGAGGCGGCCCGGCTGAACCGGCTGGTGGGCAATCTTCTCGGGATGACCCGGATCGAGGCGGGACGCCTGACGCTTCGTCTCTGTCCGACCGATCTTCGGGATGTCGTCGACGAGAGCGTCGAGAACCTGCGCGGCGCCTTCGAGACGCACCCGGTTTCCGTCCGGTGCGACTGCATCCCGATCGCGCCGGTCGATCCCGGACTGATGGAACTCGTCGTCAGCAACCTTCTCGAGAACGCCGCACGCTATTCGCCCGACGGCTCGCCGATCGACGTGACGCTTCGCGGCGAAGGGCGGAAGGTCGTTCTGGACGTCGCCGACCGCGGAAAGGGAATTCCGGCGCAGCACCGGGAACGGATCTTCGAAAAGTTCTACCGGATCGGC
>CAZVUT010000011.1:12752-38005 GCA_964630155.1 uncultured Synergistaceae bacterium
GACGGCTTCGCGAGTGGAGCGAGGTTCCCGTCATCGTCCTCTCCGTCCGGGACGCTGAGGACCAGAAGGTCGCCGCGCTCGACGCGGGGGCGAACGATTACGTCACCAAACCGTTCGGCGAGGGGGAACTCGCCGCGCGGATCCGCGCCGTGCTCCGGACGCAGGGGGGAGGCGCGCAGGAACCCGTGTTCGAGTGGGGCGACCTGCGCGCGGACTTCGAGCATCGGGTCGTGACGCTCCGCGGCGAGCCCGTCCCGCTGTCGCCGATCGAATACGACCTTCTCCGCGTGCTCCTGCGGTCCGCCGGCAAGGTGCTGACGCACGCGCAGCTCCTTCGGGCCGTCTGGGGCGACGGATATTCCGGAGAGCGCCACCTGCTCCAGGTCACGATGAGCAACCTCCGGCGCAAGGTCGAGCCGGATCCGTCGAAACCGAGACTCATCCGCACGGAACCCGGCGTGGGGTACCGGATCACCGCCGAACCGCAGACGGACGAATCTCTCGAAACGAAGTGACGAAACGGTGAAAATATACAGCTCATTCCGGATCGAACGAACGATACTCGTCGGCTTCCTCGCCGTGATCCTCGCGGGGGCGGCCGCGCTGTGGCTCGGAAACGCGCCGCGCGGCCGCGTCTCGTTTCTCGACTGCCTCTTCACCGCGACATCGGCCGTCTGCGTCACGGGGCTGACGACAGTCGACACCGGGGCGGATTTTTCCCGCGCGTCGCAGGTCGTGATCCTCGTTCTCATCCAGCTCGGCGGCCTGGGCGTCATGACCGCGACGACGGCCCTTCTCTACGCGTTCCGGCGGCGCATCGGCATCCGGCAGCGGATGCTCTTCTCGGGCGGACTCGGGCTCGATTCGCCGTCCGGCGCGGTCCGGCTCGCGAAGAAGGTCGTCCGCATCACGGCGCTCATCGAGGCGCTGGGCGCGGTTCCGCTGTTCCTCGCGTTCCGCGGCTCGTCGCCGGATCCGGAGGCGCTCTTCCTGGCCGTCTTCCACAGCGTCAGCGCCTTCTGCAACGCCGGGTTCTCCCCGTTTTCCGACAGCCTCCAGCGGTTTTCCGGGACCGTCACGATCCCCCTGACCGTCATGACGCTCATTCTCCTGGGCGGAGCGGGGTTCCTCGTCCTCGACGACATGTGGAACTCCGTGTTCCGGCGGAAGGGACGCCTCTCGGCGCACTCGCGGCTCGTCGTCGTCGTGTCGGCCGTCCTGGTCGCCGCGGGCGCGCTCGCGCTCTGCGTCTCGGACTGGAACGGCGCGCTCGCCGGGCATTCGTGGGGATGGAAGCTCTGGAACGCGCTCTTTCACAGCGTCTCGCCGCGCACCGCCGGATTCAACACGATCCCGATGGACAGGCTGACCTCGCTCGGGGTCTTCTTCACGATCCTGCTGATGATCGTGGGGGCGTCGCCGGGGTCGACGGGCGGCGGGATCAAGACGACGAGCTTCGCGCTGCTGCTGCTTTCTACCGTCAGGGAGATCCGCGGGCGGGACGAACTGGTCGTCGGCAACCGCTCGATCGCGCGGGAGAACGTCTCGCTCGCGTTCACGCTTGCGGTCCTCTACACGCTGACGCTCCTTGCCGGGATAACGGTTCTCGCCGTCCTGGAAACGCTCCCTTTCAGGGCGCTCGCGTTCGAGGTCGCGTCCGCGCTCGGAACGGTGGGGCTCTCCCTCGGAATCACCGCGTCGCTCAGCTCTGCCGGAAAGATCATGGTCATCCTGCTGATGTTCTGGGGGCGCGTCGGCATCCTGACGTTCATGTACGGAGTCGCCGCGCGGGAGACGCCGTCGCGCGTCTCGTACGCGGAGACGCATATTCCCGTGGGATAAGGAGATGTATTCCTGATGAAGCGAAAACAGATGATCCTGGTCGTGGGGCTCGGCCGTTTCGGGACGGCCCTGTGCGAACAGCTCTCGGCCCTCTCGCAGAACATCGTCGCCGTGGATGCCGACAAGGAGCGGGTCGCGTCCGTCTCGGACTATGTCGATATCGCGGCGCAGGCGGACGCGACGGACGAGGACGCGCTGGTCAAGGTCGGCGCGAAAGAGGCGGATGTCGGCGTCGTCGCCATCGGGGAGAGCCTGGAGGCGAGCGTCCTCGCCACGACCATCCTGAAGGGGCTCGGAATTCCCGTCGTCATCGCGCGCGCGCAGAGCGCGATCCACGCGCGGATTCTCTCCAGGGTGGGGGCGCAGAAGGTGATCTTTCCGGAGCGGGATATCGGAAAACGCGTTGCGGAGCAGATCGTTCACCCGTGGATCTCGTCGTTCAGCCAAATCGGCGGAAGCGCCTTCTTCGTCGGCGAAGTCGCCCCGCTCGCCGAAATGGTGGGAAAGACGCTCTCCGAGCTGCACTTCCGAAAGACCTACAGGGTCATGGTGCTTCTTTTCGCGCGCGGCGGAGCGTTCGTCTTCCCGACGGCCGATACGGTCATCGGAGAGGGGGACCGCCTCGTCATTTCGGGCGGGAAGGAGGACATCGACGCCGTCGTCGACCGGATCCGCCGTGAGAAGGACGAGGGCGTCGGACGCGGATGAGGGGGGCCTTCGCGCGCGGTTCGGTCAGTCCGCGAGAAGCCGCACCGCCGTCCCGTAGCCGATGACCTCCGCAGCCCCGGACGAGACGCTCGTCGTGGAAAGCCGGAACCCGACGACCATGTCCGCGCCCGCTTTTTTCGCCTCCTGCTGAATCCGCGCCATGACCAGGGCGACGGCCTGGTCGATCATTGTCTTGTACTGATGAAGCTCTCCGCCGATCGTCCAGTTCTTCATGTTGGCGGACAGGTCCGCGACGATGGATTTCGAGAGACAGCACGACGCCGTCACGCACCCGAGATACTCCAGCTTCTTCGGGGGGAGCGCGTCCACGGTCAGGATCGGGATATCGTTTTTGTTCATCGTTCGGTCTCCGTTCCGCGCCGCGCGAAAAGCCGCACGGGCGCCGGGTTCGCTTTCATTTTCTCCGGAAGAGGGCGAAGACCATTCCCAGAACCATCACGACGCTTGCCGCGACGACGAGAATCCGGGGGATCCGCCCGAGCTGCTTGAAGTTGTTATAGATAAGTTTGTCGAGAACCGGTATTTTCCGGCACGTGATCGCGAAGTCGAGGCGCTCCTTGTCCTTCAGATCCTCGAAATCGTAGCCGTCCGAGAGGCACGCGACGGCCTGGCGCGCGCGGTTTTTCCCGAGCATTCCGGAGTCCTTCGTCGCGTAGATGTCCCAGAGCGCGATTCCGTTCTTTCCCGCCTGGCGGAAGACAGTAATCATTTCGGCCCGGTCCTCGGGCGCGACCAGGGATAATTCGGGAGCCTTCCCGTAATTCGCGGACCGGAAATCCGTGATCTGGAGCAGCGCAAGGATGTCGTCCCGCGACCAGGCCGTCCAGAACTCCGGCCCGTAGTTTTTCAGGAACGCCTCCGCGGATGCGGGAAACGATGCGAGGCTTTCTCCGATGCTCGAAGCCGCTTTTTTGTTTCCGATGAGCAGGATCGTCTTTTCGATATCCGGCTTCAGGATCCGCCAGACCTTCCGGAAGAGATCCCTGTTCGCCGCGATGCCCGCCATGGATTCGGGAGAGACGCCCTCGATGGGAGCGCCCTCCCGGACCAGCGAAAGGAGCCCGATTGACGCCTCCCTGTTCTCGTACAGGTCGGGAAGGAGGGAGAATCGTTCGTTCAGCAGACGCCAGTCGATTGTGACGTCCGCCCATTCGCCGACGGAAAGAAAGTTCTGGACGCCGATCTTGTTGACGCCCTGGAGGAAGTCCTTCCCGTACTTTCCGTACATCTCCAGAAGCCCGAGCCCCATGCTTTTGGAAAGAAGCCGCAAATCCTTCCTGTCGGGAGCGGCGAGGAGCATGGACTCGAACGTGCTGATCGGCCCCTGCGCGAGCAGCGGACCGAACACGTCCCATAATATCCCCATCTTCTGGAGCACCGGCTCGAACTCCGCCCCGCCTTCGATCTCCTTCGAGACGTACTCCCGAACGGGCTCGGAAAACGAGAGGATGTGCGCGCTCTGGATCATCGACGCGGCCTCGGACCGGCAGATCCGTTCCCAGTTCTTCAGCAGCGAGCAGACATTCCGGTTGATTTCGTCCCGCATCGAAGGGGCGGAACCGTCTTCACCCTTCCACCACAACGACTCGGCGCTGATCTCGGTCGTGTACTCCTCGAAGAACGCCCGCCGCATTTCTTCCTCAAACCGGTCTTTTGCTCCGGCCATGTCGTAGACCTCGAACGCCAGCAGAATCCATCCGACCGCCGGAAGAAGCTTCGCGAGCACCTTGCCCGAGATTTTGAGCGCCAGGAACTTCATGATTCGTGTGATGATTTTCTTCCCCAGTAAAACGAACGCGGCGCCGACAAGGCCCTTGATCGGGATCGAACCCCGGGAAAAATCCCCCATCTTTCCGGAAGAAACGCTCATCGTCGCCTTTTCGGTGTTCGGAACGGGGATCGTGTTGTACACGGGCAGGCGCTGTTTCAGGACGCCCAGAAAGGGCTTCCGGATCCGCTCCATCGACTCCTGGAGATTCGATGTCGTCTCCTTTTCGAGATCCGCAAGGATCGTCCGCTGGAACCCCTCGCTTACGGAGGACAGCCTCGGCTGAAGCAGGGAGAAGTACGTCTTCATGAGATTCTCCAGATCCTCGTTGCTGCCGACGCCGGCCTTCGTCTGCTTCCACCAGACGCTGAAGGCCCCTTCCTCCTGGGGCAGCGACGTTTCCGCGAGGGCCTTCCGGACGTCGGCGTAGTTCGCCTCGACGATGACCCGGAGCCGCGTATTCGCCCACCGGTCCAGGGAGTTCTTGATCCGGGAGCATTCGTCGTCAACGATGCTCGGAAGCCTCGCCACTTCCGCCTCGGCCGTCTTCGCGGCGACCTCGATGTCCAGCAGCATTTGCGACAGCGCTTTCGACGATTTCTCTTTCGGCGCGTCCGGCGCGGCCGCATAGCCTCCCGATGCGAGGAAGAAAACCGCCGTCAGAAGGCAGCAGAAAAACATCATTCGTTTCATCATCGTCGCGGTTCCCTCCCGAATCGTCCGTATACGAACAGACTCCTCCCGATGCACACCATACGTTCGCCGGGGGGAGTCTGTCAAACGAAATTTCATGGTTTCCGGCGGGCTTTGCTCGCGTCCCGCCCGTTCACTGGAGAGTGAACTCCTCAGCCGAGCCGGACCTTGACGCAGGCCTTTCGCACGAGCGTCGGGACAAGCGCCCGCTTCTGCGGCATGTGCGCGTCCTCCGGGAAAACGATCGCGATGTCGCCCTTTTGCAGGAGGATGTACTCGCACTCTTTCTCGAAAAAGACCGCGTCCGCCTTCGGGTCGTACTCGCCAAGCGGCTTTCCGGCGCGTTCGAGGCTGGTGTAGCCGAGATATTCGAAGCCATCGGCGACATAGTGAACGTCGGCGTACTTCGAGTGCGCCTCGAGGCCGCAGTTGTCGATGGACTTGGAAACGTATTCCTGAACGAGAATGAAGACGTTGTCGCCGTCGATATCGTGGCGGCCCGGCTCCATCTTTCGGATATCGTTCTTCCTGAGGAACTCGAACGCCTTTTTGAATCCTTCCCCGAACACAAAATAGCGTTCGCAGTCGGAGAGCGTGCCGATAATCATCCTCCTTGCCCCCTTCAGAAATTTTTCGTCATTCCGGCAGGCGCGTCATGAAACGCGACGGTCAGGGCTGCTCGGGCCGGTTGAGATGTTCGGCGGCCTGTTCCTCCGTCAGTCGCGTCAGGAACTCCTCGTCTTCGGTTCCGTTGGTGAGGTATTCATAGTCGCTCCGGTACAGGTAGTACGCGCCGCACTCGGGGCATTGCCGGAGTTGCAGCGCGCGGCTGCTCATGGGCTTGAAATCCCGTACGACCTTCAGGGATTTGAAGGCGGCCGGCAGCGTGGTGCTGCTCTCCGGCCTGCCGCATTTCAGGAATGCGTACTCCTCGTCCTTCAGCCCCGAGCACGTGCCGCATTGCGTGCGGGGCGCCTCATGCGATTCTCCGTTCTGCATCGTATTCCTCCGTTCATTGACGTCGTGTCGTGCGTTTCAGTCGTCTCGTGAAGATCCCTTCAGAAGCGCGGTCGCTGCGTTATAGATGTCTCCCCAGCCGAAACCGAAAATATGCCCGGTCTCCAGCTCCCGTTCCAGCGCGGGCAGACGTTCTGCAAGAAAGGGGTGCTGCGCCGCCAGATTCCGGATCGACGCGGCGGAGTCTTCGCGCATTCGCCGCGCGTCGCCCGAGTACCCGTGGTCGTCGGCGTCGTTGGCGCTCCCGATGGTCGCACACAGATGTTGCAGCAGAACCAGCGCGGTCCGGTCCTCTTCGCTGAGATTTTCCGCAACCCTTCCGGATTCCGTCATCAGGGAAAACTACTTGTAGACCTTGACGCGCTCCTCCAGGGGCTTGAATTCCTTCTCTCCCTGGTTTTGGATCGCCTTGCCGAAGGGCATCTGGGCGAGCAGCTTCCAGCTTGCCGGAATATGCCACTCCGCCTTCACCGCGTTGTCGATGACCGGGCTGTAGTGTTGCAGGGACGCGCCGAGCCCTTCAAGCTCGAGCGCCGTCCAGATGACGAACTGGAGCATTCCGGCCGAATGGTTCGACCACACCGGGAAGTTGTCGCTGTACGAGGGAAATTGCCGCTGCAATCCCTCGATGACGCTCATGTCCTCGAAATACAGGACCGAGCCGTATCCGCTTCGGAACGCCCCGTCGATCTTGTCTTCCGTCGCCTTGAATTTCTCCGCGGGAACGATCTTTTTCAGCTCCGCCTTGACGATGTCCCAGAGCCGTTCGTGGTGCTCCCCCAGCAAAAGAACCACCCTCGCGGACTGGGAATTGAACGCGGACGGCGTATGCTTCACGGCCTCGTTCACGATCTCCTGGATGCGTTCATACGGAACGACCTTTTCTTTGCCGATGGAATAAAACGTTCTCCTGTTCCTGACGGCGTCGAAGAAATGGGTATTCATCGATTATCCACTCCTTTTCTGATGTCGGGGCGTCTCCCCGTATTCCGCTTCGGTTATTCTCGCGTCGAGCCGGTGACCCTTCCGGAATGTGCCGGTATAGCACATAAATATAGTCGGAAATTTACGAATGCGTCAAGCGTATTTCCCGTATGCGGCGGCGCGCTCAAAATGTCTCCGGTATGTATCGACAGGGTGCGCGGACGGATGGAGGTTCAAAAACGAGGGCATTGATTTTTACAGGTCCTTAAAAACTAATTTTTGACACGATGGATCTTGGACAAGCCTCGCAGAGTGTAATGCTATTGATTTGTGTAATGACGCTATGTCTTTCGAGGGAAATACCCGACGTTGCGGGAGGCGCTCTGAAACCATGCCGAGCGCCATGATGACGCTATCGCGTTTCCCGATATGACATCTCTGTCTGAGGTTATTCCTTACATTGAAGAATGTCGGCTACAAAGACACTCCGGAGACTTGTATTCCGAATGAAATACGAACCGAATCCCAAGCACAAAGAGCCTTGGCGGCCGGGACGCAAGGGAACGCTTTGTCCGCCGAAAGAGGAACTTTCTCTTCTTACGGCCGCCCGCCTCCTTCGTGAGAGCGAACCCGTCGAAGGGAAACGCTATTATTTTTTCAAAGGTCAGGTATCCTGCGCCCAAAAGCACGGAGAGGATACATGGAGCGGGTATCAGATTCCCTGGGAGGATATCCCGCCCTGGTTGACGAAAAAATGGCGCGCCGAAGGGCGAGTGAAATGTCGGGATATGAAGAGGAAGGATCCGTAATGAAACCGATAACGTTCGGGGACAAAAAAACTCGCCGTCGTAATTGAATTTTGCTCCGACCCCGACGCGTGAAAATATCGAGTCCCTGAAGAACGTGTCTCGCGAGGAACGATAGATCTGGCTGAGCGGTTTGGCGCGCACCCTGGCGATCGCCTCGGGACCTTGGGCCCCTTCTGTTGTTGAAAAAAGGCTAACGCTTTCGCTGCGATGTTTCTCATGCCGAAGGAGATGCTTGAAGTTCTCTACAGGGAAACAACCGAGAACGAATTATCCGAAAAGGTTTCCGAACTTTTGAATACGGGGAGAACGGCGACCAGAAAACAACTCGAAAATCTTGGGTTTCTTCCCGTGGAGGAAATGGCGTAGCGTACGTTTTTCTGACGATGGGCCGCGTGTCCTTCAAGCCACCGCCGGCGTCGAATAAACCGGCGACGGCAGAAACGGATACGCCTGGAAGATATGGCGGTAGACGTCTTTCGCTCGGGAATCGACATCGGTTTCGTCGTAGCGTTCGGACGGCAGGCCGGTGGCGTCGTTCCACAAAAAATCCCGGATCGCCAGACTGACTGCGGCGCGCGTCGCATCCTTCTCCCGCCAGTGGTCGATGCGCAGCTTTTCCGCCTTGAGCGTCCGGAGAAGTTCGACCGAAACGCTCTTGATCCGGCGGATCTCCTTCTCCGAAAGGTCCGGCTTCTTCAGAAGGTCGAAAATCGCCAGAGACTCCTCGTCGAGCCCTTCCCGCACAGCGCGTTTCTCTTCGATGCTCAGGTCATTATTAAACGCAAAGAGCGCTTCGAAGGTCTTTTCGATGGTTACTCGGTCCTTCTCCCTGTTGTACTCGGCGACGATCATCTCGTAATGTCGCTGGAAGTCGGTCCGCAGCGGGTTTCTTTCGAGAAGACGGCGAAGGCGTTCTTCGATGGCCGTCTTCAGGTTCTGCACCGTCGTTCGTTTCGCGCCGCTTCGCTCGAATTCCCGCCGGAGACGGTCGAAATCGATCCGGCTGATATCGTATGGCGTCCCTCCCTGACCGACCCGGTCCGGAACGGTTCCGACAGCGTCGTCGATCACGCCGTGCAACTGACGGATGATATCGGCGATATCCGCTTTTTCCCGGTCCTGCAGCAAACTCTTGTAGACGACGCTGATCGCGTCGTGATCCCTGCGGCAGGACCGTGCGCCCTCCGCGTTGATGCACGCCTTGAACTTCGAGAACACCGCGCGGCACATGACCTCGAAGCGCTTTCGTGTTTCGTCGTTCTCGTTGGCCGCCTCTTTGGCCGCGAGGATCGCGGCGTTTCGTTCAAATCCCGTCCTCGTCTCGATATCGTCGAGCGATGCGTTTCGCTCCCCAAGGAACGACCGCACCAGAGCGATCGACTCCGAAAGATCTGCCAGAAGCTCCTCCTCCGGCTTCACGGGATCCATTCCGCCATCGCCGCCGCGCCCTCCGTCGCCTGCTCCTGCGAAGGTCGCCAGCGCCGCGCGAAGGTTCTTGAGAATGCCGCAGTAGTCGACGATCATTCCATTGTTCTTGCCCTCGTTCACACGGTTCGCCCGGGCGATGGCCTGCATCAGCGTATGCGCCTTGAGGGGCTTGTCGAGATAGAGCGTCGAGAGGCTTGGGACATCGAACCCGGTGAGCCACATCGCGCAGACGATTGCGACCCGGAAGGGGTGTCGTTCCTCCTTGAACGCGTCTTCGAGGGCGAGGCGCTGTGTGTTGCGGAACTCCGGCAGACGCCGCAACTCCTCCGGCAGCTCCATGCCCTCCTTGATGAGGCGGCGGTGCGGCGTGATGTCGAGATCCCATTTCCGGAACTTATCGACCTCGCCCTGTTCCTCGCTGACGACGACCGCCATCTGCGTCCGGCGCATCCACTCGATCCGGCGGCGGCGATACTGCTCCTCCTGTTCGTCGACGGCCGAAGGGATTTCCCGTTCGAGCTCGCGGATGCGCTGGTCCCAGTAGAATCCGATCAGGCGGCGCATCCGGACGCACGTGATCTTGTCGATGCACACGAACATGGCCTTGCCCGTCTCCCACGCGGTCGAATAATGGTCGACGAAATCGCGCGCGACCTGGTCGAGTCGTTTGTCGGCCGTAATGATGTGATAGTCGCGCTTGAGTTCCTGTTCGAGCCGCTGTTCGACGTCGATGTCGCCGCCCTCCCATTCCTCGAGCTTCGCGGCGACCCGCTCGTTCACGTCGCCGAGCGTCACGCCGAGCCTGTCGCCGCGGGAGTCGTAATAGAGCGGG
Organism: uncultured Synergistaceae bacterium; assembly: GCA_964630155.1. Classification (GTDB taxonomy): domain Bacteria; phylum Synergistota; class Synergistia; order Synergistales; family Aminobacteriaceae; genus CALFXN01. Next base: position 22,795 of record CAZVUT010000011.1, read on the forward strand.
ACGGTGGCGCCGTCCTCGACGGCGCGCTGGAAGTCGTAGGTCGAGACGTACTCGCCGAACATTCGCCGCGTGATTTCGTCGCTCGTGAACAGCGGAGTTCCGGTAAAGCCGATGAAGCTCGCATTCGGCAGCGCGTCGCGCATGTTCAGCGCGAGGACGCCGTACTGCGTCCGGTGCGCCTCGTCCGTGATCACGATGATGTCGTCGCGGTCGCTGTACGGCCGATAGGGCTCCACCTCGCGGTTAAACTTCTGGATCAGCGAAAAGACGTGCGATTTATGCGCCGCCAGCAGGTCGGAGAGATTCCGGCCGTCGGATGCGCGGCACGGATCGCGATCGTTGTTCGCGACGCCGCACCCCGCGAACGTCTTGTAGATCTGCGTATCGAGATCCTCCCGGTCGGTCAGCACGAGGAAGGAAAAGTTTCCGCCGAGTTTCCTGTGGATCTTGCGGGTGAAGAACACCATCGAATAGCTCTTTCCCGCGCCCTGCGTGTGCCAGAACACGCCGAGCCTGCCGTTTCGCCGCTTTCTGTCGCGGACGGACTCTACGGCTCTGTTGACGCCGAGAAACTGGTGGTTCTGCGCGAGAATCTTCCTCGCCTCTCCCGCGGAATCGTCGAAGACGATGAAATTCTCGAGAAGATCGAGGAAGTCCGCCTTCGAGCACACGCCCTTGAGAAGCGTCTCCATATCCACGGCGCCTGCCTCGTCCTCGGCGAGGCGTTTCCAGTCGTGAAAGTGTTCGAATCTGCCGCTCGCCGATCCTATCTTCGCGTCGACTCCGTTGGCCAGGACCACAAAAGCGTTGTGGTGGAAGAGGTGGGGCACGGTATCCCTGTAGTCCATAAAGTTCTTCTCGAACGCGGCGCGGATATCCTTCGTGACGTTCTTCAGCTCCATGAACAGCAACGGCAGGCCGTTGACGAAGCCGACAATATCCGCCCTGCGGCGGTAGAGGTCGCCCCGGACCCAGAACTCCCGAACACACACGAACTCGTTGTTTTCGGGGGCGTCGAAATCGTACAGCCGCAAGCGACGGGAGTCGCGTTCGCCCCTGCCGTTCCGGAAAGAAACCTGCACGCCGTCCCGGATCAGCTCATACTTTTCCCTGTTGGTCGCGAGGAACGTCCGGCTCGCGTCCGTCGATACGACCAGCCGCACCGCGTCGTCGTACGCCTCGTCCGGAAGCCCCGGATTCAACTCCGTCAGTTTCGCCCGCAAAGTGCGCGTCAGGACGACCTCCCGGTCGGAAGCTCTTCCCAGAAGACTCCCCGGTCCGAAATTCTCGTTGTAGGCGTATACGGACTTCCAGCCCAATCGTTCGAGGTATTCGGCCGTGGTCCGCTGGACGAGCGTCTCTTCGGTATACCCTGCGGGCATCGTGAAGACTCCTTTCGCTACCGGTCGGAAAGACGCCTCCCGAGTTCGGTGAGGCGATAGCGTTGCAGACTGCTGCGCGGTTTGCCCGGAATGGTCATCTCCGCGAGTCGCTCCACTTGGGGGGTGACTTGGGGGGTGACTTGGGGGGTGACTTGAGGGGTGACTTGTGGGGCGCCTGATTGCCGTACGCGATTTGACCCCGTTGCGTCGCCGGGGTTCCCGAACGCTTGAACTCCGTCGTGAAGCCCTCTCCGAGCGCGATGAGATTGTGGAGCTCCTGCGTGTTCATACCTCGATCTCTCCGTTCATCAGACGCGGGAGAAGAAGATCGCGTGCGGATTCAAGTTGAAGTATCGATTTTTTCAGGCAACGTACCTGTCTGATGACATCTTCTGCGATGCGCCCAAATTCCCTCATGAGACTCCATGAAGGGACAAGAACGTTCATTTCACGAAATCGTCCCTTGCTTATCTCCGGATAGGTGGTTCCTTTGGCGTTTTTCCGTATCTCGTCCACGCGACTCATCAGATGGAAAAGAAGATACATCCGAAGCTCGTCCCGAAATGGAACGATATTGATGAAACCTTGATTTGTGCAGACGGCCTGATTCATCAGGGCGAAGAAACCTACCGATGCGCGGCTCGTCATGAGGATGGTTTCAGGAGGAAGCATCGTCGCGGCGGACTCGCGAAGGCCTTTTTCGGTGATCTTTCGTTCCGTATCGAGCAGGGTCAGGCAATCGTTTTGAGTTACATCCGACGGCGTAACCCACGTGATATCACCGTTCCAGTACTCCGGGACTTTTGTCGAAGGAGTGCCGCCACCGACTGTGTTACATACATCCGCGATTCTTTTCGCCTCCCACCCCTCGGGCACGCCGTCGACAACTCGGGCGTGTTCATGGCCCGGGAAGTGGAGGCGGACGAACCATTCCCGGTAGAGCAGCCGGGCGGATTCCTCCAGCAATTGGATTCGTCGCGTGTTATTCTCGATCAGGTCGTCGTAGGCGGAGAGGATGTCGACAATAGCTTTTTGCACGGAAATGTCACGCGTTACAACAACCTTTCGGGCGTGGATATCGTTGCGGTTGATTCCCGGAACTGCTGCTTTGTCACTTGTTGTTCCAGTGAGAACGCATTTTAGGAAATATGCGGAGAATCGAGGGTCACTTTTCTTAAAATCATGCACATAGAGTGCCGTGTTCAGTGGCCAGAAATCACTCTCGATAAAGAAGACCTCGCCGAGTGTTCCGTATCTCCCCGTCACAACCCCCGGTCCCTTAGCTTTTGCAACACTATGGTATCCGGTGATTCCCGACGAAGAGACAACAGGAATAGTTCCTTCTTCTCTTTGAGAAGAAGGAAGGTCGTACCCTCTTTTTAATGTGAGGAACTCACCGAGCAAGATCGCCTCCCACTTCATATACCCAATTCCTCGAAGTTTTTCCGGATCGTCGCCGCGAGCTGCGCCGCCTCGGCGTCGAGGTCGTCCAGCTCGGCGTGGAGCGTCCGCAGGGTTTCCTCGAAGTCGAAGTTCTCGTCCTCTTCCTCGGGAGCGACGCCGACGTAGCGGCCCGGGGTGAGCGACCAGTCGTTGGCTTCGATCTCAGCCCTGTCGACGGCTCTGACGAGCCCGGCGACGTCGCGGAGTCGAGCGTCCGGAAAGCGTTCCGTCAGCCGGCGAGCCTGTTTCCAGAAGTACCGCACCTGTCGCGTTTGCAGGCCGGCGGACTGTCGCGCCTCATCGACAGCCTTGCGCGCGCGGGCGACTTCTCTGGTCTTCCATGCGTCGCTCTCGCGGGCGCTCCAGTCTTTTTCACAGGTTTCGACGAGGCGGCAGGCGAGCTTGTAGATGTGGTCGGTCCGGCGAGCGATGTCGTGAGCGCTTTCGGCGAGAGGCGCGAGACGGTCCACGGCTTGCTTGAGTTCGTCGTTGCAGGTATTTTGGCGCGCCCACCCGGTCCGCTGTTCTGCGATCGTGTCCCGAAACGTGTCCGCGTCGGATCCGAAGTCGAGAACGGCCTTTTCGAGTTCCGTCAGCACCTCGGCGTGAGGCCCGCCGGAAGGCAGCGTCGTGAGAAACGGCCGCATCGCGTCCTGCAGGGCGTCGAGCGCCGAAGCGAACGCCGGCAGCGGCGCGGTTGTTTCGTCGCCGTCGTCAGATGCGGCGAAGCAGCGGTCGCCTTCGTCGAGCGTCCGCCGCAGATAGCCCGCGACGAGGTCGAGATATCTTTCGGTTTCGCCGCGCCAGAGCCAGACGATGGCGAGAATGTTGCTCTCCTGTTCCGGGCTGAAGTCGCAGATTTTTCGCGTGACCTGACGGTAGACGTTTCGGGCGTCGATCATCAGAACCTTGCCGCGGATCGCTTCGGGCTTGTTGCGGTTCAGGAACCAGAGCTCGCAGGGAACGGCGCGCGTGTAGAAGAAGTTCGGACGAATGGCGATCATGATGTCCACGTCGCCGGTTTCGATGAGCCGCCGCCGGACGTACGCCTCGGCGCGCCCGGCGCTGGACGCCTGCGAGGACATGACGAACCCCGCGCGTCCGCGTTCGTTGAGGTAACTGTAGAAATAGCTGATCCAGACATAGTTTCCGTTGGAAACCTTGCCGTTCTTGTTGACTCCGGGCAGGCCGAACGGCAGTCTGGGATCCCCCTTGATTTTGTCCACGTCGATTTCGTCGACGTTGAACGGAGGATTGGCCATCACGAAGTCGGCCTTGCCTGGCAGTTCGTGAGGATCTTCGTAATAGGTGATGGCTTTCGCGATGTTGCCTTCGAGGCCGTGGACTGCGAGGTTCATTTTCGCCAGACGAATGGTGACGGCGTTTTTCTCGATTCCGTAAAACGTGAGCCGGTCGGTGGGATTGCCGTCGCGCCGCTCGACAAATCGGGCGCTCTGGACGAACATGCCGCCGCTGCCGCACGCAGGGTCGAGGACGATGCCGCGCTCGGGCTCGAGCACGTTGGCGATGAGCGAGACGAGCGAAACGGGCGTAAAGAATTCGCCGCCGTCGTGGGCCTTCTGGTCGGCGAACCGGGTGAGGAAGTATTCGTAGATCCGTCCGAACACGTCGCCCGAGACGCTCCTGAGTTCGTCGGGGTCGAGCGTCCGGATCAATTGCCCGAGGACGTCCTTGCTCAGTTCGAGATATTCGTTTTTCGGCAGGGTATCGGCGAGTCCCGGGTAGTCCTTTTCGATGGATTCCATCGCGTCGATGATCGCCCGTGGGCGGTCTTCGCCGTCAGGAAGGGAGGCGAGATAGTCGAACCGGGCGTTTTCCCGCAGATAGATGGCGCTTTTCTGTGAGAAGTCTTCTTTTGAGAGAGGGGGCTTTTTGCCGCCGCGCGTTGGAAGAGCGGCTTCGATGTCTTCTCTGACGGACAGGTAGCGGCTGTAGGCGTGCCGGAGGAAGATCAGCCCCATAACCGGGAGGAAGTATTCGTTGCTTGCGTAGTTTGAGTTCGCGCGGAGCGTGTCCGCCGCGCTCCACAGGCGCTTTTCGATCGCTTCGATGTGTTCGAGCTGAGACATGAGCGACTCCTTTGGGTTCTTCATTCTCTCATTGTTTATTATTTTATAGTTGATATATATAGCATAGCGTGTCGGAAAAGCAAGCGTTTGGTTCTTTTTGCTGTCGCAACGGGCTTCGTTCCGCATCGGATCGCTCGTATCCCGGGAACGAAGCGCTTCATGTTCGTTGAATTTTTGCTACAATATGCGTCGTGCGGCGCAGGAAGCATGTGACATCCGGTCCGTCCGAGGCGGTCCGCAGCGAAAATCGGCGAAAAAGAGGGAGGCGGAAGGGGCATGGCGGCACGGGATATGTCGATCAAGAGCGTCATCGTCGTCGTCTTTGTCGTTCTCATGACCCTCACGACCGCTTCCGTCGGCTTCATCGCGTTTTCCAACTGGTATTCCTCGTCGCGGAGCGTGTCCGAGAAGCTGGCGCTCGATATGAACGGGGAGATCTTCGAGAAGATCGACTCGTATCTCGCGATGCCGCTCTCAATGAACGACGCCCATAGCGCCGCGATCGAAAACGGCGTCGTCGACCTCGAAGACGCGCCCGAGCGGGAGCGCTTCTTCGCCGGAGTGATTCGCGCGCAGTCGGGGAACGTCTACAGCTTCAGCTACGGCTCGGAAAGCGGCGACTACTACGGCGCGAGGCGCAACGCGAGCAACGACGTCGAGATCATGCGAAACGACGCGCAGACGGGCGGCGAATCCTGGTACTACTCCCTGAGCGGCGACATGACCGCGGGGAACGTTGTCGTCCGGGCCGGGAAGTTCGACCCCCGCACGCGCGACTGGTACCGGGCCGCGAAGGAGACGGGGAAACCGGTCTTCTCCAGGATTTACCGGCACTTCATCATGCAGGATCTCGCGATGTCCGCCGCATACCCCATCCGCAACCGGGACGGAGGCCTCAGGGGCGTTCTCGGGACCCACATCACGCTCTCGAAGATCAACGGCTTCCTGAAGAACATCGTGGAAACGGAAGGCGCCCTGGCGGTCATCGTGGAACGAGGCACGGGGGTGCTCGTCGCGAATTCGTGGGGGACGCCCGATTTCGAGATTACGGCCGGCGGCGAGTTCCGGCGACGAACGCTCCGCGACGCGGGGAGCGATATCCTCGGCGCCGCGCTCGAAAGATTCGTGGAGCGCAAGGATGCCGCCCCGTTCCTCTCCGGCCGGGACGGCGGCTTCTACGTAAGCGCGGCGGAGTACCGGAAGAACGGGCTCGACTGGATTCTGCTGTCCGCTGTTCCGGAGCGCTTGCTCGCAGCTCACGTCGAGAGAAGCATCCGCCTGACGGTCGCCCTGATCCTGGTCTGCCTCGCCGTTTCCATTGCGATCTATATGCGCGTCGCACACGTGTTCCTGAAACCGATCGACGAGCTGATCGAAACGACGGAGCGCTTCTCCGGCGGCGACCTGTCGCGGCGCGCGACGGTCCGGAGGGAGGACGAAATCGGAAGGCTGTCGCGATCGTTCAACGGGATGGCGGACACGATCTCCATGCTCGTCGCGGGACTCGAGGAGACGGTGGACGAGCGGACCGCGCAGCTGCGGGAGGCCAACGACTCGTTGAACGAGAGCCGCGACCGGCTCCGGCTCATTCTCGACTCGGCGGCGGAGGGGATCTACGGCGTCGATACGAACGGCGAATGCACGTTTTGCAACGCGAGCTGCCTGAGGATGCTCGGGTACGAAAACGAATCCGACCTGATCGGCAGGAACATGCACGACCTGATCCACCACTCGCACCGGGACGGCTCGCCCTTTCCCTCCGAAACGTGCAGGGTGACCCAGGCGTTCCGTTCCGGCGGCGAGGTCCAGGCGGACGACGAAGTCTTCTGGAAGTCCGACGGGACCAGTCTTGAGGTGTCATACTTTTCCTCGCCCCAGTACAGGGACGGGGCGGTCGTCGGCGCGGTCGTCACGTTCCTCGACAACACCGAACGCCGCAGCAACGAGGCCCGGGTGAACTATCTGGGATCCCACGACGTCCTGACGGGGCTGTATAACCGGATGGGGTTCGAGGACGAACTCCGGAGAATCGACGCGGAAAAGAACCTGCCCGTCACGATCCTCTTCGGCGACGTCAACGGTCTGAAGCTGACGAACGACATCTTCGGACACGCGGTAGGGGACACGCTGCTCCGGAAGGCGACCGAGATCCTGAAACGGGTCTGCCGGGAGAGCGACGTTGTCTCCCGCGTCGGCGGCGACGAGTTCGCGGTCCTCCTCGCGAAAACGGGCGAGGAGGAGGCCCGAAGGATCATCGAACGGATCACGAGCGAGTTCGCGAAGGAGAAGATCGTCGCGATCAAGGCGAGCATTTCGATCGGGTTCGATACGAAGACGGATATCCGGCAGCCCATCGAGGGAACGCTGAAGAACGCGGAGGACGCAATGTACCGGGAGAAGACCCTGGACCGGAAAACAGTCGCCTCGGACATGATCCGGACGATCGTCGAGACGCTCCACGCGGAAAACCCGGCCGAGAAGCGCCACGCCGTCCTCGTCAGCGAGCTGTGCCGGGATGTCGGAACGGCGATGGGAATGCCGGAGACGGATGTCCGGAAGCTCCGGGAGACGGGGCTCCTGCACGACATCGGCAAGATCGCGCTGACCCGCGGCGCGTCGCTCACCCGCGGACCGAGGACCAAGGAAGAGATCGGGGAGTTCCAGAAGCACCCCGTCGTGGGATTCCGGATCCTCAACCTGTTCGACGACACGCTGGATATCGCCGACGGAGTCCTCAACCATCACGAGAACTGGGACGGATCCGGGTACCCGAGGGGCATCCGGGGCGTGGAGATTCCGGTCGAGGCGCGGATCGTCCGCGTCGTGGAAAGTTTCGTCTCGATGACCGACGCCGGGAGCGAATACGCCCTCTCTCCCGAAGAAGCCCTCTCCCGGATCCGGAAGAGGGCCGGAACGACCTTCGATCCCGGGATCGTCGAGATCGTCGCCCGGGTCGTCTCCGCGCGCCCTGATCTGCCGGAGAACGCCTGACGCATGACACGAAACGGGCCGCGCTTCCCTTCGCTGTTTGGGAAACGCGGCCCGGCGTCTTTCGGGACGGATTTACGCCTCCAGGTTCTCCTGCACGCGGCGCAGCAGCTCTTCGAGCGTTGCGGCCTCCGCGTCCGAGAGGCCGCGACGCACGGTTTCGTCGAGCGCCGCCGAGACGGCCTCGAAGACCGGTTGCAGCGAGCGCCCCGCGTCGGTCAGGCGGATCCAGGTGACGCGCCGGTCGCCGGGGTCCTGTTCGCGCGTCACGTAGCCCAGCGCGGCGAGCTTGTCGACGAGAACCGTCACCGTCGGGCGCGTGCGGTGCAGCCGCTCGGCAAGCGCGCACATCGACACGTCCTTTTCGGCGTAGAGCAGACAGAGCAGGCTGCCGTGCGACGGCACGAGCCCTTCGACGCCGCGGCGTTCGAGTTCGCGCAGGATCAGCTCGTTCGCCGCCTCGCGGATCCGGCTGGCCCGGGCGACGACATCCGTATGTTTCCGCACGCTACCGCGCCAGCGCCGCCCCGGCCTCGAAGGCCGCCCGAAGCGTCCCGGGCTGCGACTTCACGTCTCCGGGAGCGCCGACGCCCCAGGCGTGAATCATCGCCTTGACCGGGAAGCCCAGAAACTGCAGCATCTCTTTCGTGTTGTCCAGATAGGGCATGAAGCTGTCCCGGTTCGCGTTGTTCTGCGCGACGATAAGCACGGTCCGCTTTCCCGCGCCCAGATGCGACGAGTAATCCGGTTTCAGGTAGCAGAAGAAGCGGTCGACAAGCGTCTTGAGCTGTGCGGTCATCTGCCACATATAGACCGGCGTCCCCAGGATCACGCCGTCGGCCGCGTAGATCTCCTCAAGCAGCGGCGTGATGTCGTCCTGAGTCACGCAGTGGCCGCCGTTGCTCATGCACCCCATGCACCCCTGGCACCCCTTCGCGTTCAGCTCGTTGAGGACGACGAGCTTTGTGGACGCGCCCTTCGATTCGGCGCCCTTCAGCGCCTCCCGGAGCATGATGGCCGTGTTGCCCTCGACGTGCGGACTTCCCAGAAAGCCGATGATCTTCTTCACCGCGATTGCCTCCCCGTTGTGGATGGATTCGGGCGGCGGAAAATCCGATCGCCCGTTCTGCACGAAATATAGTTAGACATCTAACTATTGTCAAGGGGGAACATTCGGGCGGTTCGCGCCGGGCGGGCAAATGTCATCGGCCGGAGGCGGAAGTTGCGGCGCGCCCGGCGGAGAAACGGAACGCCGCGCATGTATCCCGGACTTCTGCCTGTATGCTGCGCCCGTTTATCGATATATACATATGCTTTACGTATGATAAATATGGAGGCGTCAAGATGGAATATAAAATTGAACGCAGCGTTCATACAATACGCCTCTGTCCGGAAATCGGCGAAAAAACGTATCCGTTCCCTGTCGGGCCGTGTTATGCTTCCACCGTTTCCTATAAAAAGATAGTTGAGGGGAGATCGTGTTATGAAAAAAACGTTCCGTGTTGTTGCATGCTCCGCGGCGGTTGTCCTGCTTTCTTTCTCGGCCGTCCTGGCCGCGACGCCCGAGAAAGGCGTCCCGGACACCGCGAAGGAATCGTTTGTCGTCCCGGCCGCGCCTGCGCCGCAGGATCCGAACACCGTTCTGGCGGTGGTCGACGGCAATCCGATCAAGGTCGCCGACGTCGAAAGCGCTCTGAAGACGCTCGATCCGAAACAAGCCCAGGCGATGAACACGCCCGAGGGACGCCAGACCCTCCTGAACGACCTGATCGACAGGGAGCTCTTTTTCATGAAGGCGAAAGCGGTGAAGCTCAACGAGGACAAGGGCTTCAAGGAACAATACGAACCGGTCGTGAAGACGATCATGAAGAATCTCGCGAGAAATTATCTCGTCACCAAAATGAGTTCCGGCATATCGGTGACGGATGACGAAGCGAAGGAGTTCTATCAGAAAAACCCGGCGCTCTTCGCCGGCGCGGAACAGTTCCGGATGAGTCATATCATTCTGAACGACGAGCAGAGCGCCGTGAAGGCGCTTGAAGAGATCCGGAAAGGACTGTCCTTCGAAGAGGCGAATACCCGGTATTCCGTCTGCCCGAACAAGGCGAACGAGCCGGGCGGCGACATCGGCTGGAATCCGCGCGGCAGGATCTTCCCCGAACTGGAGCGCGTCGCGCTTTCCCTGAAGAAGGGGGAGGTCGGCGGACCCGTCAAGGCGCAGAACGGATGGAATATCGTGAAGCTCACGGATCTCAAGGCGGCGGGGGAAGGCAAGCCGTTCGAGGGCGTGAAGGACTCGATCAAAAACGCCCTGTATCACGAAAAAATGCAGAAGCTCTATGCGGATGAGGTGAAGAAGCTGCGCGAAGAGTACAAGGCCTCGGTTTCCTTCCCCACGGCCGAAGGCAAGAAGTAGCACATTTTTTAACGGATTTTCCGGAAGAGAAGGGCTGAACGCCGGCCCTTCTCTTTTTTGATCGGCGCATTCCGGCAGGGCATTCCCGTTCCTCCCGTTTCGGAGCCTGCCGTGGAGACACGCCCCGGTCGGGGCCGTCGCCGTCGCGCCGGCGGTCGCCGCAATCCCGCACGGAGCCGCTTCGCGGGAGAATCCATAATCCTCGAACTCCATCCCCCGCTCGCCTGAGATCGTGGTATTCTGTGCGCAAACACGGGTATTCCAGCCATTTCACAGGAGGCGGTCCGATGCGACGAATCGAGACGGGTGGGCGGATGCGGGCGATGCCGGCGGTGTGGGCGTTCCTGCCGGCGGTTGTTTTGGGGGTGCTGCTGCACGTCGTTCCGGTTGCGGCTGCGATCCCCGACGGGAGCATCGTCCGGGCGGAGTTGCTCAAGGAGTATTCGCGGGAATGGATCGACGCGAACGCCCTTTCGACGCGGCCGGAGTTCCGGCGCGCCCTGACGCCTCCGGTTGCGGAAGGCGTGCGCGCGCTTGGGGCAGCGCACAACGGTGTCCGGCTCTACGCCGTGGAGTACGCCACGCGGGGCGTCGACGGCTCGCCGGTCGTCGCATCCGGGCTCGTGATGATCCCGCAGGTAGCGGGCCCCAGGCCGCTTGTGTCCTACCAGCAGGGGATGATTCTCGATCCGCTCGATTCACCGTCGATGCTTCGCAGCGGCGAGGCGACGGCGATGCTTCACGTCTTCGCGGCCTACGGGTACGTCGTGACGATGCCCGACTACATCGGCCAGGGTCGCTCGATCGCCCGGCACCCCTTCCTGAATGCGGCGACGGAGGCCTCCGCCGGGGTCCATCTGCTGGAGGCCGCGCGGCGGCTGTGCGCGAAGCTCGGCGTCGAGCTCTCCGGGAAGCTCTTCCTGACCGGGTTGTCGCAGGGCGGTCACGCGACGATGGCGATGCACCGTCTGCTCGAATCGGGGGGCGGAACTCCCGTCACGGCCTCCGCGCCGGTTTCCGGGCCGTACCGGCTGCTTCCGTGCTGGCGGTCATGGCTTCGCGAGAGTGACGCGTCCGCGCCCGTCGTGATGGCGAAAACCATTCTTTCGGTTGCGAACGTCTCCCGGATTCCGGTGAACGACGCCTTCCTTCCCGGGTGGGAGCGAAAAGCCGACGAACTGCTCTACGGACGAGCGTCCGGCGCGGCGCGCGTTCGCGAGAGCTTCCCGCCGGAGCAGTCGTCCGTCTTCCGCGCAGGCTTCCTGCGCGCCATGGAGCGCGGCTCGCATCCGATCTGCCGTTTCCTCGCGCTCAATGACGTCGATGACTGGGCGCCGAAGGCCCCCGTCCGCCTGTACTACGGCGCGAAGGACACGCTCGTCCCGCACGAAATCGCGCTCGCGGCGCAGACGCGCATGAAGCGCCTCGGCGCCCCGGTCGAAGCCGTCGACGTCGGCCCCGTGAGCCACGGCGGAAGCTTCATGCCGTCGCTTCTCGCGTCGCGGACGTGGTTCGATTCGTTCGTCTCCGGCGTCTCCGAATCCGTCGCGACAACGGGGATAGCGCCCGCTGCGGCGACAGGGGCGTCGATGTCTCGTCTTCCCCGGCCGCTCGGGCCCGGCAGCTGCGTGGCCGTGATCGCGCTCGCGAGCCCGTCGACGTCGGCGGACATCGAACGCTCGGTGAAGGTGCTGGTCGAGCAGTTCGGCTACGAGCCCGTGCTGTACCCATCGACGCGCGAATCGCGCGGCTACCTCGCGGGGACGTCCGACAGGGAGAAGGCGGAGGAGCTCCATCACGCATTCGAGGACCCGAAGATCGACGGAATCGTGTGCCTTCGCGGAGGCTACGGTTCGCAGCGCATCCTGCCCTTCCTCGACCCCGCGCGGATCGCGAAGCACCCCAAGGTCTTCATCGGCTACAGCGACATCACGGCCGTCCATTCGTTCCTGAACGGCGCGTGTGGCATGGCGACATTCCACGGCCCGATGGTCATTCCGTCGCTGCGGTCGCTCGCGGGCGGCGATCCGCAGCTTGCGGGGCTCTTCGGCTGGATGCGCTGGATGCATCGGCTGCTCGAAAACCCCGAGACGCTTCCCGGACCGCTGCCGACGGTCAAGGCGCTCGAACGGGTCGTCGGAGGACGCGCGCGCGGGCCGCTCGCCGGAGGGAACCTCACGATGATCGGAACGCTCATGGGAACGCCGTGGGAAATCGACCTTCGGGGAAAGATCCTGTTCATCGAGGACGTCGGCGAGAAGGTCTACCGGATCGACCGGATGCTCACGCAGCTCCGGAACTCCGGCAAGCTCGATGGCGTCGCCGGATTCGTCCTCGGCGACTTCGTGGACTGCCCGTCCCCTGCGGGTTCGCAGACGCTCGACGACGTGGTGCGCGACATCCTGGTTCCGCTCGGCAAGCCGATCGCCAAAGGGCTTCATGCGGGGCACGGCGACATCAACCTCGCGCTGCCGTTCGGCGTCATGGCCGAGATGGACGCCGACGAGGGGACGGTCAGGTTCCTCGAACCGGCGCTCGCGGCGACCGTGCGCTGAAGAAAACCTCCCGTGCGGCGGGGCCGTCGGGCGCCGTATGGTATCATTTTTCCCGACGAGATCGCTGAATTACTCCGGCGACGTATGGGGGAACCAGAGAATGTATTGCGTGCAGACTTCGACCGCTTCCGACACGCAACTGAAGCTTTTCCCGGACAGAAGCGCATCTTTGCGGACGGCGCCCTCTCCGGAGAAATATCCATGTCTCGATTTTTTCGCGGGGAGCGGCCTCGTTACGGAAGGATTGAATGATTTCTTCTCCGTTGTCTGGGCGAACGACATCTGTCCGAAGAAGGCCGACGTCTTCCGCGCGAATCATGACGCGACGCGCTTCCATCTCGGTTCCGTCGAGGACGTTCGCGGGGACGCGCTGCCGCGCGCGTTGCTCTCCTGGGGGAGCTTCCCCTGTCAGGATCTGTCGCTCGCGGGCGCAATGAGCGGGTTTTCCGGATCCCGGAGCAGTCTGTTCCGGCAGTGGCTGCGGGTTATGGACGAGCTTCCGGAGCGGCCGCCGATCGCCGTCGCCGAGAATGTGATCGGGCTTATTTCCGCCATGCGCGGACAATACTACCGGGAATTGCACGCGGCGCTTGCGGATCGCGGCTATTCGGTCGGGGCCGTCGTCCTGGACGCGATTCACTGGCTTCCCCAGTCGAGGAAGCGCGTTTTCGTCATCGCCGTCGACCGGAGCGTTCCTACGGACGATCTCGACGCCGGAGCGCCGGTCTGGTGCCATCCGGAGCCGCTGGTGCGCGCCGCAAAAGGCCTGAAGAACCCGATCTGGTGGGGACTGCCCGAGCCGCCGCGTTCCGCCGCGGATATCGAGAACGTCATCGATTTTTCGCTGCCCTGCTTCGACCGGGAGCGCCTGGAGCGCCTTCTGGACCTCATTCCGCCCGAGCACCGCGAAAAAATGATGAACGAGGCGTCCCTAGGCCGTCGCGTGTTTCCCGGGTACAAGCGGACCCGCCGGGGAAAGCAGACGCTCGAACTCCGGTTCGACGGCGTCGCGGGATGTCTTCGTACTCCGGAGGGCGGAAGCAGCCGGCAGTTCGTCGTCATCGTGGAGGGCGGAAAAACGCGAGCGCGGCTTCTGTCGCTCCGTGAAGTCGCAGCCCTGATGGGGGCCCGGGAGGATTACAAAATCCCCGGAAGCTACAATGACGGCTACAGGGCGATGGGTGACGCGGTCGCCGTGCCGGTCACGCGCTTTCTCGCCGCGGAGCTGCTTCTCCCTCTTGCGCGGCGGATCCGGGAGAAAGGAGCGCATCATGACGCTTGAAGACCGTCTTGAAAAATTTGCGACCAAAAGCCGGATGCAGGGAAAGGGCGCTCTCTCGGTGGCGCTCGTCGTCACGAGACATGCGAAGAGCAGCGGATTGCCCCTAAATGCGGACGGGCTTCTCACCAAAGCGGGAGGACAGGTTCTCGGACTCGGGAAAGGGGCCGTTCAATCCATTCTGGGGGAACACGGGATCAGTCGGGTTCTTGCGGAAGAAGGCGGGCGCACCAGCAGGGGGAGCGTCGGCAATATGAGGAAATATGTCGCTTTCCTGAATGATCTTGCGTCGCAGGGCGACGTTCCTCTTGATGAAATCGAGAAATGGTGGGTCGATCGGGTCAGGGATTTTTTTGCGAAATCTCCTTTTATTCTGCATCTCGATGAATCGCGATCTCGGAGAGCCGTTATTCGGGATTTGCTGGAGCAATGCAAGGCCCGGCAAAGCGAATCGAATGGGGCAACCATAGTCGGAACGATGCTGCAACATCTTGTGGGGGCAAAACTGAATCTGCTGCTCGATAAACATCCGGAGCATCACGGAGCGAACACCGCGGACGATGTCTCCGGCCGCGACGGGGATTTCCTGATCGACGACGTCGTGATTCATGTCTCAACATCGCCTTCGGAATCGCTGCTCCGGAAGTGTAAACGGAATCTCGAAAACGAAAAGCGGCCTGTCATCATTACAATCGATCGAGGTGTGCAGATGGCCGAAGGGCTTGCGGAAAATCTTGGAATAGCCGACCGTCTGGATGTTTTCGAGGCGGAACAGTTTCTCGCGGGAAATCTGTACGAAATCGGTAAATTCGTTCATTCGGGGCGTCGCGAAACGGCTGAACGCCTGATGAGGGAGTACAACGACATCATCGAACACTGCGAAACGGATCCGGGACTGCGAATCGAAGTGAGATAGGTGTCCGACGTTTTTTCCGAAGAAAAGCGCAGTTGGGTGATGCGCCGCGTCCGGGGGAAAGATACGACCCCGGAAAGGAAGGTGCGGTCGCTGCTCTTCGCGATGGGATACCGCTTCCGGCTTCACCGGAAGGATCTTCCCG
>CAZVUT010000012.1:0-36582 GCA_964630155.1 uncultured Synergistaceae bacterium
GTCTCTTTCGCCCATTCCGCGTCAACCTCCTTGAACACCGTCGCCAGATGGGACGGCGTGAATCGCGGGAACTCCGGGATCTCTGCGAGCTTCCGGACGATCTCTCGGTACGAATGTCCCGCCAGTCGTGCGGAGCGGATCTCGGGATAAAGTTCTCGGATGTACTTGTGCGCTCCGAGCCGCGCCGATGTACTGCTTTTACTCGGCTTCGTCGCGAGACTCGACAGGGCGCCGCGGGCCTTCAGCAGTCCGGGCAATCGGTCCTCGTTCATTTTTCGCTTCCTCCTCTACCGCCTTGATGATCTCTTCGATGGGGACCGGTTCAAACGCCAGACATGTACTCTGGTTTTCCGCTGTAACGTTTTTCAACGCTGCCTCCAGCACAAACAGCTTCTCTCGTTCAGCCGCGCATCGCCCCCAACGTGTGCCGTAGCAGTCGGTCTCGGTTTCCGACCAGTGGACGCAATCGGCGCATGCACTCATTCCACTTCCTCCAAGTTTTTCAGGTCGGCGTACGTGTCGAGATCGCGCTGCGCCGCCTCCCGGCTGTCACGCACCGGCAACTGCTTCGGTTGAAAGGGGAGTATCCCGCCTCCGATTCGGGAGCCGGTCTGATACGTGAACCATCTGACGCCCGGCACCACTTCGAGGATTCTGTCGCCATGCCGATACCTCGTCATCGCGCCTGTACCTCCGCCGTTTCAAGCTGGTACTGCGTAAAAGATTCCTTCGACCCGGCGCAAGACTCGAACATGTGATATTTACCGTCCATCCCGAGATATTTCATGCGGTTCCCGTCGAATCGTACGTATTCCGCTTCGGTACGCTCTTGAGCCGCTCGGGAACCTCGATTGTCGATCCCGGATGAAACAGCGCCCGCTCTATGACGTCCCGCATCATCGCCAAGCCGCCCTCGCCGCCGCCGCAACCACGCCGCATAAAAACGCGCCTATCAGAATCGCGATCCGCACGAGCAATTCCTTCCGCCGTAGAATCCGGCACTCCTCCGCCGCGATCGCCTTCAAACGCGCATCGATGTCATACTGCACTGCGATACCTCCTTGTCCGCCCACCCAAGTTCTTCACATCGACCCGCCCCTGCTCCTTCCAACGCTGGAGCGTGCTTCTCGCGACCTTGTACTTCGAGCAGAACATCCGAGCCGTCATCCATTCCGGATCGGGGGATGCCGGTTTCGTAACGGGCGTCGGTTCCGGCTTCTTCTGCCGCAATTTCGCTGCGATCGCCGCGTTCAGCTTCGACGCTTCGTCGAAAAGGACTGCGAGTTCTTCATCCATATCGATTCCTCATCCCCGATCGCGAGATCCGCCGCGAGAAGCGCGACGATCAGCGTCGCAACGATCCCGAGCGCCATCATTTCCGATGCCTCTTCCTTCCGCGCTGGCGGCGCTTCAGCCCCCAGCGGGTCTTCAGGAAATCCCATACGCTTCGTCCGTTCACGACGCATTCGGCCCCTGAAAGTTCGATGAAGGTCTTTCCGTCCGGACGATCCATTCCGATCCCTCCTCATCGTGTCTTTTCCCGCTCGACCACGGCTAGAGCCTCGATGCCGCCCAACAGTTCGTCGCGTTTGCCGGCGTCGACGGTATGCGCTACCCAGGGCACGATCTCCCGAGCGCCGGACTTTCTGTCCATCATCCATTCGATCCGCGCGAGTTCGGTAGCGCGGCCCGAGAGGATATCGAGCGCCCACGTCGCCAGGATGACCGTGTCGTCCCGCCCGAAGCGGTTTGCGAAATACGTCAACGCATTTTCAACGCTCGTCATGCCGCCGTCTTCCTCAGCATGTAGTCGGTCAAAAACAAGCGCCGCTCGAAATGCCGGACGAGATCGACGCGTCCCGCGACGAGGGCGTCCTGAATCCGCTCCAGGCAGTCGGAAATGTCGCGCTCGAGCATGTCGAGACGGGTTCGAACTGGAGGAAGCAGAAATATTTCTACGTCCATTCGCATCACCCGACCTATATATTTAGGGTGTATTTGAAACAACACCCTCATAAACACTCCATTCTTCTAGACTATAGTTGACCTTATGCTATAATCCGCCCCGGGAAAGGAGGTGAGAACGATGGTCAACAAGAAACAGACCAGTCCCAAAGTCGCAAAAATCGCATCGAAGCTTCTTTCCAGTCCGAACACTTCCAAAGCGGTGAAAACGGTTGCGGCGAGCGATCTTTCGCAAACCAAGTCATCGAAGAAAAAGGGTAAATAGCCATTCGTTCTGCGACAGAATCTGATTGAAGCCTGAGGCGATAGTGCAGATCAGTCGCTCATCTTCGTTCGATTCCCTATCGCCCGCACTTTCGAAAACGCAATGAAGGAGTTCATGGAGAAGCACTTCCCTTCTCCTGTCTCGCTTCAGGCTTCCGTCAATTCTGATGACCTGCTCCACGAAATCCGTTTCCCCCATCAGAAACGAATCCCGGTTAATCCGTTCCACCAGCTCGATTCGATACTCCTTGCCGTCTACAACCACCGTCCGGCCGTTCAAATCGAGCGGAGTTTGCGAAGTTATGGATTCGTGCTCCAATTCCACATCTCCCCTGCCCGTCATGGATTCAGGATAATCGACTCGTTGATTCCAGAAGATAAGTAAGCAACTCCACGGCGGCGGGGAAGATCCGAACATCGACCTCGCCGCTGCTGCTCAACGCCTTCTCCACGTAGTCCACCAGCGCAGCACGCACCCGGCGGATCTCATCCGGAGTCAGGTTCATTTCCGCGGACGCAGCGCTTTCCTGTGTCGTCATTGACGACACCCCCTTTCGATTGAATTTCGTTTCGGTTTTCAAGGTCTCGGCCATCCCCGTCGTGTTCGTTGTCGGGTTCGCACCTGTTCTGGTTACCTTCACATCGCCAGTTGCCGCGCGTACTCCATCGCTTCCTGTGATTTCGGACCGTCCACCCGCCCCGCTGCAAAATCAGCGGCGATAGAAAACGCCGTCGCCGGATCGTTCAGCAACCGTTGCATCCCGGCAAGAGCGGCGAGAATCACGCAACCTTGCTGCGCTTGTGACGGTCCTTCATGATGAGCTTTGGTTTCTGTTTCTTTCCCCCCTCCCGGGAGGGGGGAAGCAGAGGGTTTTCGGATTCGTCTTCGTTATCGGGAAGAAAATCCGTTGCCTTGCATCCGAAAAAAACCGCAAGTTTGCAGGCTTCATCCACGCTTAACACCCTATCACCGTGTTCTATCCTTGAAACGGTATCTACGGATATTCCAAGACAATCAGCAGTATTTGCAACAGTTTTTCGTGCCATTTTCCTCAGCGATCGTACCTTGTTCATCGTGTCACCTCCCTTGCATATGTCATGATTATAATCCGCAAATTTGCAGTGTCAATACCAAAGCCGCAAATTTACGGCCTGAATACTCCGCACCAATGCCCCTTGTGATTTGCCGCAAATTTGCGTACTATGCGTATGAAGAGGTGTTGAGAGATGGTGAAAGAAAATGTTTCTCCGGAAAATTTATTTTTGGGGAAACGATTGAAGGATTTGCGAGTCCAGAGAGGATTCAAGCAAGCGGATATTGCCACGTCGGCAGACGTTTCAGTAGATACCATCGGACGTTGGGAGGCAGGGAACGGGTCTCCTTCAGCGGACAAACTCAAATTCATAGCTCAAAAACTCTCCACAACCGCCGCCTATCTTCTTGGTGAAACCGAAGACTCCAGTCTTCCGGGGAAAACTTTCGTCAACGATTCTTCCGAGGATGAAAACTCGTTACGTGATCCCCTTCAGCACCCAAACGGCGGAAGAATCCTTGGTCCGGAAAGTCTCACCTGGGTGCCGGTTATCTCGCCGATCGTCAAGGTAAGTGCTGGGACCGGGAACCTATGCACCGATGTCGAGTGGGAGCGGATCGACGACTTTCCCCTCTTCGACGGAGAGATAGCGGCCCTGTACAGCAACAACGGCCTCCTCTCGATGTACGTCGAGGGAGATTCCATGGAACCGCAGGTCCACGACGGAGACCTCGTCGTCTTCAAGAAAACGACGGAATGGGTTTCCGGCAACGTGATGGTGGTCTGTCTGGACGGACGGTTGCTCGTGAAGGGTGTCGTTCGCGGACCGAAGGGCGACACTATCCTTCGTTCCACGAACAAGAACTATCGGGACATCGAGATCGGGGAAGAATCGTTTTTCCTAGTGTACGGCAGAGTGCTGCGCATCATTCGGCACTGGGAACCGAAGCCCGTGCTGTAATCCTGTGTAGATACCGATGCCCCTTTCTGAAGGGCCTTAGCCAAGGGCGACATGTACAAACGATCTCGACGTTCGCTTGAAGCCGAAGTGGATGAGGTAGCGTACTGATCGCTCGAACCCGGAGAAACGAAAAGCCGTGCCCAAGGCACGGCATATATAATACCCAAACAGATTAACTTTTGACTAAAAACACTGAATACAAAACATAAATAACGGAAGGGAGTGGACAGAAAACGGCTTGCGCCCCGTTGCAATCCTTCAATAAATTCATTCGTTGGCTTGCGGTATTCCCGGCGGCCTTGATTGGCGGATACATTGGATTCGCCATTACTAGATTTGTCGCACTCATAGGTTCCCACACATGTCTGGAGCCTGATTCCTTACTGTGGGAACTCTTTGTTTTCGGAATATCGTACTTTGCGTTTGGGTTTTGTTTTCTCTATGCAGGTGTCGTTTTGGCTCCGGAACGGAAAAAAGAAACGAGCATAGCGTTATTGACAATCGGATTGGTGATGCTCGGCATTCTGCTCCGCCCTGTGTGGCAAAACGGACAGGCTCTTGCGGGCGTGGGATTCGCCGGAGCGGGGCTCCTTTTCGGAATGAAAGCCGCTCCCGAATCGCATCGTGGGGAATAGATATGCTTTACTGGTTCCGCCTCTATATCAATTTTGTCCGTCGTCTTTTAAAAAAATGGAAGGGGGAACATCTCCTTAGCACGAGATCAAAATGTACTCCCTAAGTGCCGACTCTTCCACGAACAGGAGGACCACCTTTTGGTTATATTATCGACCATCTTGAAGCAGAAGACAAGAATAGCCACCAGCCGTTTTTCAATCCACATCAACGTAAATCAGCCTATCACTTACGAAAAAAAAGATACCAGTTCCTAGAGTTGAAAGGCTCGTCGACCTTGAAATTTCTCCCCAGCCCCTCACAGCTCAACGCTACGCGGCCTCTTTTCTCAAAGACGAGGAAGTATACCTTTTCCAAGAAAAGAGGCCGTTTTAGGGCGTATAATGAGGTCGTCGCGGAATCGAATAAGAACTCCAGCAAAGGCCATGACCGTATAACAAACGGTATAACGAAGGGAAAGCATGGTTGATTAAGCGCAGTGTTTACAGTGGTTCGTAAATTTGCTTCGAATCCTCTGCCCTCCGCCATCCATCATAATACGAAATATCCGTAACTCAGCTTCCACGCGTTCTTCTTGAATTCCTCATCGAACTTTTTCCCGACGCCGTACATCCGACAGGGATCTCCCCTCAAAATGCTCCTCCCTTAGTCTCTGCCCGTTATTTTTGGCGGTGATTCGGGGAGTTCCCCGGATTCTTCTCTCTCAGTTTGACAAGCCCGCTCTCGGTCGGTACACTTTGACCGAATCTTCGGATGATCCCCGCCGTGGGCGCTTCTAGCCCAGTTGCCTGGGACCATTCGGAGATTTTTTGTTCTCCCCCTCCAGTTTCAGACGCTTCCAAGTCCGCCGTCTTGCTGCGCTCTCCCGAAAGCGCTATAGTGCCGTTGGAATCCTCCGCTCCCGCCTTGAGCCGCGTACGTGTAGGCTCCTGACGCGTAGCCTCTGGGGAATCAAATCCTTCCCATCCGGCGCCGGGGGATTCCTTCACGATGCCGGCGCCGGCCACGGCCCCAGCGACGAGATTCTTTGAATCGACATCCTGGGGGAGGCTAGCCGGCATTTTTTTCGTTTCCGCCGCCCTGCGCGCCCGTTCCTCTTTCGTCATCAGGAACGAATCGTAGATCGACCGGACATCCGGCGTCATCCTAACGCCGAGTTCCGTCGCCTTTCGATAGACCTTCCGCAGCCACTCCTTGAACCTTTCGAACGCAGCCTTCAATGACGGAGACGGCGCCTTCCCGTCACGCAGATATCGCTCGAATCCCCGGGCGAATTGCTCGTGCTGCTTCGTGGACGCCTTCAGCTTTCCGTCCTTGTCCCGCTTGAAGCCGCCGAGCCACGCGTCAAGCGCCCTGAAATCTGCGACGCCAAGTTCGTCGAGCACCCTATCGTTCGCGGGGTCGAGAAAATCCTGCAGAAACAGATGCGCGGCCTCGTGCATGAACGTCGACTCGTCGGCGCTCTCGAACAGGCTGATGATCGCCTTGCCCGATCCTTTGAACGTGGCGCTTCCGCGGACGGAAGATTCCTTTTTCCCTTCTTCCTGACGCCGGATGTCGGAGGTTGAGAAGTACTCGTTCCCGTTCATATCCTTGACGCCGGTAAGCATGCGACGTATAGTCACGTTGCTAGCGGAACCCGGTCCCGTTACCACCGAGGTCGAAACTGCAGAATCGGCCGGAGTGACGGGGGGCCGGGATTCTTTTTTCTCCACGACTACATCGTACAGATCCACTTCGACCGGAGCCAGAGAATCGCTGCCTTTCCTTTTTTCCGTCTTCCTGACGCCGGATGTCGGAGATTGGGAAGTACTCGTTCCCGTGCATGTCCTTGACGCCGGTGAGCATCTGGCGTATAGTGACTTTATTGGTTCCCGTCCCTATGACCGCCGAGGAGGGTATTTCTCTCTCTGGAGTGTGTGGGGGCGGGAACTATCTGTTTCGGGGATAATGTCGTACATTTCTACGTCAACCGGAATGAGATTTTCCGCATCCCCTTTCCGTTCCTCCCCGACTATCCTGACCGTAAAACTCTTCCCATTGTAAACAACGGGGACGTAAAAACGATGATAGGCGGCCACTCCTGTTTTCTCAACCTTAGCGTTAGGCGCACTTTCAATCAGAGTCGCATTTCTGATCAGATCTGCGATGGAAAGAACCGCTGCGGCACGTTTTTCCCTACCTTCCGCCGAATGGTTTTTTCTGCTTGAGAAGACCACATGGCGTAGTTTCTCCTGCTCGGCACGGTAATGATTCCGGCGGCATCCCGCGAAATAAAAGGACTTTTTCCTAACAGCCCCTTTAGGCGGGAAAGAATGTCGGCCGACTGCGCACCCTGCGCAGACTTCGTTACCCCCGAAATATCCAGCACCGGAACCTTTTCGTCCGGATTCACGCTCGCATCGATCGGCTGATTGAAACTCGCCTTCTCTCCAGCCGCCCCCTTCCGCACCCCCGCCCCGCGCGACTCCTCCCGCTCCGCGGCGACGCGCACCCGCCGGGCGTACTCCGCCGCTTCCGCGTCGGCGACCTCCGGTTTCCGTCCTGCGGCGACGAGCCGCTGCTTCGCCTCGTCCCAGACCTGGGATTCTTCGGCTTCGACCCCCCCGCGCGTCAAGTCCCGAAACGCCTTTCGGACAGGAATCGGAGCCTGGGCCTTCGGCTTCTTTTTGGGAGGAACGGGGCGCATGTCGACCCCGTCGAACAGCCCGCCGCTCTCCCTCGGACCGACGGCGAACTCGGACAAAAGCCGGTTGACCAGATCCGACTTCATCGTACGTCGGCTTCGAGTCCGGCGATCGTCTGTTGGGCATGGAGAAGTGTAATTGTCGTTAGCCAGTGAAGGTCCCGCCGATTCTCCGCCGAGCCGGGAAGATGCCGCCGTCATGAAGGAATAACGCACAACGCCAGATCGTCTCGGTCGAAGGAACGAAAAGTAACACGTCACGGTCTTGACTGTTTCGGTCGGAAGCGACCAGCGTACGCGCAATGAATTCAAAAATAGTTTATTATTTCATATAATCTATATATAAAATGCTGTTTTTAGAGGACAAACCGGCGTCATCGTTAAAAATGCGCCATTTTTGGTTGACGCCGGAAGAAATTTGAGGCATAATCCATGACTCGAAAGAGTCTTGAGACTCGATTATTTATTCTGAATATGCTACCTTATGTACCGGAACCAGTTGCACAAAATGGCACCGACGATTGGGAGGATACGAGATATGACGACTCTTGTTTCAGGCGCTCAGGTTGAACGGGCGAAGCCCTTTATCCGTTTTCTGTATTTTTCGGATTTCAGCTCCCTCACCTTTCTGGGAGACACGATCATCGCAATCAACAGGAAGGTGCGCATCTCCAGCGACGAACTCACCGAAGCGGAACGCTGGTGCGACGAACACGGAGAATTCAAATCGTTTTCGGGGGAAACCTCCAAAATGGAGTCTCTCCTGAAACGTCTTGAATCCGGAAAATGGAAGGAACCGCCCGAAGCTGTGGCCGATCCTGACGTCGTGGCGCTCCCCGCATGCAGGATAGAGGATGGCGAACTGGAACCTTCGGATTTCTACCTCTTCTCTTCCCCGAGGCAAAGCCTCTAGGCCCCACAGAAATGTCGCAACGAAAGCTCCGCGCGGCGCCCGTTTTCGCACCCCGGACGCTTTGCGGAGCGTTTTCCCGTTCCCGCAGCCATTCGAACCCGTTAAACCAAAAGGAGCGTGCATCATGAAACGTAGCGAACGTACATTCTGCGTGTCTCTGATAGTGTTTTTCCTGCTTCTCCCGACGGTCGCCATGGCGGAGCCGCACTTCGCAACCGGCCCCGGGGCCATGCGGATTGCGTATTCCGATACCGGCTCCGGCGGTATTCCCGTTCTTCTCGTCCACGGATGGAGCTGCGACGGCTCGTTCTGGTCACGACAGACCGAAGCGCTCTCGAAACACCACCGCGTCATCGTCATGGACCTTCCGGGTCACGGACAAAGCTCGGCGCCCCGGATCGCATATACTCGAGATCTCCTTGTCGACTCCGTTTCGCTCGTGCTCGACAGACTGCGCATCCAACGAGCCGTACTCGTCGGGCACAGCCTGGGATGGGATATCGTGCGCGCCTTTGCGCTCAGGCGCCCGGAACGGGTCGCCGGACTGGTCAACGTGGACGGGGCCTATTGCCGCGTTCCGCGGACTCCCGAAGAAAGCGTCGCCCTGGAAAAGCTTTTCGCCGGGTTCGGCGCGCCTTTCGCCGACGCACATCCGAAATCCATCGACAAAGCCCGCGCGATGTTTATCGACATGCTCTTCGCTCCGGAAACGCCGGAACCGATGCGAAACTGGATCCGATCCCGAATGTCCGCCACGCCGCCGCACGTCGCGCGAAGCGCGATGCTCGAATTCCTGCGCCCCAAACGATGGACCGACGCACGCCCGGTGCAGGTTCCGACGCTCGCGGTCTATGCGGAATTCACGGCGCGTCAGGAGCTGCCCGGACACAGGGAATACCTTTACGCCCTGAATCCTTCCCTGGTATACGAGGAATGGCCTTCGGGCGGACATTTCGTCATGATGGAGAACGCGGATCGCTTGAACCGACGGCTACTCGCGTTTCTGGAGTCCGTCAGGTAGAAACGCCACGCCGCTTGTCGACGCAAGCGATGGGGCGAACAGAAATCGAACGGTCCACGATCCGTAATCGATCCGTTCCAGACACAACACGCCTCCCGTTTCAAACGCGAACTGCGCCCGCTCCTGGTCCTTCGTGACCAGGAGCGAGGCGAGCCGCGGAAGAAACGGCATATGCCCCACGATCACCATGTCCGTTCGCGCCAGCGCAGCTTCCGCTTCCCACTCGTCCACCGGATCCTCCGGGGCGAGTCCCCTCCGGAGCTGTGCGGGAGGGTGTCCCGGCAGCTCGCGCGAGATGATCGCAGCCGTCTGCGTCGCGCGCATTTTCTCGCTGTGCAGCAGGGCGACGGGACGCGCCCCCGCGCGCAGAAGCGCGTCGGCGGCGAGCACCGCACAACGTTTTCCTTCCGGGGACAGCGGTTGCAGCGGATCCGCGGTCTTCGGCAGCGCCTCTCCGTGACGAACGAGAAACAGCCTCATGCTTCCGGCGCGGACCTCACTGCGACTTTCCCCGGCACAGGACGGGCCATTCATCGACGACCCGGGAACCCGAGACGAGATACATGACGTCGTACAGATTCGTCGTCGGACACGCGTGGTTCGGGATGATCTCGATCCGGTCGCCGATGCGATAGTCCATCCCGGTTCCTTCCGGAATCTCGAAGGAGCCGTGTTCATCGGAGAGCCTGTCCAGAAAGAGCTGCGGATGCGCCTTGATCCTGCCGTGTCCCGGTGCGCGCGTGATTCCTTCCGTCTGGACGTAATAGGTCAGCGCTTTCGTTCCCGCGTCAAGGACGACGCGCGACGCGGTCGGCCTGCTGATGACGGTCGCGAGAACCGACTGCGCGCAATGCTCGTAGGTCCCGAGCGCCTGCGCCTGATCCGCATCAAGGAAAACGTACGTTCCGGGACGGATTTCGGTGATTCCGGGGAGGATGTCCGCAATCATCAGCGAAGGCGTCGAACCGACCGAAATATCTTCGACGTCGATCCCGTCGCCTCGTATTCTGTCGGCCATCCGGAGCATTTGCGTCTGGCTTTCCTTGAAAATTTCCAGGACCGATCGCGAATCCGCCGCATCGTAGCTCTGTCCGTCGTGGGTGTAGATCCCGCGGAACCGAAGCCCGGGAGCACGCGCGATGCGCCGCGCCAGGTCGAGCACACCGTCTCCGGGCGGCATCCCCGTCCGGGGGTCTCCCGTATCGACGTCCACGAGGACGTCCAGCCGGACGCAAGAATCACGGAATGCCTGCGAGAGGATGTCCACGTGGACGGAATTGTCCGCTCCAACGGCGAGCCGGATCCCTGTCTCTGCAAGGGCGCGAAGACGTCGCAGCTTGATGGGGCCGACGATCTCGTTCGCGATGAAGATATCCGTCAATCCCTCCCGCGCCATGACTTCCGCCTCTCCAAGCTTTGCGACGGTGATCCCCTTTGCGCCGAGTTCCTCCTGCTTTCGGGCGAGCGCCGGACACCTGTGCGTCTTCGTATGAGGCCGCAGCTTCACCCCGAAACGGTCCGCCTTTTCCTGCATCCACGCAAAGTTCCGTTCAAGCCGGTCCCTGTCAATGAGCAGGGCCGGCGTATCGATTGTCTCCAGGCTTCTTTCGGTCATCGTCTTTTTCCCTCCCGTCATTATCTGAAAAACGACCGCAACAACGCCACCGCAGCCACGCCCGACGTCATCGCGAGCAACGGACTGCCGCTGCGTTTCATGAAGAAGACTGTGACAACGATACCACAGATTCCCTCGATCCCGGAACCTTTCATCGCATGGACCGTAAACGCGAGCATGATGGACGACGGAATTGCGTCGAGGATGCGTTTGATGCGGGAATCGCTCCGAAGACGCCCTGAGAGAAGCACGCCTCCGAATCGCAAAACGAAGTTCACGGCCGCGCATGCAAGGATAACCGACAGACCGTCCGCGAATGTCATGAACGATTTTTCCCCTTCCAGCCCGTTGCGGCCGCGCCGCATACTCCTCCCGCGAGCACGCTCCAGCTCCCGCCAAAAACGAAATCGACGGCCGCTGTGACCGAAGCCGCAACGATAAAGGGGAGCACATCCTGCTTTCCCTTCCACAGAGAGACGACAAGGGCCGCAAACAGCGCCGGGAACGCGAAGTCAAGGCCGAAGCGCTCCGGCGCCGGAATCCACCCGCCTGCAAATCGACCGGCAAGAGATCCGGCCAGCCAAGAGAGCATCAGTGCAATCCCGCCCGCCAGAAGAATATCCGCCTTTTCCGACTCACCAGTCTGCGCCGCCATGGCGACGGCCCAGTTCTCGTCCGCAACCAGATGCACCCGAAACATGCGTTGAAAGAGAGACTTTCCCGCGAACAACGGTTCCACGGACGCACAGATCAGCAGATACCGCAGATTCATCGAAGCGACGGCGCCGAGAACCGTCCACAGCGAAGCGCTCCCCCACATGTCGACGATGACGAACTGCGCGGATCCGGAAAACACCAGAGCCCCCATCAGCACGACCAGAGAGGCCGGAACGCCTTTCGCCGCCGCGAGAACTCCGAAGATGCCGGCGTACGCGAACACGCCGACACAGATCGGAACACACAGGGAAAACCCCTTGCGAACGCTTTCTCTCATGACATCACCCCTGCGATCGCAGATTCCACGATGAAAGGAGCTTCATCCTGAACGAAATGGCTCTTCACGGCAGGCGCGGCGAAAAGATCCGGGGGCCACTCCCGTATACGGCAAAGATGCCGTCGCTTCCGGGACGCGCCGGCGTCTCGACTCGTTTTCGCGTTCGATCGGGACGACATCGGATGCCGCATCCCTTCCTTCAGTCGGGACAACGGGCGGTTTTCAGCGCGAAACACACATGTCCGTCCCGTTCCTCAAGTTCCGGCACAGAGCGGGAGACGTCGGCTTCGGCGGCGAAGGCGATATCCCGGGAAAAACCGAGCCTGTCGAGAAGCATCGCGTGCTCCGCCCGGCGCAACCCCGCCTCCATTGCCCCGGCATGGGTCCGATAGAGGTCCAGTGCGGCCAGAACGCCGTCATCGGCCGTATCCGGCCTCAAACGGCAAATGATGCGGTCCGCGATGAGCCCGACGCAGAGCGTATCGTCGAGGGCGAAACGTCCGAGCCTCCCGGCCGAGAGGATGCCGACGGTCTCCAGGCCTTCCAGACGCGACGCGATCGCTGCGGCATTGCGGCAACACCCCGCCAGAACCGTCGCGCCTGCTGCGGCCGCACGATGAACGGCCTTCGTGCCGTTTGTCGTGGTCATGACGGCGACCGGATAACGCGCAACCATGTCGGACGTCATCTCGAAGGGAGAATTTCCCGCGTCAAACCCCGGAACCTTCACGCATTCACGCTCTCCAAGAAGCATACAGCGCTCTCCAAGTTGCTCGCGCAGGCGAAACGCGTCCGCTACATCCCCGACGGGGAAGAGAACCTCTCCTCCGGCGTCGAAAAATGCCGTCATTGTCGTCGTCGCGCGAAGCACATCGACAACGACCCATGCATCAGCCTGTTGTACCGGTTCCGACGGACTCAGCGTCGCAAAGAGTCGTTTCAAGGTATCGCATCCTCTCTAATTTTCATTGTATTCCTCGCTGAAACGGGAGGAAAGCCGCGCTTTTCACGATTTTAGTGCTTTTGCCGGGAAAACCATGATTTAGAGAGCATGAGTGAGAACGATGACGCGGCGTCGAGAACCATGAAGGCATTCGGCTGTTCTTGCTGCTTTTTTCCGATTTGCCGTAATTATTCGAGCTTTAGTCTCCTTGCCGATCGGATCAGGTTGAGTACAATTCATGGAACACCGTCACCCCGGCGAAGATGCGGAATTTTTACAAACGGGGAAACGAGGAGGAGCATCATGGCGGAGACGCAGGTAAGGAAGATGGGACTCGTGCAGTGGCTTCTTATCGGAATCGTCGTTGCGGGAGGATTGTACATGTTTTTCGGCCACTGAGGGCCGGACCGAAAAAAAGAGCGGAGATCGCCGCGGCGGTCTTCGCTCTTTTTTTCGGTTCGGCATGGAACAGGTCTACCTCGATCCGTTGACCGAGGACAGGTGCTGCACTCCGGAAGCGTACCGTCCACGCTCGACGACCGCGTCCAGCGCGTCCAGATACCCCCATGTGGCCGCAACGATCTCCCGGATGGAGAGCTTTCTCTTTTCGCGAAGCTCGTTCCAGATCTGCACGGGAAGATACATCCATATTCTGAAAGCTGTCTCCGTGTTATCCACAGGCTGCTCCGCGAGAATGAGATACCCCGTCTTGCTGTACAGAACGACTGGGCGGGAGCTCTGCGAATGCATCCGCTGAAGGTCGTCCAGCGTAAAGGAATACGATTCCATCTCCCCGATGTCCTTTCGCCCCGGGAGATCCGTCAGCGAAAACCACGCTTTCGGGGGAACGCCGTCCTCAAAGACGCCCATCGCGTTCTTGAGCCAGGTCTTCACACGGGTCACAGCTCCGTAGTCTCCGCGCGAGAGCGCGAAACGGATTCCCCAATACGCCATCCGGGACATCTCGTCCTTATCGAGGGCCTCGAAAAAAGGCTGTTCGCTCTTGACGACTTCGTCGTCCAGCGGGGCGCCGCCCGGCATCAGGCTCCGGACGATGAGCGCGGCCGGAAGGTGCTCTCCGGGAGGCAGCATCTGCGAGAACAAATGGCTGCGCAGGTTCGCGACGACATCCCGGGAAAGGGTGACGCTTCCGTTGTCCCCAAGCGGCAGGACAACCGCACGACTGTCATAGAGAAAAACTTCTTTCGTGTCTTCGCTCCCAAGCTTCCCCAGCACCCATTCGTCCGTTCGCCGGATGCCGGGCGTTCCCAGAATGAAGCGATTGAAAGGGAGCAGCAGCATCACATGGACCTCTTTGCGCTCCGGCAATCCGGTGCGGTCATCGGGCAACCGTACAATCGTTCCCTTCGACATGAGTTCAAAGATCATGGAGCATCCCTCCCCTTTCCTCCGCTCTTTGGACTATTAACACTAACACTTCAGGCCCATTCTTTCAAGCGATATCCCCCGGAGAACGGGGCCAGCGCCTGTGGAGCCAGAGCCACTGTTCCGGATGCCCCCGGACGATGTCTTCAAGCGTCCGGTCCACCCGCAGGATCGTCTTTCTGATCCTGTCGTCCCTGTCGTTTCCGGGTTCCGCCTCAAAAGGCCGTCCGATGATGACGCGATGGCGAAACGGAGCCGTCCGGACCGCTGCAATCGGAACGATCGGGACGCCGGCGAGAACAGCCACGGCCGCAGGTCCCGGCGCCGTAAAACACGGACGTCCGAAGAACACCGACGGTATCCCGTGAACCGGAGACCACGCCTGGTCGGGCATGATCCCGACGAATCCTCCGCGCTTGACGTGAGCGAGAATCATCTTCAGACTCACGGTCTTGTCGAACGTCTTCACACCCACCGCAGTCCGGAAAGAATCGATGAGTTCCGAGAGATCCGGGGCATCGGGATTTCGCGCGACGACCTCCGTCTGATACCCGTTGTGCGACAGCCACGCTCCGAGCATTTCCCAGTTTCCGAAATGTCCGGAAAGAATCACTGCGCCCTTTCCGCGCGCCCGGAGATCCCGGAGGATCTGCTCCCCCTCGATCTCCGGAACCCAGTCAAAGACCGACCGGGGATGATTCACGAGGCAGAGGTATTCCGCCGCGGTCAGCGTGATGTGACGGTATACTCCGCGAAGGATCTCCCGACGCTGCGCTTCGTCCTTCTCCGGGTACGCCCGGGCCAGATTGAGCAGTCCGACGGCCTTCCTCGGTCCGACGCAGCGGATTCCGCAATCCAACATCCGGGCAAGCATTCCCGCGGCCCACACCGGCGCGACGGCCCGGGAGACCGCCCGCACAAAGCCCGTACGTACGGTCATTTTTCGCCGCGAAGCGTTTGGTACAGCTGTTCCAGCGCTTCTCCGCCCCGTTCCCGCGGATAGTTCTCCCGAATCCGCCTGCGCGCCCGCGCCGCGACGCCGCGTCCCGCTTCGCCGAACGCGTCCTCGAGGACGTTCTTCCACCCGGACAACGCGTTGTCGGCAGGAACCAGATACCCGTCATCGCCGAGCAGTTCGGCAAGGAACGGCGATGACGGAGCGACTGTCGGAACCCCTGAAAGCGCGGCCCTTGCCGACAGCAGGGCAAGGGATTCCGTCACTGTCGGAATCAGCAGGACGCCGCCGGTGCGGTCGAAACGGCGGACCGCGTCGCCGTGCGACGCCATCGGGATGCTCCACGGAACGGAAACGCCCGGGAAGGGAAGCGAGTAGACCGATTTCCCGAGTTGCCGGACGATATCGCGAAATCCCGGGTACAGGCCGCCGGAACGGGAGCATGCGAGCACAAGGGCCTTCGCCTCGTCGGAAGCTCCGCCCTCCTGTTCCATGGGAACGCGGTAATCAAAAGCCGGCGGAATGAAGAACTCGCCTCGTCCCGCCGTGGAGCGGAAGAGCGACGTCGGATGTCCCCGCCACTGCGGGACCGGGTCCATGGACGAGTGAACGGTCCGCGCCCGCAGGCGGACGGCGGGCCACCACTTCGGAGGAGGTCCCCAGAGATGCCACAGCGAGCCTCGCGTTCCAACAATGAGCGAACGTTCCATGGCGTTCAGGGAAGCCCATGACACGGCGTCCCCCCCGATATTCTCCGTCCCTCCGGCGCAGAGAACCGAGATGTCCTCGCCGCGTTCGCGGGCAGCCGCCGCCAGGGAACCGATCACTTCCGACTCCCACGGAAAGGGCGAGTTTTCGACGAACCAGTAGCATGCATGTCTCTCCATGAAACCGACTCCTTTATATCCCGTGTCGTTTCGTCATTACGGAACCCCGGACTGATCTTG
Organism: uncultured Synergistaceae bacterium; assembly: GCA_964630155.1. Lineage (GTDB taxonomy): Bacteria > Synergistota > Synergistia > Synergistales > Aminobacteriaceae > CALFXN01. The sequence goes on from CAZVUT010000012.1 coordinate 16,318, forward strand.
CGTCGGCGACGTCCATTCCGCAACGCCTTCGTCGAGCGCGGGAAGGACGACGGAAAGCGTTCCCAGACCCCGAACGCACGACAGCGTCTCGCGAAGCCCGGACAGCGAATCGGCGGCTGCGCCGAACTTTTCGGCGGCCATGCCCGCCTGCGTCAGCGATTCCATCACATCGTCGAACCGCTCCGTATTCACGTGAAGCCACGCGACGGAACGCGTGAATTCCCTGAGAACCGGCGCTTCGGAACGAAGGGGAAATCGTTTCCCTTCGGCGAGATACTCTCTGTCGAGAACGCCATAGATCGCGTTGTTGGCGTTCGAGAGCCCAACAAGCGAGAAGGGTGTGGAAGCCGTCCCGCCGGATTCGTATCCGTCGACCCGTTCGACGGCGGGAACGAGGAGGTTCCAGTCCTTGTTCCAGAACGCTCGGGTTACCTTGTGCGCCGAATTTCCCCTGTCGGGGAACTGGAGGATCATTCCGGGCAGGGAGAATACGAGAAAACGGGCGCTTCCTCCGATGCAGGCCACGATGGGACCCGAAAGGAACTGTATCGTCTCCCCCCGCTCGAGCCCCACCCCTTCGGCAATATTCTGAAGACCGACAGCGCGAAGGCGGCCCGGGGACAGGATTCCCGGCGAAATGCCGCCTGCCAGCAGAAGCGGTCTGGGTGCGATCAGCGCGTCGCTCCAGGACACGGGCCGCAACGGATCCGCCGTTCCGTCGGGGAAAAGCGCCGAAAGGCCGCCCAGCTTCCACCGGAGCCGACCGAACGGACCGTCCTGCTTCCACGCGGCGTCGAGCATCACCGCGCCGGGCTTGAGAACGAAACCCGAGAGGGTGGCCCAGTGGGCGAGAAGCCCTCCGTCGAAGAAACGCAGGTGATTCGGCCAGAGGGGCTCAACGTCGAAACGGGCGTCGATCTGCGGCATCGTCCCTTCCAGTGTCGCCAGCATTCGCCCCAATCGCCCCTCGTCCGAGGCAAGAAGCGCCATTGACCCGCTTTCGCGGAGAAGGATCCCTCCGCCCGCACCCCTCGAAACCCGTGCTCCTCCCGAATCAAGACTCACCGTAAACCCCATTGCGCTCCACGCTTCAGGTGTCGCGCCGCGGGATACCGCTTCGGCGACGGCTCGGGGAAAAAACGCCGCCGCGCTGCATGAGGATCTTCCCGCTCCCGGCTCGGCCAGGAGAACCGCGCGCTCCGCGCCCGAAAGGAGAGAGAGAAAGTCCGCGACAGACGAGTTCCCGATCTGGCTTTTCGTCGCCTTTCGTATGCTTTCAAAGGCTCTCCCGTGTCCGAGAACGAAGAGATACGGAATCCCTTCCCGGGGTGGAGGAATCGCCGCCGAGAGACGTCGCCCGTCCGGCTCGCCGCCTGCGTACAGAAGCGCCGCCGCAAGGGCGGCGCTTCCCGCAAGCACGGCGCCCCAGAAGCGCACGTTTCGTTTCATGGAACCACCCTTTCAGCCTTCCCCGCCGTTCTCAGGGAGCGCGGACAGAATCGCGCCTCCAGTTTTTTAGTGTGTCGGACGCTTCCCGGGCCGAAACGAGTTCCGAAAAGGCGATTTTTCAAAACTTCTATCCCCTGGACTTCGATCCCGGAACAGCCTCCTTCGCAATGCGCCCGTCCGCGGTTTCAAGCAATGTCCTGCTCGACTGGAGAAGGGGCAGAATATCCGCGTAATCCTTTCCCGGGCCCGCGTGCTCCTTGATTGCGGACGCCAGGACGGCGATCTCGGAGAGCAGACGTTCCACGGAATCCGTCGCGCTCGCCGCGGGGATCACCCGGAGGATTTCGCGTTCAGCCTCTTCCCGTCGGGATGACAACAGGATCTCCTGCCCCGGCGTCGGAACGATCGCCGGTCGGCCGATTTCACGGATCCCTTCCGCGAGCGATTCCGAAGCGTCCGGTTCGCCGTGCGTGATGATGAAAACGGGGCCGGCGGCGCCGTCTCCCGGAGCCGGAATAAAATTCGCGGCCCAGGTCAGAAGATCGTTCCGGTCTCCGTGCGCCGAAAACCCGTTGATGGTATGAAGTTTCGCCTTGACGGACACGTCTTCGCCCGCGATCCGCAGGTTCGTCTCGCCGTCGACCAGACGCCGTCCGAGCGTTCCCTTCGCCTGGTATCCGACGAAGACGACGTGGTTGTTCGGATCCCAGACTCCGTGCTTGAGGTGATGCACGACGCGTCCGCCGGTGCACATCCCGCTTCCGGCGAGGACGATCGCATTCCGCACTTCGTTGATCGCCTGCGATTCCTTCACTTCCGAGACGTACTGCAGGTTGTCCGGCTTAAACGGATCGACGTCTCTGGCTGTCCACGACTGAATCTCCGAGGACATGACGTTGGTATGCTTCCGGTAAATCTCCGTCGCCTTCACGCCCATCGGCGAGTCGAAGTAGATCGGCGCGCTGTCCATGGCTCCCGTCTTCTGCAATAGCATCAGTTCGTACAGGATCCGCTGCGCCCTGTCGACAACGAACGTCGGGATGATGACCTTCGACCCGGCCGATAGCGCCTCCTTCATGACAGAACGGAATTCCTCGCGGCTTTCGAGGTTCGATTTGTGCAGCCGGTTGCCGTACGTGGATTCAAGGATGACGTAATCCGCCTCGGTGATGATGGCGGGATTGCGTTCCATCACCGTCTTCTGCGGTCCGAGGTCGCCGCTGAAAACGACCGTTACGCGTTCGTCCCCTTCCGTAAGCTGGACCTCCAGAATCGCGCTCCCGAGGATATGCCCCGCATCGCGGAAACGCACCGCGATTCCCGGCGCGACGTTGATCCGTTCGTCGTAGCTCGCCGGCGAGAGATATGACAGGGCCTTTTCCACATCATCGAGAGAATACAGGGGTTCAACGGGCGGAATACCCTTCCGCTCGTTCTTTCGGGTCTTCCACTCGGCCTCTTCACGCATGAGATTCGCCGAATCGCGCCAGAGGACGTCGAGAAGGTCCAGCGTCGGCAGCGTCGCCCGGATGGTTCCGGAAAAGCCCTGCCTGACGAGGAGGGGTATCCGGCCTGAGTGATCCAGATGCGCGTGCGTGAGCAACACCGCGTTCAGCGTAGAGGGAGCGAAGGGGAATGGGGTCTTGTTCCGCGTTTCGTCGTCGCGGCCCTGAAAGGTTCCGCAATCGACAAGGACTCTGCTTCCGGCGCATTCAATGAGGTAATTCGACCCGGTCACCTCTCCGGCGGCTCCCAAAACCGTCAGTCTCATCAGCGTTCCCCGGGGCCGTCATCGGCCCGCGGGCCACCCTCCTTTCGAATCCCTTCCGTGCGGACAAGCCCCGATTCGTCCGGCGGCCTGTCCGGAAAACAGAACACAAGCAGCGTTCCCCGGTCCGCATCCGATTCGATTGTCATCGTTCCGTCAAGCAGGGTCATTCGTTCCATCATATTCGCCAGCCCCCGGTGCCCCTCGACACGTAAATGTTCAAAGTCGAGATCCGGCGTGAAACCCGTTCCGTTATCGCGAATCGTAAAACGGACGCTTCCGTTTTCGCGTCCGATCTCCGCGGTGATCTCCGTCGCGTTTCCATGACGGACAGCGTTGGAAACAGCTTCCTGCAGAATCCGGAAAATCGCGAGCACCCGCTCGGGCGTCGTTTCGAGGGTTTCGTCAGCCTCGACGAGAACCCGGACTGCGAACGTCCGCGAGAGACGGTCCGCAAGCCCCGTCAGCGCGGCGGCGACTCCAAGTTCCAGCCACGGAGGAGACAACTCGTCGCACATCGCCCGGAGCTCCCTGACGGCGGTCTGCGCCGTTTCCTCGACGAGATTCAGATGCCGTCCCCGTTCCTCTTCAGCGCCGGGCATCCGGTAAAGGCGCACCTGCTGGATCATCGCCGTGATGTCCTGCAGCGGTCCGTCGTGCAGTTCCCGCGCGATGCGGCGCTTCTCGTCCTCCTGCACCCGGACGATATCCGTTACGTACCGGTTCCGAAGATCGTTCCGCTCTATGGCCGCAGTCGCCAGACGAAAAAGCGCCAGGCGGATCCGCCCGACCTCCAAAACCGCCTGCGGATCATCGGCTCGTGGAAGATCCCGTCCCAACCGCAGAGCGGAAATTTCCATATCCATATTTCGCAGCGGCACGATCAGCCATCGCCAGAGGGCCCAGATCGCGAGAAGGCTCGCAAGCGTCATCAGAACGATCAGGATCGGCCAGAGATGCCCGATTCGGACGAGCGGCCCGAGTAACTGGTTCCATGCGACGGCCGCCACGACATAGCGCGATCCCTCGTCGACCGGATACACTGCGATCGTATATCGTTCCCCCTGCTTGTCCCGAACCTCGACGGCCTTCCCGAACGGCAGTTCGGGACGCCAGAGCGCCGCCAGATTCCGCACGCCGGGCGACGCCATCAGGACCTTGCCGTCGGCCGCGAGGACGGCGACCCATCCGGGAAGAGACGGCCCCCAGGAGAAAATCCGGAAGCGATGCATATCCGTCGGAAAATACGGACCGGCGTCCCGACTGATCCGGGACGCCACGTTTTCCGCAAGGTCTTCCACGTAGGAGCGTGCGACGAACTCGACCGCCCACTGGTGATGAACGAGGCCGAACCCCGCGACGAGGAGCACGGCGAACATGGGCAGCAGAATGGAAAGCGTCAGGACGACAAGGAGATGTCGTCTCATTCAAGCAGTTCCTCGAGCGTCACCACGCCGTATTTGAGCGCAAGAAGCAGGGACTCCGTCTTGTTTCGCGCGCCGAGCTTGTCGTAGATCGAAGCAAGATGCGTCTGAACGGTCCGTTCGCTGATGAACAGGTCGGACGCGACCTCTTTGCTGGAAAGCCCTTTCGCGGCGAGAATGAGGACTTCGCGTTCCCGGACGGAAAGCGGTTCGGGAGTGAAGTCGCGGTCTCCGACCGCGGACGCGACCTCGGGGTCCAGATAGAGCCCGCCGCGCGCGACGGTCTGGATCGCACGGGCCAGGTTGTCCGGGGTGACCGTCTTGAGGACGAATCCCTTGGCCCCGGCTCGCAACGACGCCAGGACATATTGCTGCGCGTCGTAGGATGTGAGCATGATCACCGCGACAGGGAGCCCGGCCTCCTTGATCTGCCGCGCGACCGTCACTCCGTCGGCGCCGGGCATCCGGATGTCGAGAAGCACCACGTCGGGCCGCAGCTTTGAAACTAGCTCCCAGGCCGCGATGCCGTCTTCCGCCTCTCCGACCAGTTCGATTCCCGTTTCCTTCTGAAGATATGCCGACAGTCCGGCCCGTGTCAGCGGATGATCATCTGCAAGCAGCACTCGTATCGTCATGGACGCCCCTCCTGCTCGTATACTCACTGTGTCTCGTTCACAATGGTAGCAATCATACCCCGTAGGAGCATCCGCAATCATACCGACGAAGGCGGGTTATCCGGGAAGTCCGAGCCCGAGTTCCCTTTCGACGGGACGCATCGCCTCAATGACGCCCTGAATGAGATCGTCGAGCTGCACGCCCATCATATCGGCTCCCTTCAGGATCAGGTCCCGGTCGACGCCGCGCGCGAACGCCTTGTCCTTCCACTTCTTCTTCACCGATTTGACCTCGAGATCCGACAGGGAACGGCTCGGACGGACAAGCGCGGCCGTGATGACCATTCCGGTGAGTTCGTCGATCGTGAAGAGCGTCTTCTCCATCGGGCTTTTCGGCTCGACGTCGGAACAGATCCCCCATCCGTGCGCTTCGACGGCCCGGGCGATCTCTTCGGGGTACCCTTCCGCGCGAAGCCATTTCGCCCCTTCCTTCGTGTGCAGATGCGGGGTCGCCTGCATTTCCTCCCAGTCGATGTCGTGGATCAATCCGGTTATTCCCCAGAGGTCCTCGTCGGCGCCGGCTTTCCGGGCGAACCATCGCATCGTCGCCTCGACGGCCAGCGCATGCCGGATGTGCCCCTCGTCCCTGTTATGCTTCCGGAGAAGTTCAAGCGTTGCGGATCGTGAAAGTTCCATCTGTCATTCCCTCCCTGAGATAGAGTCCGTTTTCCGTCCGGTTCCGGTTCATTCGAGACACGGAGCCATCGCGTCGAGCACGGCGTCCGGAAGGCGTTCGACGGAAAGAGCCGCCTGAGCGCGCAGTTCGACAGCGAGGGGGTCGGGATAGGACCGTACGAATACGACCCGACGGATCCCCGCGTTGATGATGGCCTTCGTGCAGAAGGAACACGGCTCGTGCGTGCAATAGATCGTCGCCCCCGACGTGGGGGTTCCCACCGAGGCCGCCTGGACGATCGCGTTGATTTCGGCGTGCGAGCCGCGGCAGATTTCGTGGCGTTCTCCCGAAGGAATGCCCAGAAGTTCGCGCAGGCACCCGACCTCGCCGCAATGCGGCAGCCCTTTCGGAGCGCCGTTATACCCGGTGCTGATGATCTGCATGTCCCTCGCGATCACGGCTCCCACCTGACGCCGGAGACAGGTGCTTCGCGTCGAGGCGACGGCGGCGACCATCATGAAGTACGTATCCCAGTCCGGACGTTTGCTGCGCATCCTGTCCGCCCCTTTCATTCACTGTTTGCGTGCATTATAGCATCGGCATACGGAAGCTTCGGTTTTGTGCTAGAGTGATACAGCTTCGGAAGGGAGCGGATTCATTCGTGCTGTCCGTTCTGAAAAGGCGGAGTGTGCTTTCGTGGTGCCTGTACGACGTCGGCAATTCCGCCTTCGCGACGACCATCATGGCCGCCGTTCTCCCGGTGTATTACCGGGAAGTCGCCGCCGCTTCGCTGCCGGGAACGCTTCCGACGGTCTCGTGGGGCTATGCCTCGGCCGGAGCGCTCCTGATCGGCGCCGCGATAGCCCCGATACTCGGCGCGGTCGCGGATATCCGCGCGTCAAAGAAAAGCTTTCTGGCGCTGTTCACGCTCCTGGGCGTCCTCGCGTCGGCGGGGCTCTGGTTCGTCGGCCCGGGAGACTGGGCGCTCGCGCTCGGGCTGTACATCCTCGGATCCATCGGATTTTCCGCGTCGATCATTTTTTACGATGCCCTCCTGCCGTCTCTGGTTCCCGTCCACCTGGGCGACGAGGTTTCCTCCCTGGGCTACGCGCTCGGGTATCTCGGCGGAGGCATTCTCCTCGCCGTCAACGCCGCCATGATCGCCTGGATTCCCGGCACGCTCGGCATCCGTCTCTCTTTTGTGACCGTCGCGATCTGGTGGGGGCTCTTCTCCCTTCCTCTCCTTCGCAACGTTCGGGAGCCCGTGTCCGCGACATTCCGCCCGGGAGAACGATCGTCGTTTTCCGAAGGTTTCCGCCGTCTGCGGCAAACCTTCTTCCGGGTGCGCGCGCACAGGGATCTCTTCGTTTTTCTCCTCGCCTTCTGGCTCTACAATGACGGCATCGGGACCATCATCCACATGGCTGCGATCTACGGCTCGCAACTGGGAATCCCTATGGGACACCTCGTCGGCGCGCTGCTGCTGACGCAGTTTGTCGGCGTTCCCTGCGCGGTCCTTTTCGGCGTCCTCGCGGGCCGCATCGGCAGCAAGCAGGCGATCTTCCTCGGATTGGCGGGATACGTCGCCATTTCGGTCGGAGCCGTCTTTCTCACGCGGACGTGGCACTTCTGGCTTCTGGCCGCCGGGGTCGGCGTCGTGCAGGGGGGAACGCAGGCCATCAGCAGAAGTCTGTACGCGTCGATGACGCCAAAGGGACAGAGCGCGGAGTTTTTCGGCTTCTACGACATCTCCGGAAAGTTCGCGGGGGTCATGGGCCCCGCCCTTTTCGGGTTTGTCTCGCAGGTGACCGGTTCCATGAGGCTCGGCATCGGAGTGGTCGCGTTGACCTTTGTGGGGGGAATGATGTTGTTGCGGTGCGTCGATGAAGTCCGGGGCCGTCGCTCCGTCGGCGGATAACAGTGCAATGAACGAACGAATCGGCCGTTTCACGTTCGCTTTGCTCGCTTCGCTCGCAGCGCTTTTCGGCGTCCTTCTCACCCTCGCGGGCGCAGTCGCCTGCGAGGCGGTTGTCCGCGAAAAGACGGTGGCGCTCACGTTCGATGACGGCCCGCATGGAGAAAAGACGCTCGAACTCCTGAAGGTTCTTTCCGATGACCGGGTGAAGGCTTCCTTCTTCGTCGTCGGCAAGCAGGTTGCGTTCAACCGGCAGGTGATGCGCCGCATACGCGACATGGGGCATACGATCGCAAATCACTCCTATACCCACCCGAACCTGACGGAACTTTCGCCCGAAGCCGCACGCGACGAGTATGCCGCATGTTCCGAACTCATCCGCAACGTCACCGGGCAAACGCCGCGCTTCTGTCGTCCCCCGGGCGGCAGAACAAACGCCGCCGTCGAAAGGGCGGGCAGGGAGGCGGGACTGCAAACGGTCTACTGGACCCTCAACAGCCGCGATTACACCGATCTTCCGCCGGACGAAATCGCCCGAAAGGTCGCCGGCCTCGTTCGGCCCGGAGGCGTCGTGCTCCTGCACGGCGGCGTGACCGCAACCATCGGGGCGCTTCCGGCGATCATCCGGGATCTCAGAAGCAAGGGGTATCGTTTCGTGACGCTTGACGAGCTTTTCCCGGCCCCGGAGAACCGGAAGGCCGGCATCCGCAGGCGGGGAGGAAGCGATTCATGAGATTCTGCGTCATCTCCACGGGAGGAACCATCGCGTCAAGCCCCGGCGACGAGGGGCTCACGCCGACGATGCGGGGGGAGCAGTTGTTGTCGCACATCCCGGATCTCGATCGTTCGGGATCGGTTTCCGTCGTGGATCTCCTTTCGAAAGACAGTTCGAACATGCACCCGGACGACTGGGTGCGTATTGCGCGGTGCGTTCTGGAACGGCGCGACGAAGCCGACGGCTTCCTGATTCTCCACGGAACCGATACAATGGCCTACAGCGCCTCGGCGCTCTCCTACATGCTTCTGGGGTTTGAGCGGCCGGTCGTTCTGACGGGATCGATGTACCCGATCGACGCGCCCGGGACGGACGCGATCGACAACGTCCGCGATTCCCTGCTCTTCGTGCGCGAGCTTGCGAAGCGGGAGCAGATGGGCGTGTCCATCTCTTTCGGAGGGCTCCTCATCCACGGGCCGCGTTCCCAGAAGATCCTGAGTCACACGCAGACCGCCTTTTCGAGCATCAACTACCCTATCCTCGGAACGATGGACGGAGGGCGACCGTCGCTGCGGCATCGCCCCGCGTTCACTCCGGCGGAGAGCGCGCCGTTTCTCCGGGGAGGCGCGTCGTTCCGGATGGAACGCTCCATATTGCTCGTCACGCTCTTCCCGGGCTTCCTCGCGCGGCATCTGGAGGCTGCGGTCGCGATGCAGCCGAAAGCCATCGTCATCGAGGCGCTCGGCATGGGGGGCGTCCCGTATCTCGGCGAGAGCCTGCTGCCGCCGATCGAGCACGCGCGGAACCATTCGATCCCGGTCGTGATCACGACGCAGTGCGTCTACGGAGGCGTGGATCTGAGCGTCTACGAGGTCGGGCGCAAGACGCTCCGGATGGGCGTGATCTCGGGAAAAGACATGAGCCGCGAGGCGATCATCACGAAGCTCATGCTGCTTCTCCCGCATCTGCCCGAAGGGGATTCGGACGCGCTTCGCGGGAGCTTCCACATGCCTCTGTGCGACGAGATCGGCACGGATTCGTAAAGAACGCGCCCGAACCGAAAGACAGATCCCGCCTGCCTCTCCTCTCCCGACTCGCCGCGTTGCGGCGAAATCAGACGTGACTCAGGACCGTCGCGCACGTCTCGAGCAAGTTCTCCATTTTCAGATCGGACCGGATTCCGAATCGGGAAAGACAGAAGTCGTACTTCGCGGGATCTTCGGGACAGATCCGGGCGAAGGCTTCCGTGATCTCCCGACAGGCCCGGAGATCCGCCTGCGAACGGGACGTAAAGCCGAGCGTGCGGCCGATGCGGAAGATGTGCGTGTCCACGGGCATCATGAGAGAAGACGGTGGAATGCCGACCCATCCGCCGGGGTCGACGGCGTCCCGGCGCGACATCCACTTGATATACAGGAAGAGGCGCTTGCACGCGCTTCCGTCCGCCGGAGACGGCAGCAGAAAGGAATCCCGCATTTCTCCGCCTTTCCTGAGGATCGAGACAAAGGTCTCCGTCGCCCGGACGATATCGCTCCCTCCGGCCAGGGCGGCGCTGAAACACGCTCCGAGGCTCCCCCGTTCGCCGATGACGCGGGCGGCGCCCCGGAGCAGACCGGCGACCGAATCTCCCGACGTGAAACGGTGGCGGAATCCGCCGTACAGTTCCCGAAGGTCGCGATCCGTCATCGCGCAAAGCGCCTTTCTCGGGGCAGGCGTCAGGGGGGAAAGAATACGCGATACACTCCGCGAAATCGAGGCGGCCCGCCCGTATGCAAGGCATGACGCGACCAGCCCCGCGATCTCCCTGTCCCCGGGGTCGTCGAACGCATAGAGCGCCTCGACGGGGTCCGGCGGAACGTATTCCCTCCGCGTATAGGCGTCGTACAGTTCGTCGAAAAGGACCCGAAGGCAACGGGCGGCCTCCGGGTCCGGAACGTCGTTTCGCTCTTGCGTCACGAGCGGCTTCGTTGTCACGGGTTCGGTTACTCCGGCGTCGATTCCACGATCGCGCGGCCGATCGTCCGTCCCATTTCAAAACACTGGGCGAGCTCCTCCGCCCGCGGGACGTACTTCACGCGGATGCCGGGGTGAACCACAGCGACTTTCATCGCCTCCAGTTCGGCGTTCAGCAGCTTCACCGACTCGCCGCCCCAGCCGTAGGAGCCGAACGCAGCGCCGATCTTGCCCATGGGACGCAGTCCCTTCACGTAACACAGCGTATCCGCCATCCTGGGAAGATACCCGTTGTTCAGCGTCGGCGAGCCGAGAACGAACCCTTTCGCCTCGAGAAGCTCCGTGATGACGTCGCTGTGGTGCGTGACGTGAAGGTCCATCGACGTCGTGTGAACCCCTTCGCTGATGAGCCCCTCGACGATATGCGCCGCCATCTTCGCGGTGCTCTGCCACATCGTATCGAAGACGACGACGGCCTTTCGCTTCGCGAAGCCGGTCGCCCAGCGCCGGTAGGCGGAAACGATCTCGGGAACGTGCGACCGCCAGATGATGCCGTGATCGGGCGCGATCATGTCGATGTCGAGCTTGAGCTTTTCGATCAGGTCGAGCGCCTTGACCATCATCGGCGAATAGGGCAAAAGGATGTTCGCGTAATACTTCGCGGCCTGACGCATCGCCTCGCCGAGATCGACCTCGTCGTCGAAGCGCTCGCTCGTGGCGTAGTGCTGCCCGAAGCCGTCGCTCGTGACGAAGAGCTTGTCTTCCTTAATATAAGAAAACATGCTGTCGGGCCAGTGGAGCATCCGCGCCTCGATGAACGATACGGTCTTGCCGCCGAGCTTCAGTTCGTCGCCGGTCGAGACGATCTGCACGGGCCAGTCGCGCGGGCCGAAATGCGCCTCGACAGCCTCGTGGCAGGGTTTGCTCATGAATATCTTCTCCGGCCGGATCGCCTCGACCATCGCGGGGAGGCTCCCCGTGTGATCCATTTCGGCGTGGTTCACAACGATATAGTCGATCTTCTCCGGTTCGACGATCTCGCGCACGCGGCGCAATAATTCATCCGTGTAGCTCGCCTTCGCCGTATCGAAAAGAACGGTTTTATCGGTCCCTTTCGCGATGAACGCGTTGTAGGTGGACCCTTTCTCGGTCGAATAGCCGTGAAAGTCCCTGAGCGTCCAGTCGATGACTCCGGCCCAGAATACGTTCGGTTTTATCTCGAGCGGGTACATGTCCGTTTCTCCTCCTGTCACTTGAGTGTGTTGAACACGAAGGACGGCGCCTTGTCGGGCGATTTGCCCTTCTTGATGTTGTGATAGTTCGCGTATGTCAGGGGCGTCCCTTCTTTGAGAATCGCGGCCCGCTCCACTTCGCCGATGAAAATCGTGTGCGTGTGGACATCCACGGATGAAACGACCTTCGCCTCGATCCCGGCGATCGCATAATCCGTCACGAGCGGCATGCCGGCCTCATCCACCGTATAGGTGCATTCCTTGAATTTATCGAACTCCCGGCCGCAGCGAAAGCCGAAAACCCCGATAAACTTGAGGGGAACGCTCTCCTCCAGAACGGACACGGAAAACCGCCCGCTCTTTCGCACCAGTTCGGTCGTGAAGTTGTCCCGGTGAAGACACGCGGCGATACAGATCGGATTTCCCGTCACCTGCATCAGCGCGTTGATGATCTGCCCGTTCATCCTGCCCTCGTGGGCCGTGCTCACGATGTACACGCCATAACTCAACGTAAACAGCGCCCTCGCGTCGATGCCCCCTTCGCGGCAGACATCGTGTTGCCGCACCTCCATAATCATCGCTCCCTCCTGTAAAAAAAAGGGGACAGGAGACCGTCAAGGCTCCTGTCCCCCCGTTCGTCGCATCCGGATAGAATCGCCGGATGATATTCTAGTCTGCGCCGCGCGCGCCGAGTTCCTTGTCGAGAAGATACAATCCGTGATTCGTCGTTCCGACGAATTCGAGCTTCTTCACGATCTCGTCGGCGTTCGCCTCTTCCTCGACCTGCTCCTTTACGAACCACTGCAGGAAGATCTCGCTCGCGTGATCTTTTTCCTTTATGGCCATGTCGGTCAGGTCGTTGATCCGTTTCGTAATGTGCTGTTCGTGCGCGAATGCGGCCTTGAACGCCTCAAGGGGGGTCTTCCATTCAAACTGCGGCTCCTTGATTGCAGTGAGTTTCACGCGTCCGCCGCGCTCGACGATCTCACCGTAGAACTTCATTCCGTGCTCGCGTTCCTCTCCTGCCTGAACGTACATCCATTTCGCCATGCCGCGAAGGTTCTGGGACTCAAACCATGCCGCCATGGACAGATACAGATACGACGAAAAAAGCTCCTCATTGATCTGGTCGACAAATGCATCCTGAATCTTCTTGGATATCATCTTATTTCCCCGCCTTCCATAGTCCGTGTACGTTACAGTACTCTCTGCTCGTCTCCGGTTTGAACTCCGCGAAGACGGCCTCCGCCGCTTCGCCCGGTTTCAGGAACTTCCGGCAGACTTTGTCCCCGCCGATAATTTCGATCCACTCGATATAATGCTGTTCGGTCATCGGATGCGGAACACTTCCAACCTTGACCTTGTTTCCTTCGATGACAGGGACGTGTTTTTCGGTTGTGGCGTCCGCAGTCTTTTCCTCAAGAAGTTTCATGGGTTGTCCGCAGCAAACGAGTTCGCCGCCGCTTGCATGGAGAACCTCCACGATATTGCCGCAGAGTTCGCACTTGTACACCTCAAGCCTCTTGGTCATGTCCGTCTCCTCCTTCATATGGATATCCCGTTCCCAGTGCATAACAAAAGTAATTATAGCACGCTTGTTTTCTTACAAAATCAGTCTGGATTACAGAGACTTTATACAGCACCGGGGTATTATTGTCAAGCACAAGATGAATCACCGAAATAGAGCGAAGGACTCCGCCCCTGTCCTAAACACAAAGGGACGCCCGTTTCGGACGTCCCTTGCACGCGTCTTGGGATCTTTTACGCCTTTATGCCGCGTTCCTCCGGCGTTCCCGGGACGATGCTGTCCCAGAAGGCCGCACAGAGTCCGGCGACCGCCATCGGCGTCTTCAGAATCGCCCAGAGCACCTCTCCGGGAATTCCAAGGGTCAGGAAGGCGCCCTTGTTCGCTTCGACCCACCCGGGAAGTCCCATGGCCATCAGGAATGCGAATCCGACGATGAGCACGTTGCGCTGGCTGTTCATGTCCGCCCGAAGGAGCACCTGGATTCCAAGCGCTCCGATAATCCCGAAGAGCGCGATATACGCTCCGCCGATGACGGGGCTCGGAATCGTCGCGATCAGCGCCGAGAGCTTGCCGATGAAGCTCATGACGATCAGCAGGATTGCGCCTGTCCGGACGACCCACCGCGAAGCGACTCCCGTCAGGCCGATCAGGCCGATATTCTCGGTATAGGACGTCGTCCCGATGGCGCCGAAGAATCCGGCGAGAACGCAGTTCGCTCCCTCGGCTCCGATTCCGCGGCTGATGGTCGCCGCATCCGGATCGGGAAGGTTCGAGACGTACGAACAGGAGTGATAATCGCCGATCGATTCGATCATGACGGCGAAGAAGCCCGCCGTCATCGCGCCGATCGACAGGGCGTCGAAGGACAGGCTTCCCCACGGCAGGAATCCCGTCACCCGGAACCAGGGAGCGGACGCGACGCCGGAAAGGCTCACATGAGCCGCGTGTCCGTCCGGAAAGAATCCCGCAATCGTGCCGAACAGGCACACGAGATACGCGATGACGATCGACGAGAGAATGGCGAAGATGTTCAGGTATTTCCGCCGGCTGATGAGGCTGAACGTGAAGATGCACGCGACGACCAGAAGCGAAACCGGCCAGTATTTCGCCGCGTTGAACTGGATTGCGGTCGGGGCGAGAGAAAAGCCGATCGCCATGATCGTGGGACCGATCACGATGGGGGTGATGAACTTGCGGATCGCGGAGACCAGGCGCGTGTAGCCGATCACGGCGAGCGCGGCGCCGCCGACGATAAGCCCCCCCCCGACATGCCCCATGATGGCGGCGGGACCGGCGTCCTTGAAGGCCGCAATGATGGTCATGATCGGAGGGATGAAACTGAAGCTCGATCCCTGAACGATGGGCAGTCCCGAGCCGAGCTTCGGATGTGTCTGGATAAGCGTCGCGACGCCCATGGTGAAATAGACGCACGAGATGAAAAAGCCGATTTGGGTGGCATCCATGCCCATTGCGGGGCCGAAGATAAGAGGAACGAGAGTGGTCGCGCCAAAGAGCGTCAGAACGTGCTGAAATCCTGCAAGGATCATGATCGGGAAGGGGGGACGATCATCAACGCCGTATGCGAGCCTGCGATTTGCCATTCGGGCACACCTCCAGATTGGACGAACTGAGGGGATTCTAGCACAACGTGCACGCGGTTGCATAAATTAGTCATTAACTATGCGGCTTCTTTTCCCGATCGCCTTCGCGTATAATACGCGTGGTGCGGAGGTGGTTCGGATGATTCAGAGCATGACCGTCGCGGAGCGATGCGCCGATGCGATCCGAAAGAGCGATCGGATCGTGCTTTTGAGCGGAGCGGGGCTTTCCACGAGCGCCGGAATACCTGATTTCCGGGGGCCGAACGGCATTTATCGCAGGAAGATGAAGGTGGATCCGGAGCGGATTTTCGACATCGACTTCTTCTACAGCAAACCGGAGTTCTTCTATGAATTCCATCGCGAATTTCTCCGCGCCCTGGATGCCGTGGAGCCGACGTTCAGCCATCGGTTTTTCGCGCGCCTCGAAGATGACGGAAAACTGTCGGGCGTCATCACGCAGAATATCGACTCGCTCCACCAGCGGGCCGGATCCCGCAACGTTCTGGAGATACACGGCGGCATCTGGTCCAGCACATGCGTCTCCTGCCGGCGTTCGTTCGATTACGAGACATCGAAGAGAAAGACGTTCGAGGAGAACGTCCCCCGGTGCGAATGCGGCGGCGTCATCAAACCGGACATCGTCTTCTTCGGAGAGAACGTCAAGCATCTGGAGCAGTGTCAGAACCTCGCGCATGAAGCCGATCTCATGCTCGTCGCGGGTTCTTCCCTTGTGGTCACCCCGGCTGCGTACCTCCCGTCAATGTGCGAAGGAACGATCGTCGTCGTGAACAAAGGAGAGTTCAGCCACTCGTACCTGAGGGCGGACCGGATTTCGATTCGCGCGGAAGAAGACATCGACGGCTTCTTCCGTGAAGTCAGCGCGCTTCTCTTCCCGGATCTCTCTTGATGCCGCGAGTGGAATCGCCGATCATATATCTATATCGGGAGAAGATCGCTTCCCTCCCGTCAGGCAGGTGACGTTCAAAATATGAGCAGGACATTCCTGATGCGAGCGGTTCTTTTCCTTTTCCTTCTCGGACCCCTTTCGTCGTGCGCCCACGCGCTTGTCGTCACGGAGAGGTCTTTCGACGTGGCGATCTTCCCGACTCTGAACGAAACGACGCTCGAAGTCTGGGAGAGCAAATATTACCCCGTCGACATATTGCGGGACAAAATCACCGCGTATCTGGTCTCGCTTTTCAAGGAATATCCGTACGCATCGGTCCGCGTCCTCGACGAGGCCGGGGCTCGCCGCTGGATCGACGAACCGGGCAGTCGCGTCGGCGCGTTCGCGGTTCAGCTCGAATTGTATCGTTCCCTGACAAAGGAACGCGAAGTTCTCGGCTCCTGGCAAAAGGGACAAATTTCTCTCCGGATGCGCGTGTACGACCCCGTAACGGGGCGCCCTTCGGAAGCCCGCAATACGACGGGAACGGATACGCGCTTTACCTTCAATCCCGGCGACGACCGTCTTTTCTTCCTGAGCGCCCGCGGTTTTTCCCTCTTCGATGTCCTGTACAAGGACGGAATCGACCTGTTGCGCCTCACCCCGGGCGACAAGGGACAGAAGATGAGCCGCCCCACATGGAAACAATTTGAAGGCTCGACATACTGGCAGGCGTGCAAGAACGCCGTCAAAGGGGCGTTCGACGACATCATGAAGGGGTACAACGGGTATCGCGTCATGGGACGAATCATCTCTCCGACCGCGGACGCAACGCGAAAGAAACGGGAATACATCATCACGCTCGGCCGGGAGAATTCGCTGCTCGCGGGCGATATCCTGCAGGTGGTCCAAAGCGACAAATACGTTACGGTCGATCCGGAAAATCCGGTCATCATTCTACCGCGCGTGGTCGGCAACGTGAAAGTGACCTTCGTCAAGCAATCCGAGGCGGTCGTCCGCTTGGTCAACGAAGACCCGCGAAACCCGGTGCAACTCAACGACCTCGTGGCCATGCCCGTCTACGGCCCGAGAAAGGCGGCTCCGCTCAAATGAAACGCTTTCTGTTTCCCCTGCTGGCCTGCGGACTTGCGGCTATGCTTTTAACGGGCGAGGCGCTCCCCTGCCTTGCCAACGGCGTCATACACCACGAATCGGAAACGCAGCCGAAACCTCCCCAAAAGGCTCCGAAAAAGGGCAAAAAGAAGCCGGTTCTTCCAAAAAAAGCGCCGCGCCCCCTTCCGAAACCGTCCCCGACGCCCAAACCGCCAACGCTGCTGGAACAGGGTCGCAGGCTGCACGATCAGCGTTTCTTCACGCGCGCGCTCGACATCCTGAAACAGGCGATAGCGCTCGAACCCAACAACGCGGATTGCTGGTTCACGATCGCCGGGACGTACGAAGCGCTCGGCTTTTTCGACGAGGCGCAGAGCGCCTACAAACGGACGCTTGAACTCGCCCCGAATCATCCGGAACTCTCGCGCATCCTGATGTACCCCGGCGGCGGTGAGAAAAAGCCGCTTTGGGATCCGAAGCGTCCTGCACGGATCTCAGAAATCCCGCCGGTCACGGCAGGATTTGTGATTCTTCCGCCCGAACCGGCGACGGGAATCGTGTCTCCGGACGTCCGCCCGAAACAAGGGCCTTCTGTCCAAATGGCCCCTGGACGCCCGCTGCCGAAGGAAGCGCCGAAGCATCCGGCTGCGCCGCTGAAGATTCCCGTGAAGAGTGCGCCTTTCCCGGTTTCCCCTGCTCCGGCCGCGCAAAAACCGCAGGATGCGAAAACGCCGGTTTACGTTCCTCCGGCGCCGGATCACGCGCACGAGACGCCGTCGCAGCCGTCGCAAGGCGCGTCTCCCGTCTATACGCCTCCGCTCCCGGACAGCTGGACAGCGAACCAGGGGGACGCGCCCGTTTCCGTCCCGTCGCAACCTGGCCCGACCGTGCAACAGGACAGGCGTCCCGGGTATGTTCCGCCGGCTCCCCCGGCTTCAGCCGACGCTTCATTGCAGCCGTCTCCGCCGGCGCCCGTCTATCTCCCACCGACTCCGGCGCCGGCAGCTCCGCAACAAACGGTTTCAGGCGACTCGCCCTCGTCTCCGCCCGTCGTCACGGATTGATCGTGTATCGTATTCTGACCCGGGAAAGGACGTTTCGGTTGATGAACGGCGCAATGATTTAATCTTTTTCGCGTTTATCGACGCCATTTTTAGTGTGAGGCTTGCATCCGTCTTTCAAATGGTTTATTTTTAGCTCGTTCGGCGATCATCGGGAATCGATGTCATGCCTTGAAGCTGGTTCTGTGAGAATTGATGCGGAGTTATGGACGACTCCGATTCGAAAAGGGAGGAAGGATACCTATGAGAAAGATAACGATTGCGCTTTCCCTGCTGCTTTTCTTTTCCGCTCCGGGCGCACTTCACGCAACGACGTATGTCGTCGAACCCGTTCTTGTCGCGCAGCCCGTTTACGCGGGCATGAGTTTTTATGCATACCAGCCGTATAACATGCCGAAGGGCTGGTACGTGACCTTCGACGGATTCCCTATCGTACGTGCTTCGAGCGGCGTCTGGGTCTACGGATCCTACAACGGCGCAGCTCTCGTTCCAACGTCGTATGTCGTCGGTTCGGTCAACCCGTACACGATATCCCTGACGCCCTACGTCAACGCCGCGCAAGTCTCTTCTATGAGGCAAGTTCCCGTGACTCCCTTCCGCCAGGAGACCCCGCAGATGGTCCAGACCGTACAGGGCGCTCCCATGGCGGCTGTGCAGACAGTGACGCTGTCGCCGACATACGTCCCCCAATGGGTGATGAATTCAAACTTTACGATGGTCTCATCGTGGAAGACGTTCGTCGACCGCATCGGCATCCTGGAGAATCCGAGAACGCCTATCGCGTGGAAAGGGGACCGCCCCAAGGTCATATTCGTCTGGACAGGCCGAAGCTGGTACGAAATCAAGGCCCGCACCACCGACAACCCGGAAAACTCCGCCGAAACGATCAAGGAGCACCTCTACACGATCACCCGAATGGTCAAGAACAACGGCCTTCGCTGGAACGACATGGATACGCCGCTCCTTGCAAACCAGGCTACGGTCTGGGGATACCTCTGGATGGGACGGCTTGCGCCCGCAAATTGAGCGGAAACAACGGAAACGAACGAATTCAGACGGTTTTGTCGCCAATTAAGGGGGAGATTGAGATGTTTCGTCGGTTCGTATTCGTCATAGCGTTGCTCCTGCTTGTTCCCGGATCTGAAACAACGGCCTCCGCGACCGTTTATGTCGCCGCCCCTCCCGTGATCATCGCGCCGGATTACATTGACACATACTGCATGCCTCATCCTTCGAGCGCAGCAGCGCAACCTTTTGTTTCCCACGACGGCTATCCCTTTCTTCTCGACAGCAACGGACGCCGCATCTATTGCGTTCCCGCTTCGTACGCGATCTCCCAACCCATTCTTATGGCTCCGGCCGGACTTATGGTCGTTCCCTACACGCCGGCGGCGGTCCTTGCCGCTCCGGTGGTGATGACCACGCTGACGCCATCGACGACGTACTACATCACCGTCCCCTAAACAGGCGCCAACGAAGAACGTCCGATGCGCTCCGCTCTTCCATCCGGCGTTGTTCGCGACAAAATTCCCTGCCCGCAATTCGAACGGGACCGGAGCCAGAGTTCTCTTTCCGGTCCCGTTTTTCGTATCCCGAAATTTCTGAGGAGGACTGAAGTCATTATGGACGACCTGGACCGTATTCTTCTCGACACGCTGTCTCTCGACGGAAGAACCAGCTATGCCGAATTGGGGCGCAAGATCGGGCTGACCCGCGCCAGCGTCAAGGAACGCGTTGAAAAGCTCCGCGAAGAAGGAATCATCGAATCTTTCACGATCACTATCAATCCCGAGAAGCTTGGGAAACTTGTGTCCGCTTTTTTTGAAATCGACGTCGAGCCATGGTGTCTCGATGAGGTGGCGCATACGCTCGGAGAAGAAGAGGCCGTTGAGAATATATACCTCATGACCGGTTCGAGTACGCTCCACATGCACGCACTGCTCACAGATATGGACGCGCTCGAACGTTTCGTTCTGGAACGCGTCTACGCGCTCAAGGGCATCATGCGCGTCCGGACGCACGTAATACTGAAACGGTACAAGAGCCGGAAGGGAGGACTGCGACTCTAGCTCATTTCACAACGAGATGTTTTGAGTGTCCCTTCGCGCCGTCACGCCGTAAAGCTTGACGGCTTAATCTGTTTTTTGGGGGGCGTACGAAGCGGTGGGAGGGAGACAAAGATACGACTGTATCATTATGCAGGGTAGGATCCGATATTTCTGTGCAAGAGCGATTCAACAATGCTATTGTCGTTATCGGACCAAGGAGAATCGGGGGGGGATGTGAGGGGAGCAGGGGATACAGTGTACGAGAGAAAGAGGGTGGAAAGA
>CAZVUT010000013.1:0-35931 GCA_964630155.1 uncultured Synergistaceae bacterium
AGCTTTGTGAAGCCGACGCCCATATACTGCGCCATGTCCTGGGTCACCACGATATTCAGATAGCCGCCGAAGGAAATATACGCGCCCGCCAGTATTCCGAGAACCATCATCTGCCGGACCGGCATGGAGCTCTTGACCTTTGCGGAGGCGCAGGCGGCCTTCGCAACTTCCAAAGGGGTCTTGAAGTTCATCGAAGCGGTACCCTCCCTGTAACCAGACATTTCCGGCACGCAAACGACTCCGGACGCTTCATTATATACAATAATCCCCATTCCCGCGTTTTGTGACGACAAAGGGAGCGCCCGCAGGCGCTCCCTCGGCAGCAAAAAGCACATGGGGGGCGGTCCGGCATTATCCGCCAAGCATGCGGGGAACGATCAGAATGATATCCTGGAAGTAGGTGATCAGCACCAGATCCGCGAGAAGAGCGCAGAGATAGGGAGTGACCTCTCTCATGATCGTTTCGATCGGAATTTTCGTGATCGCCGAGACGACGAAGAGATCGAGCCCGACAGGCGGCGTGATGCACCCGATCGCAAGGTTCACGACCATCATGACGCCGAAGAAAAGCGGATCGATCCCGAGAGACAACGCGACCGGCAACAGGATCGGCGTCAGGATCACGACCGCAGCCGAGGCGTTGATCAGCGTTCCGATGAACAGGAGCAGCAGATTCACAAGCATGAGGAAAACGAGAGGGTTTGTCGTGAGCCCGGCGAAGTACAATCCAAGTTTGTGCGGCACCTGCGCGTTCGTGAGAATCCAGCCGAACAGATTCGCCCCGCCAACGACGAACATGATCATCGTCGTGTTGACCGCCGCCTCCAGAATGACCTTCGGAAGATCCGCAAGGCGCAGTTCCCGGTACACGAACATGCCGATGAAAAGACCGTACACCGCAGCCACGGCCGCCGCCTCCGTCGGGGTGAATATCCCGCCGTATATTCCGCCGATAATGATAATGGGCATCAGCAGGGCCCAGAGGCACTCCCTGAATGTCTTCACGATATTGGGAAACGAGATGGATCCGACGCCCTCATAGTTTCTTTTTTTCGCGATGAAATAACTGACGAAGCACATGGAGACGCCCATGAGAATCCCCGGAAGAAAGCCCCCGAGGAACATATCGCCGATCGAAACCGACGCGATGGAACCATAGACGACCATCGTAATGCTGGGCGGAATCACGATTCCCACAGTCCCGCCCGCGGCGACGACCGCGGCCGCGAACGACTTGTGATACCCCCTGCGCTCCATCTCGTCGATCATGGCCGTCCCGATTGCGGCTGTCGTGGCGGCCGAGGACCCTGAGATCGCGGCGAAGAACATTCCCGTCACGCACACAACAAGGGCCAACCCTCCCGCCATAGCCCCGACGAGCGCATGGGCGAAATTCACGAGCCGCTTCGTCACCCCTCCGTAGGACATGAACGCTCCGGCCAGCATGAAGAACGGCACCGCGATGAACGAGAACGAATCCACAGACGTGAACATTCGCTGCGCGACGACGATCAGCGGAATTTTCATGAACGCGTACAGAACGATCGCGGACGACGCCCCGAGCGCGATCCCTATCGGAACGCCCATAAGGAGGATCACCAGGAAGCCGAGAAAGACCGTCCAGAGAATCATACGGCCCCCTCCTTCTTCCGCAGGAGCGCACAAAGATCGGAAATCAGTTGAAGCATCATGAAAAGACATCCTATCGGGATCGAGAGATACACCCAGGACATCGAAATCTCCATCGCGGGGGAAAGCTGTTGCGACGTACGCTGAACCATTTCAACGCCCTGGATGATCATTGTCGCCATGAAGACGATACTGACCGCATACGCGGCGATGGACACCGTCCGGGCGGCCGCTCCTTTCAGGCGACTGCTCAGCGCCGTCACGGCCATGTGTCCTCCCCGTTTCGCGACGACCGGCAGTCCGAGAAAAACCGTCCATACGAACAGATACCGCGACAGTTCCTCGGAGTACACAAGAGAACTCTCGAACAAATACCGTGCGACGACTTGAATGAAGGTAAAAAAGAGCATGAAGGCCATTGTACCGATGATGATCTTCTGCAATATTCCGTCCATGCAGTCCAGAATTCGTTGCACGCGCCCACCTCCTTGCCGACTGCATCGAGGGGGAACGAATCGTCCCCCCGATGCATGTTTCGTATCCGTGCTACTTCGTTGCGACGATCTTTTCGATGTTCTCCTTGCCGACCTTCTTTTCGAACATCGCCCAGACGCCGCGGGTCGCATCCGCGAACGCCTGCTTGTCGACATCGCGGTTGATTTCGCTCTTGCCGCTCTCCAGGATCTTCGTCCAGTAGCCTTCCTCGAGCTGCCGGCACAGGTCGCGCTGCCAGTCTTTGGATTCGTTCGCCGCGGCCTGGACCTTTTCCTGAAGATCCTTTGGAAGCTTGTTCCACGCCGCAAGACTCACGAGCATCGGTTCTGCGGAATAGGTGTGCGCGGTCAGGGAGATGTACTTCTGGACTTCAAAGAAACGGGCCGTGTAGATATGGGCGGCCGGGTTTTCCTGACCATCGACGACGCCCTGCTGCAAAGCAGTGAAGAGTTCGCCGAACGCCATCGGCGTGGGGTTTCCTCCGAGAGCTTTTATCATCTCGATATAAATGGGCTGCTCCATGACACGGATCTTCAGCCCCTTCATATCCTCGGGTTTTCTGATCGGGCGTTTGCTGTTCGTCATGTGCCGCACGCCGTTTTCGTAATAGGCGAGGAGCTTCATGCCCTGGAGCTTCTGCGCGATTTCCATGCCGACCGTATCAAGCGCCTTGTAGGCATGCTGAACATCCCGGAAAATGAACGGCAGATCGAAAACCGCCGCCTCGGGAAGGAAATTGCCGAGCACCGCCGTGCTCGTCATCGTGAAGTCGATCGTTCCGAACTGCGTTCCTTCGACGAGGTCACGCTGGTTTCCGAGCTGGCTGCTGGGGAATACCTGAATCTCGACCTTCCCGCCGGTCTTTTCCTTGACGAGCTGCGCGAACTTTTCGGCGCCTTTCGCATAGGGGTTCTCCGGATCGGCTATGTGCCCGAGTTTGAACACAAAATCCGCCGCATTCGCCGCTACGGCCAAACCAAGGACAAGCACTCCGGCAAGCAACAACAGTCTCATACCACGTTTCATGGATCTTTCCCCTCCTTTGGGATTCAAGCGTTTTCCCGCCCGGCGCAAAACACCGGCTATTTATTGATTATGGAATTATTCGGCTGTTTTTGCAAAGCATTGGGTCGTTCTGTCCGGATTAAAAACATTTCGTGCGACACCAGAATCCGTCTGCGAGAAAAAGCCCTTTGTCAGCAAGGAAAATTCGATCGGGAAGCGTGACCAAAAATGTACAAAAGAGAACGATCAGTTTTCCGTCCCGGGGTGAACGAGGGAATACATGTGAACCGGGCGGCCGACCTCACGATACGCGCGTTCGACGTCCGCCTTCCCCATTTCGACGAGGTATTCGAGATACCTTCGCGCCGTCACCCGGGAAATACCCGCTCCCGAGGCCACCTCTTCGGACGAAAGCGACGAATGGGATTCGAGCAGTATTTCCTCGATTCTCGCCAGCGTGCCCGCGTTCAGCCCCTTCGGCATTCCCGCAAGGATATTCTTTCTGTTCCGCAGGAGGAAAAAGCGGTCTATGTCCTCCTGGCTGCATTCGTCCTGCCCGAAGAGAATTTTCCGTATCAGGTCACGGTAGGCCGTCAACGCGGCCTTGAATCGTTCAAAGGTGAAGGGCTTGACGATGTAGTCGAACACCCCGTACCGGAGAACATCCTTGACCATGGCGACCTCGTGCGCGGCGGAGACGATCACGACATCGACATTCTTTCGCGTCTCTCGGAGCCGGTCGAGCGTTGCGAGTCCATCCGTCTCGGGCATATACAGATCAAGAATGAGAAGGTCCGCATGCAGTCGCTCAAGCAGGTCGAGAGCCTTCGCTCCGTTCTGGGCCGTCCCGACGACGCGGAAGCCCGGAACGGCATGGACGAACTGTTTCTGGATGTCAAGAACCATCGGGTCGTCCTCGGCGATCAACACGCGGATCGGTTTCGTCTCGGTTTTCACGGATTTTCCTCCCGGTACGGAAGACAGACCACGAATTCGCAGCCCTCGCCGGGAACGCATGCAACCGAGATGTCTCCTCCTATGGATTCCACGGCGTTCCTGAGGTTGAAAAGGCCGTACCCGCGCTCCTCTCCCTTTGTCGAGAAGCCGGGCTCGAAGATGCGATCCCGGATCTCGTCCGGCATCCCTTCCCCCGAGTCCCGGACGGATATCAGGATTGTGTGCGATTCGTCGAAAACGGAAAACTCCACCTTCCTCACCTCACCATCGGAACGTGCGGCGACTGCATCCACGGCGTTATCGAGCAGATTTCCGATCACCGTCACGAGGATCTGATCTCCGGGGCTGGTTCCCGATTCCAGCGTGCTGTCCGGATCAATCTCGAAACGGATTCCGAGTTCCCTGCATCGGCTGCTCTTCCCGAGCAGAATTCCTCCGACCGCCGGGTTTTTAATGTGTCGCGCGATGAACGAAACGAGCGACTGATGCGATTCCATGACGCTCGATATGAACGCCACGGCCCGGTCATGCTCTCCGAGCTGTATCAATCCCGATATGGCCTGGAGGCGGTTGAGAAATTCGTGATTCCGCGCCCGGAGCGCTTCCACGTACCGTTTGACGCCAGTAAGCTCTTCGGCGCGCGCAATGGCTTCGCTCATATCCCGAAAGCTGGCTATGGCGCCGACCACGCGGCCGCCCGATAGAATCGGAAGCCGGCTGGTCAGTATTCTCGATCCCTTGAGGAGCTGTTCCTGTCCGAGTTCCGCCTTTCCCGTCCGAAGGACGACCGGCAGTCTCGTGTTCGGAATGACATCCTCGACGGGCTTGCCTCGGGGATCCGTCCGGACGTTGAGAAGCGCATGCGCCGTGCTGTTCATGAGGCTGACGCGGCCGTTCCCGTCAACGGCGACGATCCCCTCCGGAACCGATTCGATGATTCCGTCGAGTTCCCTCGTCACGCGAACGATTTCGAACGGTTCCATTCCGCCCATGGCCCTCTTTATGTTCCAGGCGAGATAGGCGACGCCGCACGCTCCGACGAGGAGTCCCAGAAGCAACGCCGTCATCAGAAAGCGATTCAGCACTCCGAGGCTCCTCTGGACATCGCTGAGCAGAATCCCGACCGCCACGGCGCCGACCTGCTCCCCGTTCCGGAAGACGGGCGTGAACGCCCGCATGGATGGCCCCAGCGTGCCGATCGCTTTGGAGACATACGTCTCGCCGTGAAGCACAAGCCCTTCGTCTCCCCCTACGAAGGGCTTTCCGATCCTTCCGGGCGCCGGATGCGAGTAGCGAATCCCGTTCATGTCGAAAACAACGACGTATTCCGCTCCGGTTTTTCGCCGGATGCGTTCGGCGATCGGCTGGATCGCCTTCTCTCCGCCCGGCTTGCCGGCAAACTGCTGAATATCCGGTATTTCCGAGACGGACAGGGCGATATTTTTCGCGTTTTCCCCAAGGCGCTTCTCGAACTGTTCCATCATCGCGCCACCGAGAAACAAGCCGACGGTCAACAAACCGACGCACCAGAACGTTATCCCGAGAAGCGCTATCTTCGTACGGATCTTAAGCGGAGATTGCCCTTCCCGGGGCTTTTTGAACGAAATCGGCATGCGTTCCGGCCCGCCTCCTGAATGATGGACTCTCTTCATGAAAGAATATCACAGAGTTTTCGTATCAGACGTACATGTGAAAAAAACGCGGAAGAAGGCAAAACGCGATCCTTCACAGCACTCCACGGGGGTCCAGGTCGCCCTCCGGGCGATTACGGAAGGCCGCAGAACCGGAGTCTTCGGCGGTCGCCTCTCATGCCGGTGAAAAGCAGGAGGATTGAATGGCCGAACGCCCCCCTTTGAAAACCGGGGAGCGTTCATTTGGCGCTGTCTATCGCTTCTCTTCGCGGGGCTTTTTCATCGACAGCGAGATTCGCCGTCGCTGAAGATCAACCTCGAGCACCGTCACCTGCACGCGTTGTCCCGTCCGGACGACATCCGCCGCATTCGCCACGAAGCGGTCTGCAAGCCGGCTCACGTGAACGAGACCGTCCTGGTGAACGCCGATATCGACGAACGCCCCGAACGCCGTGACATTCGTCACGACCCCGGGGAGGACCATTCCTGCGGACAGATCTCCGATCTCTCGCACATTGGCCGAGAACGGGATCGCTTCAAACGAAGCTCGCGGGTCGCGGCCGGGCTTCGCCAGTTCGGCGAGAATATCCTTCAGCGTCGGAAGCCCCGCTTCCGGACAGACGTACCGTTCAATATCTATTTTGCCCCGCATTTCGGCGCTCGCCATGAGGTCGTTCACGGTACAGCCCAGATCACGCGCCATCTTCTCCACGATTCCATAGTTTTCCGGGTGAACGGCGCTTGCGTCGAGAGGATGCGCGCCGTTACGGATCCTCAGGAATCCGGCCGACTGCTGAAAGGCCTTCGGGCCGAGCCGGGGCACCTTTTTCAGCTCGGAACGGGAGCGGAAGGGGCCGTTCGCCTGGCGATAGGCGACGATCGCGCCGGCAAGCCCGGGCCCGAGCCCGGATACGGACGTCAGCAGGCGGCGGCTCGCGCTGTTGACCTCGACGCCCACGCTGTTCACGCACGAACTCACCACGTCGTCGAGCGCCTGCTTCAGGAGCTTCGGCTCCACATCGTGTTGATACTGGCCGACTCCGATGGATTTCGGATCGATCTTCACGAGTTCCGCCAGAGGATCCTGAAGTCTGCGGCCGATCGACACCGCGCCCCGAACGGTCAGATCATGGTCCGGAAACTCCTCGCGCGCCACATCGGACGCCGAGTAGATCGACGCGCCGCTCTCGTTCACCGACACGACGACGGGGTTTCCCGGCAAGGACAGCTCCCGGAAGAATGCTTCCGTCTCCCGTCCGGCCGTTCCGTTCCCCACCGCAATCGCTTCCGGAGCGTATCGTTCCGCGAGAGCGCGGACCTTGCGCACCGCGTCGGCGGCGTCGCGATCTCCCCGCTGAAGGAAAATGACGTCCGTCTCGAGCAGCGAACCCTGCGCGTCCAGCATCGCGAGCTTGCATCCGGTACGCACGCCCGGATCCACGGCGAGGACAGCCTTCTGCCCGAGCGGCGACTCCATCAGAACGTCGTGGACGTTCCGGGCGAACACAACGACGGCCTGTTCGTCAGCGATCCGTTTGAGCACGCCGCGAAGTTCCGTCTCCATCGACGGGGCGGCAAGACGTCCGTATCCGTCACGGATCGCCTCGCGAACCTGTTCGGCCGCCCGGGGCGCGGAAACATTTCGGGCGGACGCGACGTCCCGGGCGAAGGACTGTTCCATAAGACGGACTCCTTCCTCCTCGGGAGGAAGGAGTGAAAGAGAGAGCATTCCCTCGCGCTCTCCCCGCAGGAGCGCGAGAATCCTGTGGGACGGGATTCCTCTGACGGATTCGCTCCAGTCGAAGTAATCCCGGTACTTGGCCCCCTCTTCTTCCTTGCCCTTGACCACATTCGAGCGCAGCACGGCCCTTCGGGCGAAGAGCTCGCGGAGCGACGCCCGAACCCGGGCATCCTCGCTGACCCGTTCGGCGATGATGTCCCTCGCTCCGGCCAGCGCTTCTTCGGGAACGTTCACGCTCTTCTCCGGATCGACGAAACGCGATGCTTCCCGCGCGGGATCCACGTCTCCCGTCTTTCCGGAGGCCGCGTCGAGCAGCAGATCGGCAAGCGGAGCGAGTCCTCGTTCCATCGCAATGGAGGCTCGCGTCCGGCGTTTCGGACGAAACGGAAGATAGAGATCTTCCAGCCGGGCCATCGATCGCGCCTTGCCGATGGCGTCGCGTAATTCATCCGAGAGAAGATTTCTCTCCTCAAGGGAACGGAGAACGGCATCCCGTCGTTTATCCAGCTCCGCGAGTTGTTCAAGTCGATCCCGTATCGTCACGATGGCGACTTCATCGAGCGATCCGGTCGCTTCCTTCCGGTAGCGCGCGATAAAGGGAACCGTACACCCCTCTTCCAGCAGACCGGCCGCGGCCGCCGTCTGTTCGGGCTTCAGGCCCGTCTCCTTTGCGATGAGCATGCAGTGAAGCGTATTCAAATCGCGATGCCTCCCCATTCCGTCGTTCGACAGGCAGCCTTCGGAAACCACCCTATTGTACTATACGAAAAATGCGGAAGGGGTTCCCTGACAGGGACGCCTCCTTCCGCACGCAGCATCGGTTCCTGAAAACCGGTCTTATCGAACCAAAAGGTTCGGCAGATAGGTCACAAGTCCCGGGAACGCGATAATGATCGCAAGTGCGGTGATCATGGCTCCGAGGAAGGGGAAGACGTACGCGAACGAACTTTCGTAGCTCGTGTCCGTCACCTTGCACGCCGTAATCAGATCGACGCCGAGAGGGGGGGAATTCGCCCCTATCGCCAGATTGACCGCGATCATCACGCCGAGATGGATCGGATCCACGCCGATCTGCTGCATGATCGGCATGAAGATCGGAACGATGATGATAATGACGGCGATCGTCTCCATAAATGTTCCCAGAACCAGAAGGAGCACGTTGAACATGATGAGAATGCCCCAGTAGCTGTGGGAGATCGAGAGAATGAACCCGGCGACCTTCTGCGGAATCTGATCGGCCGCGAGAATCCATCCGAACAGCGACGCCGAGGCGATAATGAGCAACACCGAGGCGCTCGTGATCCCGACGGAATAGCAGACGTCCAGAAACGATTTCAGGCTCAGCTTCCGATACACGAACGCCGACAGGATCAGCGCGTACAGCGCGACAACCGCGCCGGTCTCCGTGGCGGTGAAGATCCCGCTCCTGAATCCGGCCACAATCAGGAAGGGAGCGCCGAGCGGAAGCAACGCCTCGCGAAAGGTGGCCTTCACCTCCGCCCATGTGGGACGCTCTCCTCTCGGGTACTTGTCCCTCCGCGCGAAATAGTACGAAAGCGCCATCAGGCAAATGCCCAGCAGGATTCCGGGAACGATCCCCCCGATGAAGAGTTTCCCTATGGACGCCCCCATCGTCACCCCGAGAATGACCATGACCATGCTCGGAGGAATGATCGTCCCGAGCGACCCGGCGCACCCGAGCAGCGCCGCCGTGAATGGTTTCTTGTAGCCCTGTCTGTTCATCATCGGCACGACAATGGACCCTATCGCGACCACATCCGCTACGCCCGACCCGGAAATGGCTCCGAAAAGCATGCAGGAGACGACAAGCACCATTGCCAGACCGCCCGGAATGCGCCCCACGAGCACGGAGGCGAACCGCATGATCTTGGGCGTAATTTCCCCTTCCGCCATGAGGGCGCCGCCGAGAAGAAAGAGCGGAATCGCGAGCAGGGTGAAGGAATCCACGCCGACCACCATGCGCTGTGCGATAACCATGAGCGGAACGGCGTCCCCGATAATCAGATAGAGCGCCGCCGAAGCGCCTATCGCGAATGCGATCGGCGTTCCAACCATCATCATCGCAAGCATGACTCCGATGAGGAGAATCACCGGCGGGACTCCCTTCCACTTTTCCGCCCCGGAAGGGACCCGACGGCCAGAAGAAGAATCAGGGCCATTCCGAGCGGCAACGCAGCGTACATGACGCCTGCCGAAATCCCCAGGGATTGCGTCGTGTCCTCCCGGGTCCGTTCAACAACCTGCCAGCCGGACCAGCACGCAATGGCCGTGAAAGCCAGCGTAATCGCCATGTTGATCGAGCGTACAGCCTGCTTCGCCCGCAATGAATGCAGCGCGTCGGTCAACATATTGATGGCGATGTGATCCCCTTTCAGGAACGCCGCCGCCGCTCCGATGAAGGTCAGCCAGACGAGCACCGTCTGGGACAACTCGGCCCCCCAGGGAATCGGCGCCCCCAGCACAAAACGGCACAAAACCTCCGTCACGACTTCAACGAAGACGACGACGACGGCAAGCGTCACGAACCAGCGAAGCGCCCTGGAAAGAAAACCCGTCATCGCTTACTTTCCGGCCTCCTCCACAAGATCGAGAAGGTCCTTGCCGAACACGGACTCATACGCCTTCCAGACATCCCTGACCGCACCCCGGAAAGCGGCTGTGTCCACGGTACGGACATCGACGCCCTTTTCCTTTATTTTCGCGACCAGTTCGTCATCGGACGCACGGATCATCCTGCGCTCTTCATCCCGCCACTTTGCGGCGATTTCGAGAACGAGCTTCTTGTCGGCGTCCGAAACCTTCTTCCAGACGTCTTTGTTCACACAGAGGATCGCCGACGTCCAGATGTGGCTTGTCAGGGAAAGATGTTTCTGAACTTCGGAGAATCCGTTCGAGAAGAAGATCGCGAGCGGGTTTTCCTGCGCGTCGACAACGCCCTGCTGAAGCGCCGAATAGAGTTCGCCGAACGGAATGGGCATCGGAGAGGCGCCGAGCGCGTTGAACGTATCGAGGCGCATCTTGTTCGGCGTAACGCGGATTTTCAGTCCCTTGAGGTCTTCGGGGACGAGAATGGGTTTCTTGCTGTTGGAAATATGACGGAAGCCGTTTTCCCACCAGGAGAGTCCGACCACTCCCTTTTTGCCCAGAATGTCGAAAAGCGCCTCGCCGAGCTTTCCGTCAAACGCCTTGTAGGCCTGTTCATGGTTCGCAAAGGCATAGGGCAGCTCCTCGATGCCGAACTTCGGGTCGAGGCTCTGGAAAGAAGACCCTCCGATGAGTCCGCCGTCGACGGTTCCCATTCGCAGACCTTCGATGAGGTCCTTTTCATTGCCGAGCTGTGAACTCGGGAAGACCTTGACGACGACGCGCCCCGCGGTCGCCTTTTCGACATCCTGGGCGAAACCGTTGAGCGCCACGTTCCAGGGATGATCCGGATTCAGGACGTTGCCGATCTTCACCGTCACCGAATCGGCGGCGCAGGCGGCCGCAGCGAGGAACACCGACAGAATCAGAAGTGCAGCGAACATCTTTTTCATGAAAATTCCCTCCTTCAATAATTCCGGGATGATACGAATAGCATCAGAAATGGACGGCCATCAGGACGCTCCACGCTTTCGGCTGAGGGACATCACCTCTTTTCATGAAATGTCATGTCGGGCATTGTATCACGGAACACTCGTACACAACTCATGCTTTTATGTCCTAAAGGGCACTCATCAGTCTGCAAATCCGCGTTTGCCATCGATACGCTCTCCCCGTACAATACGGAAACGCTCAAGAAAGCTGCGCGTTCGCGGCGAAAGAACGCATCAGCGTGTTCAGCCGGGTTCTGCGCCAAGAGTGCGTCTTGCACACGAAAGGAGTTTTTCGCATGCGCGTGGAAACAGGACATCGTATCCGTGTCCATTATACGGGAAAATTGACAGACGGTTCTGTCTTCGATTCTTCAACGGGGAAGGATCCTCTGGAATTTGTTGTCGGTGCGGGGCAGATGATTCCGGGATTCGATACGGGCGTCGTCGGAATGAAGATCGGAGAGGAACGAACGCTCACGCTGCCTCCCGAAGAAGCCTACGGTTTGCGTGACGAGGAAATGGTCTTCAACTTTCCCCGTTCCATGCTTCCGAAGGGCTACACGCCCGTCGTCGGGGAAATGCTCCGGATGACATCGTGCGACGGCGCTCCGATGCGCGTGACGATCCGGAAAATCGAAGGCGAACAGATTCTTCTCGACGCCAATCACTTTCTGGCCGGGGAATCGCTGATCTTTTCGGTGAAACTCGTGGAAATCGTGGCGCAATAAGCGTTTCGCGGGAGGTCTGTGTTCCGTCGTTGCTGCGTCCTCCCGCGAAATCGCCACTGTCGCCTTCCTGTCTCAACATCCCCCGCGTCACTCAGCCGTGCGCCCTCCGGTACGACGAATACAGAGACAACGCCGCCAGAACGAGGAAGACGACGCCGATCGGTCTCGTCCACAGAAACGAATAGCTCCCCTGATACATGAGAACCGCCCGCCGCAGATTGCTCTCCGCCATCGGTCCGAGAATGACCGCCAGGATAATCGGCGAGGACGGCATATCGACCTTCTGCATGATGTACCCGATAATGCCGAAGCCGATGCAAACCCACACATCGAAGATGCTGTTGTTCATGGAATACGCCCCGACGATGGAAAGAGTGACGATGACGGGGATGATGATCCGCTTCGGCAGCTCCACGACCCGGCAGAAGAGCCGGACCCCGAGGAGGCCGAAAAGAAGCATCAGCACATTCCCCACGAGCAGCGACGAGAAGAGCCCGTACACGATGTCCGCGTTTTTTGTGAACAGCAGCGGACCGGGCTGCAACCCCTGTATGATCAGGGCCCCCAGCAGTATCGCCGTCACCGCGTCGCCGGGAACGCCGAGCGTCAGCAGCGGCACCATGGCTCCCCCTGTGACGCCGTTGTTCCCGGCCTCGGGCGCCGCCACCCCTTCAATGCACCCCGTTCCGAATTCGTTCCCTCTTTTTGAAGAGCGCCGCGCTTCGTTGTACGTCACGAACGCGGCAATATCCGCCCCGGCGCCTGGAATTGCGCCGATAAACGTGCCGATCAGGGCGGACTTTATCATGATCGGCAACAGAGAGATCGTCTCCTTGAGCGATACCATGCCATGCTTGAAGTGGGTATCGATGGCTTGCGCCTTTTCGAAGATCTTCTCCATCTGGACGAACGCCTCCGCAAGCGCAAACAGGCCGATCAGCACCGGGATGATCGCAAAGCCGTTATACAGATTGATCTGGCCGAAGGTGAAGCGCGGGTAGCTGGTCACAGGATCGAGCCCCACGGTGGAGATCAGCAGCCCGAACATGCCGGCGAGGAGTCCCTTTACGGGGCTCTTCCCCGAAATGCTCGCAATGATGCTCAAACCGAACACGGCCAGCGCGAAGTACTCCGGCGCGCCGAAGCGAAGCGCGAAGCTCGCCAGAACAGGCGAGATCGTGATGAGCATCACCGTGCTCACCATTCCTCCCACGAACGAGGCGATGGCGGAGATGGACAAGGCCTTCGCGGCCTCTCCCTTTCGGGCGAGCTCATATCCGTCAAGCACCGTGGCCGCAGCGGCGGGCGTTCCGGGCGTCTTCAGGAGAATGGCGGAAATCGAACCGCCATAGATGGCGCCGATATAGATCCCGCTCAGCATGACCAGTGCTCTCGTCGCTTCCATGCCGAACGTGAAGGGCAAAAGCACGGCCACGCCCATGGTCGCTGTCAATCCGGGCAAGGCGCCGATCACGATGCCTCCCGTGACGCCGATCACGAGAAAGGGAAAAATCGCGAAAGAGAACGTGGTGCATAGTCCATTCCATAAAAGCGGTAGCATCGGAAAAAACCTCCGCTAGAAGTAGAATAGCCCCTCCGGGAGGGGAACGACGAGAACCTTGCAAAACACCAGGTAGACGATCACTGAGATCGATACGGGAAAGACCGCCAGCGTGATGATGCTTCGCACCCGAAACAGAAGCAGGAGCGCGATGTTGAGCGCGATCGTTGCCAGGATGAACCCGAGAGGCTCCAGAAGCAGGACATACGCACAGAGAACCGCAAGTCCCTCAAGGGCCGTCAGGATCTCTTTCGGGAAAAGATCCGACAGGCTTCGTGAGTCCTCCTGGAATTTCTTCCCGTAGTTCAGCCAACCGAGCAGAACCGCAAGAACGATCGTCCCCCACGCGAGCAGTTCGGGAAAAAAGGCCGCGCCTACGTAGTCGTCCTCAATAAGGGTCTGCTGAAACCCTGAAATTTGAAAGAAGACAAACGCACTCAACAGAATAAAGACGATCACAACACAATAATTCGCTTTTTTCACGGGACATTCTCCTCATGGAAGAAGGGGCGGCTCATCGCCGCCCCTCGTGACTCGATCGAACCGAAGATGCTCCGGGCGCCAACAAACAGCGTTACTTTTGCTGCTGTTTTTTCACTTCTTCGACTATTTCCGTGAGCGCCTTCACATCGCTGTCGACAAACGCCTTGAAGTCCTTCGCATTCATGAAACGAATGCCGAGCGTCCGACCCTTCATGAAAGCGACGAAATCCGGTTCGGCGACCGCTTTTTCGAACGCAGCTCCGAGAACCGCCTTCACGGCATCCGGCGTTCCCTTCGGGACCGCGAGCCCTCTCCATGTTCCGGTCACGATCGGATAGCCCAGTTCGGTCATCGTCGGAACGTCCGGAAGTCCGGCCATGCGCTTGTCGGAACAGACACCGAGCGGCTTGAGTTGCCCGGAGGTAATCTGCGAGATCGCTTCGCCGGGGTTGACCATTGAGAACTCAACATGGCCGCCCATGAGGGCAGGGATCGCCTCGGCCGCGCCGTTGTAGGGGATCTGGCTGAATTTAACCTTCTGGTTCAACTCAAGCGCGAGCAGGTAAAAGTTCGGCTTGGCGGTGCTGCCGAATTTGACCGTTCCCGGAGCCGCTTTCGCCGCATCAAGAACGTCCTTGACGGACTTGAATTTGGAATCGGGCTGGACGAGCATGATCGCCGGGTCTTCGTTCGCAAGCGCGATGAGGTCGAAGTTGTCCGGAGTGATCTGGGCGAGTCCCATCTGCGGAAGCCATGCGATCTCGCGGGTGATCATCGTCACCGTGTATCCGTCCGGCTTGGACGTCGCGCCTTCCGTCATTCCGACCGCGCCGGAACCGCCGGCCTTGTTCATGACAACCACCGGCTGTCCGAGATGCTTCTCCGCCGCGTTCGCCAGGGCGCGGGCGACCGCGTCGGTGCCTCCGCCCGCGGCGAACGGAACCAGGAGTTTGATGTTTTTTGTCGGAAAATCGGCGGCGAACGCCGCGCAGCTGCAAACCGCCAGAATGAGCGCCAATGCGAGAACCAGTTTCTTCATCGTATATCCTCCTCCATCGTATGTATTCTTCTCAAGAATAGTGACGGCGTTATCGGGAGAGCCAGCCGCCGTCGACGGCGACGACGTATCCTGTCACGTAGTCCGCTGCCTTCGACGCAAGGAAAACGGCGGTTCCCTTGAGATCGTCGGGCGTTCCCCAGCGTCCCGCCGGAATCCGGCCGAGAATTTCCTCGTTGCGCTTGGGATCTTTTCGCAAGGCTTCCGTGTTGTCCGTCGCCATGTAGCCGGGCGCAATGGCGTTGACCTGAACGCCGAACTTGGCGAGCTCATTCGCCATCAGTTTGGTGAGCCCGGCGACGGCGCTCTTGCTCGCCGTATACGAAGGAACGCGGATTCCCCCCTGGAAGGAGAGCATCGACGCGATATTCACAATCTTGCCGCCCCGCCCCTGTTTGGCCATCTGCCGGGCGACTTCCTGGGAAAGGAAGAAGAGGCTCTTCATATTGACGTTGATCACGTCATCCCAGTCCTTCTCGCCGAATTCGAGGATATCGGCGCGCCGGATGATGCCGGCGTTGTTCACGAGAATATCCACGCCGCCCATCGCCGAAACCGTCTCGGCGACAATGTCGGGAATCCGCTTCTGGCTCGTGAGATCGGCGTTCACGAAAAGAAACTTCCGTCCCAGTTCCTTGATCCGGGCCGCAAGCTCCGGCATTTCGATCGGCCCGACGCCCACGATGTTCGCCCCCGCTTCGGCCAGACCTTCGGCGATGCCGTATCCCAGGCCCTTTCGCGCTCCCGTCACAATGGCTGTCTTTCCGTCGAGTTTGAAGAGTTCAAGAATCATGTCGTTCCTCGCCTTCCTCTTTTGGAATGTGTGGGCCTGCCGCTCAGTACGTTATGAGGACTTTCAGATACCGGTCCGGCGCCGCAAGAATATCCCGAAACGCGTCATCCATCTTTTCGAAAGGATACACGGCCGAGACGAGCGCCTCCGGGTTCACCCGGTTCCCGTCGAACCATTCGATCACCTGCGGGAAACGGCGGCAGTTCATCCGCGAACCGATGATCTTGAGTTCCTTTTTGACCACGACGACCTCAGGGATCTTCGCCGGTTCCGGATGAAACCCGAGAACCACGATACGGCCGCCCGGAGCCGCAAACGCAAGGCTCTCCTCCAGAAGCTTCGGGATCCCGACCGCCTCGACGACGACATCGGCGCCGAAGTCTCCGGTGAACTCCCTGACTGCATCCGCGAGGCTTTCCTTTCCGCCGTTGACGCATCTGTCCGCGCCCAGATTCATCGCCTTTTCCAGACGGCTGTTCACGAAATCGGTTATGAGAACATCCGCACCGGCGAGCTTCATGGCCTGCAGGATGCAGAGTCCGATCGTTCCGGCTCCGATGACGAGAACCTTGTCTCCGGCCCGGACCTCGCTCCGCGCTAGCACCTCAGCCGAAATCGAAAAGGGTTCGATGAGGACCGCCTTCTCCCACGGCATATTGGAGGGCAGCGCATAGACCTTTTCCTCGGGAACGGCGAAATAATCGCAGTATCCGCCGTCGACCTGAACGCCAAGACATTTCACGGTGCTGCAGAGGTTATCGTACCCCCGCCGGCATGAAAGGCACGAACCGCAGGACACCACGGGATCGATAGTGACGTGGTCGCCTTTCTTGAAACGGGTCACGCGCGAGCCGAAACTTTCAACCTCTCCGACAAGTTCGTGGCCGAGAACGCGCGGCAACGCCACATCCGACCGCTCCCCCTGATAGATATGCAGGTCCGATCCGCAAATACCCGCAGCCTTCACGTGAACGAGAACTTCTCCTGCGCGCGGAGCGGGTCTTTCTTCCTCGAAAATTTCGATCTTTCGCGGCGCTGTCAGCTTTGCACTTCTCAAACGCATCCACCTCCGGACGGGACGGTTTGCATTCCGCCCCGAAATGATGACGCCTGCTACATTATCCCGAAGGTCGCGAACGCCTCCACAGTCGACATCCCCTGCGAAATGGCCTTCGCCACCAGATTTTCGCCTTCCGCCTTTGCAAAAGCCTTTTCGATGGCTTCCTTCTCGACATCGCGGGGGACGACGACAACGCCTCCGAGATCGCCGAAGAGAAGGTCTCCGTTTTTCACCCGCGCTCCGTTCAGAAATTCGATGGGGCAGCGATAGTCGATGACACGACCTCTCGGCCCCTGGTCCTGCGCGTACGTCCCCCAGGAAAAGACAGGAAACCCGAAGGAGAGAACCTGTCGCGTATCGCGGGAATAGCCGTGCATCACCGCGCCCGCCGCCCGGAGATACGTCGCGCGCATCGTCATCAGGCCGCCCCAGTGCGCGTAGGTCGGAGCGCCCCCGGCGCAGATATAGACTTCATTTTCTTTCAGGTCGTCCAGTGCGTCGAACATCAGACCGAACGGCTCGCTCTTTCCGGAAGACCGCACGTCGACGCCGGAGCAATCCGCCTCGAGAACCGTCATCGCGCGCCCGGCGAGAACCATTCCGGGATCGAGCGGCCGGATTTGCGGCGGAAGAAATTGCCTCGTATATCCCATTGCGTCAAGAACATCTCCAACAAGCGCGGTGAAAAGCGACTTCTTCATCAGGTCGAATAATTCCGTGTCGGTGCGCCATCGTTCCATCGCGGTTCCTGCCTTTCCCGGCGGGAGACCCCTCAACGGGGCCTCCCGCATTATGCAATAGCGCTACTTCGCTGCCTGGATAAGGTCGAGAAGTTCCGTTCCGTACTTCTTCTTGTAATCGTCCCAAACCGGCTGAACCGACTTTACGAACGGAGCGACGTCAACATCGTTAAACTTGACGTTCTTCTTCTTGAGTTCATCCACCGTCTTGGTGATGAATGCGTTCCAGTACTCCCGCTGCTTGACCTGCGTTTCTTTTCCCGCTTCCAGAACGGCCTTCTGCTGCTCCGGAGAGAGCTTTGCGAATGCCTGCTTGCTCATCAGGACAACGTCCGGAACCATGAAGTGCAGCGTCCAGGAGAAGTAGTCGGACACTTCATAGAGCTTCAGGGTCAGCAACGTGACCGGGTTGTTCTCCCAACCATCGAGAACGCCCTGCTGCAACGCGCTGTACACCTCGCCTTGGGCCATCGGCGTGGCGATCGCGCCCATCGCGTTGAGGGTATTCACCATGAGTTTGCTGTCCATGACGCGAATCTTGAGTCCCTTGAGATCTTCGGGTTTCGTGATGGGTTTCTTTTTGTTGATGAGGTTCCGGGACCCCGCGTCGGCCCAATACAGGAAGACGAAGCCGGCCTTGTCGATATCCTTCCTCATGATCTCGCCGGCTTTCCCGTCAAGAGCCTTGAACATGTGCTCCGTGCTCTGGAAGACGTACGGCAACGAAAGCACATCGAGGGCCGGAACGAACTGCGCGGCCGGACCGGCGGAGGACATGCACATTTCGATCGTTCCCGCCTGAAGGCTCTCCAGCGCCTCTCTCTGGCCTCCGAGCTGACTGTTGTTGAAAAGACGGATTTCGACGGAACCGCCGGTTTTTTCCTTGACCTTCTGCACGAAAAACACCATTGATTCGGTGGTGGGATTCCCGTCCGGAAGGACGTTGGACAGTTTCAGTACAATGGGCGCCGCCGAGGCCGAAGGAACCGTCCCGGCCAGGAGAACCACGGAGAAGACAACAAGAAGTGCAAAAACCGAATATCGTTTTTCGGAAAACATCTCTCTTCCTCCTTCATGTTCCGCTCGATCGAACCGCCTCCCCGGATGCTTCGGGGAACTTCACTCCGCGAGAGCGCGACGATACAGTCTTTCAGCTTCCTTCCCCGGTCTCGTCCCCCCTTCGCCTCTATCGCGCAACGGACACAGTCTTCGGCCCTGGTCGCACAGGGCGGCTCACTTCAGCCCCATAACCGCTTCCGGAAGGAACGTGATGATCTGCGGGAAAACGGTAATGGTCGCAAGGACCACGATCATGGTCAGAATGTATTTGGAGTATGCGCCGAGAATTTCCCCCAGGCTGGCTTTGGCGATTCCGGTGGCCACGAAGAGGGAAATCCCCACCGGAGGCGTACACTGTCCGATCGCCATATTCACGATCGTCATGACTCCGAAATGAATCGGGGTCACGCCGAACTGCGACGCAATGGGGAACAGGATCGGGACCAGGATGATGATGATCGGAGAGACGTCCAGAAACGTTCCCATGAAGAGCATCAGTCCGTTCATCAGGAACAGGATCACCAGACGGTTTTCGGACAACGAAAAGACGAATTGGGCGATTTTGGACGGGATCTGCTCCGCCGCAAGGATCCAGCCGAAGCTGGACGCCGTCGCGATGCACAACACAACGACGCCGGTGGTGATCCCGGTTTTCACCAGGAGTCTCGGTATATCCGTCCATTGAAGCTCCCCGTAGACGAACTTCCCGACGATGAACGAATAGACGGCCGCCACCACAGAAGCTTCCGTCGCGGTGAAGATTCCGGACAGAATGCCGCCCATGATGATGACCATGGTCATCAGAGCGAGTATCGCATCCACAAACGCGACCCATCGCTCTTTCCAGGTCGCGCGACGTTCGGCGGGCAGGCGCCGCGCCCGGGCGAAGATAGCGCTTGTGACCATAAGGGCGAGTCCCATGAGAATCCCCGGGAAAACGCCGCCGAGGAACAGTCCGCCGATCGAAATGCCCCCCGTAATTCCGAGGATGATCATCGGGATGCTCGGCGGAATGATGATGCCGATCGCTCCCGCTGTTGCAACGACGCTTGTGGCCAGATCCTTGCCGTAGCCTTTCTTCTCCATCGCGGGGATGAGCACGCTGCCGATGGCCGCCGTGTCCGCCGCGGTTGACCCCGATATTCCGGCGAAAAACATGGCCGCCACGATGCTGATCATCGAAAGTCCGCCCCGGATGTGCCCCACGAGGCTCGAGGAAAAGGAAATCAGGCGTCGGGAGATCCCGCCGGATTCCATGAATCCGCCCGAGAGGATAAAAAAGGGAATCGCAATGAGAGAGAACGACTCGACGGACGTGTACATTCTCTGCGCAACGATGAGGGGATCCATGCTTCCCGCGAAAACGAGGGCCAGTGTCGCCGAAATCGCCAGTGAAAACGAAACCGGCATGCGTATGACCAGCAGAAGGACAAAAATCGAAAAGATCATGGTCGCCATATCAGTTTCCCCACTCCGAGCAATGCCGCGCCGTCAGTCGTCCGATATGTCGGAGAGAATGGATGGCCATCAACACGCCGCTCAGCGGCAGAATGAGGTATGGCCAGCTCATCGTGAATGGCATGAGCGCCATCAGTTGCCGCTGGTTCAGCTTGACGAGAAAGAACCCCTTGTCGATGAGAAACACCGAAAAGAGAAAAATCGTCACATACACGCCGATCGCCAGCACCTTCTGAACGACGAGCGGAAGACGGACGGCGAAAATCTCCACCTCGAAATGCGCCGATTCCCGGACGGCGAGGCTCGCGCCGATGAAACTGCTCCAGACGAACATATACATGAGAAGCGCCTCGGACCACATGATCGGCGACCTGATGACGAAGCGGCTGATAATCTGAAGCATTCCGAGGACGATCATGGCCACAAGGAGGACAATGAGCATCCACCGCTCCAGGCGTCCCGTGAAGGCATCGATCCTTTCCAGGAAAGCTCCCTCGGGGTCGGTCATTTCAGAAGGCTCATGGGAACCGCGTCCATATCGCTGAAGGTCTGGTTCTCCCCGGCCATCCCCCACACGAAGGCATAACTGTTCGTCCCCACGCCCGAATGAATGGACCAGCTCGGCGAGATGACGGCCTGGCAATCGCGGACCACGATGTGGCGAAGTTCGGTCGGCTCTCCCATGAAATGAAAGACGACGCCGTTTTCCGGCATATTGAAATAGAGATACACTTCCATGCGGCGTTCATGCGTGTGCGTCGGCATCGTGTTCCACACGGATCCTTCCGCAAGCTCGGTCATTCCCATCGACAGCTGGCAGCTCTTCACGACGTCGGGATGGATGTACTTGTTGATAACCCGTTCATTGCACTCTTTTTTCGACCCAAGGGCCTGTTTGACCGACATTTCTTTCGTGATGAGCGTCGTCGGGTACGACCGGTGCGCGGGACAGCTCAGGAGGTAGAAACGAGGGGACTTCCCCGCCTCGCGCCGGAACTCGACATCCTTCGTCCCCATTCCGACGTACAGCGCTTCGCAGCGGTTCAGGAGATACTCCGTTCCATCGGCGCAAATCGTCCCCGCGTCGCCGATATTGAGGACGGCCATCTCACGGCGCTGGAGGAAGAAATCCACTCCGAGCTCCCGACCGCATTCGAGCCGGAGCGACGACGCAACCGGACAGGCGGATCCCGTAATCATCCTGTCAACATGCGAATACACCATCGGAATCGAGTCCGCCGCAAACAACCCTTCGATCAGGAACTCCTTCCGGAGCGCCTCCGTATCGTAATACTTCCTTACATCAACAGGATTCGCCGAATTTCGTATGTCCACTTCAATCGCCTCCTCGAAAATTTGTTTTCTCTCCGCCCTTTCGAGAACACGCGGCGGTTACTTCCCGTAACCGAGCCCGCGCGAAATCGCCAGCGCCGTTTCCCGAACAAACACTCCCATTGAACGGGACTGCTCGTCGCTGAACCTGTACGATGGAGAGCTGATGCTCACCGCTCCCACCGGATACCCCCGAAGGTCGAGGATCGCCGCTCCCACGCAGCGAATCCCCTCTTCGTTCTCTTCCTTTTCCTCGCAAAAACCCTGTTCCCTGCCGGTGGCGAGAAGCTCTTCGAGTTTTGTCCGATCCGTCACCGTCATGGCCGTATGCGCGAAAAATTCCGTCCGTTCGAGATATGCGTTCCGCTCCGAATCCGGAAGAAACGCAAGAATGGCGCGGCCCGCCGACGTGCTGTACAGGTCACGCCGCGCTCCGATCCGCGAGCGCATGCCGACCGGGTGCGGACTGTCGATCTTGTCGAGGTAGAACGCATCTCCGTTTTCATAGACAAAAAGATGCACCGTTTCGCGACATCGCTCCCACAGAGCCCGCAGCAGCGGACGCGCCAGTTCCGCAAGGCCCGATTTCCGGCGATAGGCGTCCGCCCAGAGAAGCACGGCGGGCCCCATCTGATACCTGCCGTTTTCGTCCTTCAGGACGACGGAGTGATCCCGCAGAGTGGACAGGATCCTGTGAATCGTCGCCTTGGAGAGCGACGTGGCTCCGGAGATTTCGGTAATCCCCACCTGACGCCTGGTCTCAGCCATAAAGCCGAGCACCGCAAGCGTCCTGTCCAAAACGCGGATCGAAAAAGCTCCCGCCTTTGCTTCGACGCTTTCGTCGTTGTTCCCATGTTCGATCAATTCGCCCGTCTTCATCATTTCATTCCACCTAGTAAAATAACGATTCTATCCGTGAAACACATACGCATACGTTACGATACCGAAACGCTCCTGTCAACTTTATATTCCAACAAATCCGACTCGATCGCCGAAAAACGCCCAGACTTCCCCGAAACACACATTTGAACGAGGATCCGGCGTTCCTACCGAAGAAAAAGAACCCAACAAAAAAGCATTCATACGTTTTATCGTCAACTATCACGTGACTCGTCGGAGAATCTCAGAATGGGGCATTCCTAGCGCGAAACAGCGGATCGAGGAAAATCGGCCATTTTCCGCGCCGTCTGCGATCCGCGCGCCGGGGATCCTGCACCGCGGCCTCCCGCACGGATTCTTGACTTTTTCCCGGCATCGGGTATTTTTGACTCATTCCTCATTTGTTGTATTGTACGGATATGCGTTACGAAGAACGGAACACACCCACTCCGAAAGAAACATTGAAAGGAGCGAATCCCGAATGAATCCGACGCAGGAATCGCAAATCCGATTCATCCTCCTCAACGACCGGGATAACGTGGCGGTTCTTCCCGAAGGAGGCCGAAAGGGAACGTATCTTCCGTTCATGCCCGAACAACCGCTCGGGGAAGACATTCCTCCCGGACACAAGGTCGCGGTGAAGGAGATCCGTGCGGGAGAGAACGTCATCAAGTACGGGCACTCCATCGGCCTTGCCGTTCGCCCTATTGAACGGGGGGAATGGGTGCATACCCATAACGCCCGCTCGGCGCTCCGCGAGGAGTGGGATATGACGTGGACGCCGTCGCTTTCCTCGCCGGAACGGCGCGAAATCGACGTTCCCGTATTCAAAGGATTCCCCCGCGACGACGGGGCGCCGGGCGTCCGAAACGATCTGTGGATCATTCCGACCGTCGGGTGCATCAATGAGTACCTCAGGCATCTCGCAGAGAGCTACGCGCCGGATCCATGGATTACGAATGTCCGCGTGCTCGCGCACCCGTTCGGTTGCTCCCAGCTCGGCGAAGACCTCGAACGCACGGTGGCCGTTCTCGCTGGCCTCGCCCGGAACCCCTGCGCGGCCGGCGTGGTCGTCGTGGGACTTGGATGCGAGAACCTTCAAAGGATCTTCCTCGAAACACGCATGAAAGGGGTGGAAAAAGCTCGTTTCTTCTCCCTTCAGGAGTCGCAAGACGACTATGCGACGCTGTTTGCGTTCCTTGACGAGCTTTCCGCCGCCGCGCCGAAAAAACGCACAACCTTTCCGCTTTCCGACGTCGCGATCGGCGTGAAATGCGGCGGCAGCGACGGTTTTTCGGGTCTTTCCGCCAACCCGCTCGTCGGAACCGTTGCGGACCTGATGTGCGCGTGGGGCGGGCGCGTCCTTGCGACAGAAATCCCGGAAATGTTCGGCGCCGAGGATGTGGTTGCGTCCCGTATCGCGGACCGCTCCGTCTTCGACGCCTTCGCGAACGCCATCCGGCAGTTCCGCGGGTACTACGCCGCGCACGGCCAGCCCGTCTACGAAAACCCCTCTCCCGGGAACAAGGACGGCGGCATCACGACCCTGGAGGAAAAATCGCTCGGCGCCGTCAACAAATGCGGATCCGCTCCCGTCACCGACGTCCTTCAGATCGGGGCGCAGGGGAACAGGAAGGGCGTCACCATCGTCGTCGGGCCGGGAAACGACCTTGTGTCGAGCACCGCCCTGGCCGCCGGCGGCGCCCAGATACTTCTTTTCACGACCGGCAGAGGGACCCCATTTTCCACCGTTGTTCCGACCATTAAAATCTCATCCAACACGCTTCTCTACGAACGAAAGAAAGACTGGCTCGACTTCGATGCCGGGCCGCTCCTGCTAGGAGAAAGCCGCGTCGAACATGCGAAACGGCTCGTCGGGCTTCTCTCGGCGACCGCTTCGGGAGAACTCACGCGGGGCGAGAAGAACCGGTGCGCGGAGATTGCGATCTTCAAGGACGGTGTTATGCTGTAGGTGGCCGATTCCAGACTGTCGACCGACGGAACTCCACGGGAGGATGATGCTTATGGACTACACGGTACTGCAGTTTGGCGAGGGGAACTTCATACGCGCATTTTTCGACTGGATGCTCGAACGCATCGCCGCCACGACCGGAGAGCAACATTCCGTCTTTCTCGTGCAGCCCATCGCGCAGGGCCGCGTGGACGAACTCGTGCGCGCGGGAACGTATTCCGTCCTGCTGCGCGGATTCCGGAACGGAAACTACGAAGAGAGCCTCGAATCCGTAAACGTCATCAGGGGCGG
This sequence comes from uncultured Synergistaceae bacterium, assembly GCA_964630155.1. Taxonomy (GTDB): domain Bacteria; phylum Synergistota; class Synergistia; order Synergistales; family Aminobacteriaceae; genus CALFXN01. Next base: position 24,468 of record CAZVUT010000013.1, read on the forward strand.
CTGCAACCCGTTCGAGGGAGACGGAATGTCGGCCATGCTCGCTGCCGCGCTCAGTCCCTCCCTCAAAGTCGTCACATCGAATACGACCGAGGCGGGGATCTTTTTCGAGGAGCATCCGAAACCGCACAACTACCCGTCTCTCCTGACGGCCGTCTTGCATGAGCGTTCCGCGGCGGCTCTGCCGCCGCTTTCGATCCTGCCTCTCGAACTTATCGAGAACAACGGACAGGCTCTCAAGTCCTGCATCGAACGCTATGCGAGACTCTGGAAATACGACGACGCCTTCTTCGACTACCTCGACGCCTGCCGGTTTTACGACACGCTCGTCGACCGCATCGTTCCCGGTTTTCCGGCGAAGGAAGCTCCGGAAATCTTCCGCAAACTCGGGAAGGAAGACCCGTACATCACTTCCGGAGAACTGTTTCACCTTTTCGTCATCCAGGGCGGCCGGGAAATTCTCGACGTCCTCCCGTTCCACAAAGCGGACCTCAACGTCATCGTCACAGGCGACAAGCTCGGCTTCTACCGCGACCGGAAAGTCCGAATCCTGAACGGCGTCCATACGGCGTCCGTTCCCGTCGCGCTGCTGAACGGCATCGAATACGTCAGGGATTTCGTCGAAGATCCGCGATTCGCGCCGCGCCTGCAAAGCCTCGTCCACGACGAGATCGTCCCCGCATTTTCCGACGATGCTGAAGCGCACCGATATGGAGACGACGTTCTCGAACGCTTCCGGAACCCCGCGCTCGAACACGCCTTCCGATCCATCGCCCTCAACTCCATCGCGAAATGCAATACGCGCCTGCGGCCGACGCTCGAAGGATACCACGCGAAATTCGATGCGCTCCCTCCGGTTCTCACAACCTGCATCGAAGCCATGACCGACCTCTACTACTGTGACGGCGTACGCGACCTCCCCGGAGGCCCGTTCATCCTCTCCGACTTCGAACAGCTCCGGGGACGCACTGTTCCCGACATGACCGACAGCTTCTTTCCGAATCTGAACGCTCCGTTGCGAAAAGAACTGGTGGAACGCCTCGAAAAACACCGCCGAAAATAGGAACGCACCACGACAGGAACGGCGACGCAGCTCCCGAAACAACAGGGAGCCGCGTCGCCGTTTTGGTCCTTCTTCGTTATCTCCGCTTACTGCGGCATCACAAGATTGGGGACGAACATGACGATCTGGGGGATGAACGTGATCAGGAGCAGCACGACGATCATCGTCAGGTAAAACGGAATCATCGCCCTGGTCGCCTCTTCGATCGGGATCTTCCCGACGGCGCATCCGACGAACAGCGCCGACCCGACGGGCGGCGTGCAGAGGCCTATGCCGAGATTCAGCATCATCATGATGCCGAACTGCACCGGATCCATTCCAAGCGTCTTGACGACAACCGGGAACAGGATCGGCGTCGTGATCAGGATGAGCGGGGCCATGTCCATGATGCAGCCGAGTCCGAGCAGCAACAGGTTGATGAGCAACAGGAGTATGACGGGGTTGTCGGAAACGGACAAGAGCGCGCTCGTCGCCAACGCCGGAATCCTGAGGTAGGCGAGCAGCCATCCGAACGCCTTCGCGGCCGCGATGAGGCTCATCACCATCGCAAGCGTCTTCAGAGAAGAATACAAAATTTTGTTCATCCTGCTCAGCGGGATCTCCCTGTAGACGAAGAACGTGATGAAGAAGGCGTACACGCAGGCGACGGCCGCCGATTCGGTCGCCGTGAACACGCCCGAAATGACGCCGCCCATGATGATCACTGCAGTGATCAGACCGAGCACCGCGTCCTTGGTGACACGCAGCCCCTCCTTCCACGTGTAGCTTCCTCCCCTCGGATGATTCTGTCTCACCGCGAGGATGTAGCAGACGATCATCAGGGCGATTCCAAGCGAGACGCCCGGAATGAACCCTCCAAGGAAAAGCCGCCCCACGGAAACGCCTCCGGCCGCGAGGGAGTAGATGATCATATTGTGACTCGGGGGGATGATGATTCCCTGACAGGCGCTCGTCACCGTGATCGCAACGGAGAAATCGGCCTTGTACCCCTGCTTCTTCATCATTGGAATCAGAATTGTTCCGATAGAGGAAACATCGGCCACTGCGGACCCGGAAATGCCTCCAAAAAACATGCTCGCCAGGACATTCACCTGCGCGAGCCCCCCGCGGACGCGTCCGACGATGAGGTTCGAAAACTCGATGAGTCTGCGCGATATTCCTCCCTCGCCCATGATTTCCCCCGCGATGATGAAAAACGGAATGGCCAGCAGGGAGAAGGAATTCACCCCCTGGACCATCTGCTGCAGGATGGCCATGAGCGGGATCTTCAGGTATATGGCGGTGATGATCGAAGACACGGCAAGCGTGAAGGTGATGGGAACCTTGAGAATGAGCAAAATGGCGAAAGAGCCGAGAAGAATCCAGGACGCCAGGACGAGATCAGGCATCGATGGAACACCCCCCGCCCGACAGGGTCCGGTCGAGATCCGCGTCCCCCTTGTCGAATCCGAAGAAATCCATTATCGATTCGTACGTGACCAGAACTCCGGACAGCACCAGCGGAAAATACATGACCGAGGCCGGGAATTCCGTCGCGGGAAGGATGGATCTGCTCGTAAACTGAACGAGAATCCAGCCGTAGTGGATCATGACGTACCCCAGAAACAGGGTGACGAGATCCGAAACCCGCGCAAGCAGAAAGTCGATGCGCGGCGGCAGGTTCTTCGGAAGAAGGCACATGCTGATATGCAGGCGCTGTTTCACGCCGAGCGCCATCGAGATAAAGGTGAACCAGACGACGATAACGAGGGAAATTTCCTCCGACCATCCGATGCCCGAGTTCATTACATAGCGCATGAACACGTTCGCGGAGGTCAGAATCACCATCGCCGCGAGCAGGACCTTCGCGAGCATCACGAGAAAAATATGAATGAAGCGGAATGAAGCCGTGAGAACCTTCACACGCATTCCCCCTTCGGAGACAAAAAGAGGAAAGCCGCGCGTTCGCGGCCTTCCTCTTCGAGGGCGGCTATTTCACGTCCTGGATCTTCTTCACCATTTCCTTCAGCTCGGGCTTCAGCTGATCGTACATCGGCTGCATGGCCTTCTGGAAATCCGCCTGGGCTTCTGGAGTCAACGCAGTGATGACGCAGCCCTTCGCGCGGACCTTTTCCTCTGAAACCTTCTCGAATTCCTTCCAGAGCTTGATCTGGTAGGGCATCGAGTCCTTGGCGGCCTTCCTGATGATCTCCTGGTCTTCCTTCGAGAGCTTGTCCATGACGATCTTGCTGGCGATCAGGATTTCGGGGACTCTCGTGTGCCCGTCGAGCGTGAAAAACTTGGCGACCTCGTAGTGGCTCGTGGAGAAGTAGCTCGGCCAGTTGTTCTCGGCGCCCTCGATGACGCCGGTTTGCAGCGCGCTGTACACTTCGCCGAACGGCATCGGCGTCGGGACGGCGCCGAGCGACGAGACGAGTCCCATCATCAGCTTGCTCTCCTGAACGCGGATCTTCAGGCCCTTCAGGTCGGCGACGGTCTTGATCTCCTTCTTGGAATTGTAGAAGTTGCGCGCGCCCGAATCATACCAGCAGAGCCCGACAAAGTTGGCGGGCTCCAGACTCTTGAGGAAGCCCTCTCCGATTTCTCCGTTCAGGACCTTCCACATGTGTTCTTCACCGCGATAGAGATAGGGCATCTGAAGGGCGTCGAACATCGGAGCGAACGCCGCGAGCGGGGAGATGCTCACGCGGGTGAAGTCGATGGCGCCGAACTGCACGCCTTCGATGACCGCCTTTTCCTCTCCGAGCTGCTTGCTGTGATACACTTCGATCTTGATCCGACCGCCCGTGCGTTCCTCGACAAGTCGGGCGAACTCCATATCGCCCTTCGTTGTCGGGTAATCGGCAACGTGCGTTTCCCCGAGACGAAGAATCGTCTGAGGCGCCGCCGAAACCGGGGATCCGAGAGGAAGAACCATTGTGACCGCCGCGAGAACCGCAAGGACATACATCCACTTCTTCATGACTTCTCCTCCTTTTGGATCAATAATTATGAATCTTCGATACCCATTGTAGATGACAACACTCGCCTTTTCAACGTTCCGCCGCTCGTTGTTCCTCCTTTCGTCGATATTTGTTTCATTCTATAGAACGTAATTGAAAATAATTCCGTGCGTTGTTATAGCTGATGTCGCGTACAATTCCTCCGAGCATCGCGTAATCCTCGGGCAGTTCTCCCCGCTGCACCTCGTTCCCCAGAATGTTGCAGAGAATCCTTCGGAAGTACTCGTGCCTCGGATAGGAGAGGAACGAACGCGAGTCCGTCAGCATGCCGACAAAGCGCGCAAGAACGCCGACGGACGAAAGCGCCTCGATCTGCCGGGTCATGCCGTCCTTCTGGTCGGTGAACCACCATGCCGATCCCATCTGCATCTTTCCGGGAACGGAGCCGTCCTGGAAACAGCCGAGGATCGACGGAATCAGGTCGTTGTCGCGCGGGTTCAGCGAGTAGACGATCGTCTTCGCAAGACGCCCCGACCGGTCGAGCCGGTCGAGCAGGCGCGCGAGCGCCCCTCCCTGCTCCCAGTCGCCGATGGCGTCATAGCCGGTGTTGGCGTCGATGCTTTTGAACGCTCGCGTATTCGCGTTCCGCAGCGCCCCGAGGTGAAGCTGTTGCACCCACCCTTGGTCGTGGTCCATGACGAGAAGTTCATACAGGACGGCCGAACGGAACTTCAGCAGCGACGGGCCGGAAAGAGCCTTTCCTCCCCGGAGGGCCGAGTATGCCTGTTCAATTTCTTCGGTCGTCCGGTCGTCCTCTGCATACGGGACCTCGATGCCGTAGTCGGACAGACGGCATCCCTGTTCGTGAAAGAACCGATGCCGCCGCTTCAGGCATTCGATGAACCACCCGAACGAATCGGCGCGGATGCCCGACGCCGTCTCAAGGCGATCGACCCACGCGTTGAACTCTTTTGGACGATGCGCATTGAGCGCCGCGTCCGGACGGAACGCCGGCGCGACGACGGTCTCAAAGCCGCTCTCCCGGATGGCGCGATGATGTTCGAGCGAGTCCGTCGGATCATCGGTCGTACACAACGCGTCGACGTTGAACTTTCGGATGATGGAACGGACCGAGAAGTCCGGCGTCCGGAGCAGACGGGAGCAGTGCTCGTAGATATCGCCCGCCGTCTCGGGACACAGGAGCGCGTCCACGCCGAACGTGCGTCGCAACTCCAGATGCGTCCAGTGATAGAGCGGGTTCCTGACCGTCTGGGGGACGACCCTCGCCCAGGCCGCGAATTTCTCCTCGTCCGGGGCGTCGCCGGTGATGAAGCGTTCGTCGACGCCGCAAGCCCGCATGGCCCGCCACTTGTAATGGTCGCCGCCAAGCCAGACCTGCGTGAGATTTTCGAAATTCCTGTCCTTCGCGATGTCTTCCGGCGGGATATGGCAGTGATAGTCGATAATCGGCATCGGCGCCGCGTATTCGTGATACAGGCGCTGCGCCGGTTTGGAATGCAGAAGGAAATTCTCGTCCATAAAGGGTCTGGGGGTTTCGGAAAGGGATGGTGCGTTCATACAGAACATCCTCCTTGTCAGGGCATCAGTTCCATTCTCTGGAAATCTATTTTACCCTATGACAAGGAATTTGGCTCCCTTTTGCCGCTGAAAATTCAAGTATTTTTTGAAACGCCGCCGGACGCTTCGTCGGATCCCGTGTTTCCCGCGGAGCGACCGGCGACGAACCCGAACCGGAAGAGCGGTCCCTACCGCAGGACCGGCAGCGCCCCCGTCAACCCGGAAACCTTTTTGTCGGCGCCGAAGATGCACAGCCCGGAGAACTCGAGCTGCGACGTCTGCGTTCCGTTCATCCGTTCCCTGTACAAATCGTAGCTCTTGCATCCCTGCGCAAGCTTGCTGAAGCCGATGACGGATACGTCGGGGTCGGCAGATCGAGCGACTCTGCCGTGCAATTCCTTCAATTCCTCCGCCGACGCCATGAGGATCGGCAGGTTGACCTTCGTGATTCCCCGGTGCGTGTACCCGTCGGCGTCGATCACGTCCGGGCCGATCAACCCGTCGACCTGCGCGCCGAGGCTCATTCCAAGCGCCGCTGCGGCATTCGTCTTCAAGCCGAGCGGCAATTCCCTGTCAACAACGATGACACATTTCACGTTCATGCCTCCCTCGCGTTCGATGCCGGCATTATCCGTCCCCGATGCGCCCCGCTCTAGGAAAAAATTGCTCATTCCGGATCATTCGATGCGATGTAGTGCGCCGGAGTGCCGCCGCAGATTTCGCGAAAGACGCGCGTGAAGTGGCTCTGGTCGTAAAAACCGGTTTCCAGCGCCGCCTCCGCAATCGGAACGCCGCTCCGCAACAGACGTTTCGAGTCGTCGATCCGGAGCGCCATCTGGAAGGCGTGCGGAGTCATGTCGAACGCACGGCGAAAAACCCGCACCAGATGAAAGCGACTCAGGCCGGAAACTCCGGAAAGACGTTCGAGCGGGACATCTTCACGGAAGTGCGCGTGCAGGAAGTCCGCGACACGCGACACGGTTTCCGGAACAGCGTCGGCCGCGTTTCCGGACTCCAACGGAGAAGAGAGTCTCTCGGCGATGCGTTCCAAGAGGGAAAAAAGCGTCTGCTCCTTCTCGCCCGCTTCCCTCGCGCCCGAGAGAACGGTGAACGCGGTTTCGATCCGGCGACGGAAGCCAGGGTCCATCCCGACGATTTGCGGACCGACGCCGCAGAAAGGAATACGCTCGTCCGGACGGAGAACATCCGGCGAAACGAACAGCATCCGGAAGCTCCATTCGTCCGCGTCGCGCGGATTGCAGGAGTGAACCGTTCCGGGGGGAAAGACCACCAGCGTATCCCTGTCGACGATGAACGGGCCGCCTGCGCATTCCACGCGGCTTTGCCCCCGTTCGACGAGCGCAACCGCTATCTCGTCGTGGAAATGTCCCCTGCTGGAATGCAGGCCTGAGTGACAGCTCTTTATTTCAAATACGGGAAGCGAGGGATCCCGGTAGAAGCCTATCGCTTTCATTTCATGCAACATGCGGGCCTGACGGACGGCCCTTTGCGTCGCGGCGTTCGGCCGCCCACAATACGATGACGCCCGATCTTCCCCAAAGAATCCATGTCTCGCACCTCCCCCTCCGGCGCTCGCACACGCGTCGTTTCATTCGCGTCGCTTCCCGCCGATACAGCATACGGAACGATTGTACGCTTTTGAAAGCCCCGGATCTCTGGCGTTTTTTCACGTTCACTTTATAATAATGTCATAGATTTCTCTTTCACGAAGGGCGGCGATGAACGCATGATCGACGATGCCGGAAATACGTTCAAAGATGCGCTTCTCTCCATGGACAGGGACACCGCAGGCTCCGAACTGCGGCGCATCTGGGAGAACGGAGGACGGACGCTTGCGTCCGTCGAGTCCGTCGTCCGCTTCGTTCTGGAAGACATCGGAAACGAATGGGAACGCGGGGATCTCTCCCTCGCGCAGGTGTACATGAGCGGCGTCCTCTGCGAAGAGCTTGTCGCCCCGTTCCTGACGGAGCGCGGTTCCGCCGTTCCGTCCGACAAGGGGCCGCGCATGGCGATCGCCGTCCTTGAAGACCGGCACACGCTCGGGAAACGCCTCGTTTCTTCCGCTCTCCACGCCGAGGGCTATTTCCCGACCGATTTCGGCTCCGGACTGAGCGCTGAGCGGATTGCGGAGCGCGCCGCGGAAGAGGGGATCGAGGTGCTGCTGATCTCAACGCTGATGCTTCACGCCGCCCTGAAAGTCGCCGACCTTCGGAAACGCCTCGAGTCGCTGGGCACGCCCACACGGATCATCGTCGGCGGCGCGCCCTTCCGGCTCGACGAATCGCTCTGGCGCGAGGTCGGCGCCCACGCGTTCGGTCCGACGGCCCATTCCGCGCTGAGTCTGATACATAGCATGGGGGTGATCGCATGAACGCTCCCGTCATGACATCCCTCGAACGCGTCCTGACCGCGCTGTCGCACAAGGAGCCCGACCGGACGCCCCTTTTTCTGCTCTTCTCGCACTACGGCGCGAAGGAGATGGGAATGTCCATTCGCGAGTACTTCCGGCGCCCGGACCGGATCGCCGAAGCGCAGCGCCGGCTCCGGGACAAATTCGACACCGACTGCCTGTACGGCTTTCTGTACGCTCCTCTCGAGGTCGAGGCGTGCGGCGGCGAGGTCATCTTCGCGGACGACGGACCGCCGAACGCGGGACAGCCTTTCATCCGGAACCCCGCGCAAATCCGCGATCTGGACGTTCCGAAAATGGACGCCCCCTGCCTCGGCATCGTTCTCGACACGCTTCAGAGGCTCCGCGACGTCGCAGCGGGAGAAGCTCCCGTCATCGGCGTCGTCATGTCTCCCTTCTCGCTTCCGGTCATGCAGATGGGCTTTGAGTCCTATCTCCGGCTCATCTTTGAAGAAAAAGAACTTTTCGAGCGCCTGATGCGCGTCAACAGCGCCTTCTGCGTCGCATGGGCGAACGCGCAGATCGAAGCGGGAGCCAACGCCATCTGCTATTTCGACCCGCTGGCCTCAACCGACATGATCCCGCTGGAAACGTATCGCCAAACGGGGTTCCCTGTCGCGCGCGACGTCATTTCCCGCATCAACGGCCCCACCGCGACGCACCTCGCTTCGGCCCGGGCGTCCGGGGCCGCAGACCTTCTCCCGGAGACAGGAACCGCCATCCTCGGGTTCAGCGACAAGGACGACGCCGCCGCCCTGAAACGGCAGGTTCGCGGAAAGCTCTCGCTCCTGGGCGCTCTCAACGGCGTCACCATGCGCCGCTGGACTCCGGAAGAAGCCCATTCGACAGTGCGCCGTCTGATCCGCTCCTGCGCCCCGGGAGGCGGGTTCCTTCTCGCGGACAATCACGGCGAGATCCCCTGGCATGTCAAGGAAGAAACGTTGTTCGCCATTCGTGACGCCGTCCAACAGTGGGGACGCTATCCGATTTCCGGGGAGTGCTGAAACCGCCCATCATGAAGATTTATACGTGCGAGAATTTCCACGAGTACCTGAGCCTCCTGCCGCCGCTGCGCTTCTCCGATCTCGTCACCGGGGAGTTCCCCCACTTCTGCCGGAAGGGCGGAAAGAGCGGGGACGAGGCGGCGGAATGGGTCAAACAGGCGCACCTCGATCAGGGCGAGAACATCGTCATCTGCGGCCGTTTCTGCCCCCTCGCGAAAGCGCTTCCCGCGTCATCCGGGCCGCTGGAAGTCGTGTTGCAGGATCAGTGTTTCTATACCATCGCGAACCGGAATTCCATCGATTTCCTCATGCGCGAAGGATATTACCTGGTCACGGAGCCCTGGCTGCGCTCCTGGCGGGAACGCCTGTCGGACCTGGGCTTTTCCGACCGGGACCTTGCCCGTTCGTTCTTCGCGCGTTCGGCCGCGAAGATCGTCTGCCTGAGCCTGCACGAAAAACGCGGGACGACAGACCTCGAGGACTTCGCCCGATTCGTCGCTCTCGAGTTCGTTGTGTTTCCCGTCAGCCCCGAGTATATTGCGTTTTTCGTTTCGCGGCTCATCGCGGACTGGGAGCTCCGCCACAGCGAGGGGAAACCGAAAGAGGAAGTGGTTCTCTACAGGAGGCAGATAGCCGATTACGCCATGCTGTTTGATCTCATGGGGAAACTCGCCACCTGCGAGACGGAACGCGAAGCAGTCAACGGGATCGAAGAAGCGCTCCGGTTGCTTTTCGCGGCCGGCCTGGTGCGATACTATCCGGTGCGCTTCGGGGATCCATCCGTCGACGAACTCGACCCCGCGCTCCGCTCGTTCCTCTGCGATTCAACGGCGCCGTCGATCGAGAAAGGAGACGGAGCGGACGCGGGCTTCCTCCTCCGGATCGACCACGGCGGAGAAACGCTCGGCGTTCTGGAATCCGGGCAATTCGCCCTGCCGCGGTATGCCCACAGGTACCTGACATTCATGATCAATATCGCCAACGTCCTGGGGCTCGCAATCTCGAACGCCAGAAAGATCGAAAGGATCCGTCGGCAGGAGGCGCACCTGCGCGAGCTCAGCACGCACGACAGTCTGACCGGACTCTTCAACCGGCGTTATTTCGAGGATGCGCTCCATTCGCTCCGTACGGACGATGACGCGCTCCCCGCATGCCTCGTGATGTGCGATATGGACGGCCTCAAGGCGATCAACGACATCCTCGGGCACGAAGCGGGAGACGCGGCGATCGTCGAGCTGGCCGATGTGCTCCGCTCGGCCTTCCGGTCCTGCGATACGGTCTGCCGGCTCGGCGGCGACGAATTCGCGGCGATCGTCCCCGGCTGTCCGGAGGATTTTCCGGGCCATCTTCGCGAGCGAATCGAGCACGCAATAGTGGCGGCGAACGGCAAAAAGGGGCGGACATACTCCCTCAACGCCTCGCTCGGCTTCGCGATGCTCCTTTCTCGGGATGCCGATCCCGAAAGCGTTCTCAGTGAGGCGGACGCCGCCATGTACCGCGAGAAAGCAGGCAAGAAACTCAAGAGGTGACGGCGCGCCTCACGAAGAAGGCGCTTTCCGCTTCATGGCGGCCGCCAGAGCGTCGACATCCGATCTTCGCGGCAAACCTTCGCGTGCGCCGAAATGCGTACAGGCGAGAGCGCCCGCGCAGACCGCCATCTCGACCGCATCCCGTAGAGTTTCCCCCTCTGCAAGCGCGACGGCGAACGCCGCGACGAACGCGTCCCCGGCCCCCGTGCTGTCGACGGCGTCGACGACAGGAGCCTTCACGAGAACCGGTGCGGCGTCGCCGAAGATCCACGCCCCATCCTTCCCAACGGTCACGACGATCCCGGACGCGCCCCGGCTCCGAAGCGACGAGGCCCCTTCCGCAAGCCCGGAAATTCCCGAGAACTGCTCCAGCTCGATCCTGTTCGGAATAAAGAAGTCCGCGAGGGCGAACGCCTCGTCGGGGAGGGGCATAAACGGCGCCGGGTTGAGGATCGTCCGCGCCCCCGCCCGACGCGCGAGCCGCAAGCCCTCGAGAACGGTCTCCACGGGAACCTCGAGCTGAAAGAGCGCGCATGAGGCGCCTTCAAACAGCGGCGCGGCGGTTTCGATGTCCGCGGGAGAGAGCATGCCGTTCGCTCCCGGGGCGATGAGGATTCCGTTGTCTCCGTCGACGACGACGATCGTCGCGACGCCGGTGGAACAGCCGGGAGTGGGGAGAACGCCCCTCACATCGACGGCCTCCCGTTTCAGCGAAGAAAGCAGCTCCGAACCGAAGGCGTCATCTCCGATGCGTCCCACCATGGCGACGGACGCCCCCATGCGCGAACAGGCGACAGCCTGGTTCGCTCCCTTCCCTCCGTGCGACGTGACGAAGGGGCCGGCCGGAATCGTCTCCCCGAGAGCCGGAACCCGCGGCGATTTCATCACAAGATCCATATTCAGGGAACCTGCCACGACGA
>CAZVUT010000014.1:0-34324 GCA_964630155.1 uncultured Synergistaceae bacterium
AGGCCGAACTGTCCGCACTCGGAATTCCTTCGCGGCGTTGCGCGCAAACCGGCGTCATCGGCGTTCTTCACGGATCGGGAACGGGCCCTGCTGTCGGGCTTCGTGCGGATATGGATGCGTTGCCGGTCCGGGAGGAATCCGGCTGTTCTTTCGCCTCGAAGATTCCGGGCGTCATGCACGCGTGTGGGCACGACATCCACGTTGCAGGAGCGCTCGGTGCGGCGCGGTTGCTTGCGAGGCGCCGGGAGAAATTCGCGGGAAGCGTCGTGTTTTTGTTCCAGCCGGCGGAAGAGACGTCCGGCGGCGCGCTTCCCATGATTCGCGAAGGAGCCCTCGACAGTCCCCGGGTCGAGGCGGTTTTCGCGTTTCACTGTTCGCCGGACCTTGGCGTCGGTACGATCGGCGTCGCTCCAGGGCGCTTTCGCGCGGCTTCGGACATGCTCGATTTCCGGATTACGGGGATTGGGTGTCACGGAGCGGAACCGCAACGGGGAATCGACGCGGTTCTTGCGGCGGCGCATGTTGTCTGCGCGTTGCAGCATGCCGTCAGCCGAATGACCGATCCGAACGACAGCGCAGTGCTCACGGTCGGAGAAATTTACGGAGGAACGGCGCGGAACATCGTCGCCGATTGCGTGACGATGAAGGGAATACTGCGAACCCTTTCACCGGCTACGCGGGCGCGGCTTCTCTCCCGGGTCGGGGAAATCGCTGGGGGCGTCGCGTCGGCCTTGGGCGCCGAATGCGCGATCGCGCATACGCCCGGGTATCCGTGTCTGGTCAATGACGCCGCTCTGACAGAGCTTGTCGCGACATGCGCCACAGGCGTGATCGGGGGCGAAAACGTTCGCGTCATCCGGGAGCCGAGCATGGGTGTGGACGATTTTGCGTGTTTTCTCGAAAGAGCCCCCGGATCCTACTTCCTGCTCGGAACGGCCGGCTCCCCCGCAGCCGCTCCTCTCCATTCGCCGCGGTTCGATCCCGACGAAGGGGCGATCCCTGTCGCTGCGGCCGTGTGCGCGGCGACGTGCCTCGGCTATCTCGAAAGCGTTCAGCGGAAATAGTCGAAGAGCGTTCCCATGTGGAAGCCCGAGAGCGTGCACCGGTTGAAACGCTGGTAGATCTTTTCGCGTCCTTCGACGAGTGCGGAAGATGAGATCCCGAGGCGGATGGAGAGAGACGCCTCGATATACGCCGAAAGCTTGTCGCACGCTTCGACGATTCGTCCGTCGAGCGGGTTCCATTCCGGCGAATTATACGAAGCGTCGATATCGGTCCCGTCGAGAACGGTCGGGTGTTCGGCTCCTTCGGGCCAGAGTTTGTTTCGGAACTCGTCCTCGGTGAAATAGCCTATTTCCCGCGCCCAGGAATCGGGGAGCAGGGGAAAAATCTTTTCCTCCATCGCCTGCCGCTCGTATCGCCTGATGATGTCATCGAGTCCTTCGACGGAGTTCTTCACGGGAGAGATGATGTCTCTCGTGAGAACTTCCGGGAGGTCGTGAAACAGCCCGCCGAAGAAGTCGTTATACGCGCGTCGCGGGCATGCGCCCGTCTCAAGCGCGACAAAATACGAAAGAATCGCCACGAACAGCAGGTGCCCGAGAACGGACGTCTGCGGAATGCGCGGCGTCTGCGCCCAGCGCTTCTGAAAACCGAGCTGCCCCACGAGCGAGACGAAACCGAGGACCCCCTTCCGGTCGTCGGGAGCGTCCCACGCGGTGAGCATTTCCTGGACCGACGGGATGTCCGCGAGGTCTTCGACCTGGCTGTAGATCTCCTTCCGGGTCTCCTCGATTCGATACATTTTCCGGCTCCACTCGTAGACGAAATCGAACTCCCATTTGGTTGCGAGATAGTGCGCCGCCCGAAGAATACGCTGTTCCCGGGAGGACGTTTCCGAGAGCAGATAGCGCTCGAAGCGGTCGGAAATGTCGCCGGGCAGGGACTCGAGATCCGGACGGAACTGATCTGCGACCCATGCGTTGAGCTTCCTGCGCTGTTCGGGGTCTTCCATGAACTTGTGGAATACGGGCGGCTTGATATCGGTCAGAACGACCCTGTGGAGAAACTCGAAGATCCCGCCTTCGATGAGCGCGGTCCAGTCAATCGGCCCGCGGCCGCGATCCGATTCCCTGCGTGCGAGGACATACGCGATCACCATCTTGTGCGCCTGTTTCCCCAGTTCGGAGAAGCATGCGGGGTGCGGGTGGTCGTTCCAGCGTTCGATGCTGGCGGCCGAGAAGATCCGTTCGATGAGCGTTCTCGTAATCGTGGGTCATCCCTCCGTTCGTCGCGAGAGCGGTTCTCCGACTCGCTCCATTATACGGCGGAGAACGCGAACCGGAGTCACGCGCCGCATCCGTCGGAGACATCCGGTTCGCGGATCACCTGATTACTTTCTGCGATCGGCCGCTCTTTGAACGAAGCTCCGGAAAAGCGGAAGCATCTCGTCGCCGCCCGCGAGCATCATCTCCGGGTGCCACTGGACGCCGACGACGAAATCTTTTCCCGGCATCTCGATTCCTTCGACGATCCCGTCCGGGGCGCGGGCGGTGATGATCAGGCCCTCTCCCGGGACGTTGACGGCCTGATGGTGAAAGCTGTTGCCCCGGAAACACTTTCCGAAGAGACCGCCGATGACGGATTCCTCGTTCGCTGTTATCGTATGTGTCGGGATCCGGCGGTCCGCCTTCTGGGAATGACAGACCAGACTTTGAGGCAGGGATGGGAGATCCTGGTGGAGCGTGCCTCCGAAAGCGACATTGATGATCTGTTCGCCGCGGCAAATTCCGAGAACGGGCAGGTTCCGGGCCACGGCGCCGCGGACTGTGGCGATATGAAAGGCGTCGAGCCCGGGGCAGGCGTATTCGAGCCGGGGATGCGGCTCCTCCCCGTAAAGGGACGGATCCACATCCGAGCCGCCGGGCAGGAGCACGCCATCGATCATATCGAATAGTTCTTCCGAAAAAGCGCCGGTTTCCCCGGCGGGAATGATGAGAGGGCAGGCGCCGCTCTTCCGGATCGCGTCGACGTAATCCTTCGGGACGGAGCAGCGTTCCGGCACGGCTGAAAGAGGATCGGAGGAAAGGAGGATGCCCGAAGGAATGCCGATGATGGGACAACGCAAAGGAAACACCTCGCTTGTAGGATGGATGTTGCACATTTGGAAGCAATTCAGCAGATTATAGTATATCCACAAACCGTGTTGACTGGAACGGGAGGAACGTTCATAATCCTGTACCAGCAATTGGATCCAGTCTATGGAGAAAACCAAAGGTTTCTTTATTTACCCGGGTAAGCGTACTGTAATTTGCACCAGAGGAAGGAACCAGGAAATTGCAGCGCATACTATGAAGAAAAAGGGGATGGAAGGATGAAGCGTTTCACGAAATTGGCTCTGTTGGCGGCTGTATTTGCGGTCTTTACCGGTATGTGTGCGGGAGCGGCCCTTGCGAAGGATTCTCTGATCGTCGCGAATATCTACGATGCGCGGACATTGGATCCGATCGGACAGAACGAGGTGGCGACGTCCGGCGCGTGCCTGAACATTTACGATACGCTGCTCGCTCTGGGACCCAACAACGAGTTGATTCCCCAACTGGCCGAGAAGTTCGAGGCTATTGACAACGTAACGTACAAGTTCTTTCTGCGGAAGGGCGTAACCTTCCATAACGGAGAGCCCTTTACGGCGGCGGATGTGAAATACACCGTCGAAAGAGCGCAGTCTCCGGCAGGAAGCGCCATCAAGCAGTACTGCGATCCGATCGAAAAGGTCGAGATCATCGATGACTTTACGATCGTCATGAAGCTGAAGAAGCCCTTCACTCCCTTCCTGATGTCGCTGACGCATACGTGGGGGAGCATCGTCAACAAGAAGGCCGTCGAAGCCGCCGGCGACAACTACGGGATGAAGCCCGTGGGAACAGGGCCCTTCAAGCTGAAGAACTGGGCCAAGGGCGACCGCATCGTGTTTGAAAGAAACGAAAGCTACTGGGGAAAGAAACCGGCCTACAAGGAACTCGTCATGCGCGCGGTCGCGGAGGATACGAACCGGACGATCGAGCTTGAGAGCGGCGCGGTTGACATCGCCTACCGGATCCCCATGATCGACATGAAGCGCGTCGAGGAAAACCCGAAGCTCACGCTGCTCCGGAAGATCGAGAACTCGACGACGTACATGGGTTTCAACTGCTCCAAGCCTCCGTTCGATAACGTCAAGGTCCGCAAGGCGATCAGCCTCGCACTCGACACGATCGGGATGCAGAAGGCCGTCTTCCGCGGAATCGGACGCGCCCCGAACGCAGCCGTCGCTCCGAACGTCCTCTATTCCAACAAGAGCATCCCGGCGCACGTCCAGGATGTCGAAGCCGCAAAGAAGCTGCTTGCCGAAGCCGGAGTGAAGCTCCCGCTCAAGGCCCAGCTTTGGACGAATGAGTACAAGCCCCGCCGCGATCTTGCGCAGATCATCCAGAGCCAGCTCGCCGACGTCGGCATCGAAGTCGAAATCAAGGTCCTCGAATGGGGCGCCTACCTCGACGGACTGAAGCAGAAGGCCCAGGACATGTTCATTCTCGGCTGGGTTGCGTCGGTTCCCGATGCGGAGTTCGCGCTGAACGGCGTTCTCAAGAGCACCGGCGGCTCCAACTACACCTTCTTCAACGATCCGGCGTTCGATGCGCTGCTTGACAAAGGCGCCATGCTGCCGGACGGCGCCGAGCGTGAGAAGGTCTACATGGACGCGCAGGTCAGAATCGACGAGATGTGCCCCTGGGTCTATCTGTACAACGAAGAGACCCTCCACGGAACCCAGAAGAACGTCAAGGGGTTTGAGCCCAGCGCCCGCGGCTTCCACGTTCTCACGAACGTGAATTTCTAGGAGTTCCCGGCTCCTTCGCAATAAAACAGATCCGGCATCACCATTTTCAAGACTGACGAGAGCAGGAGCATGGGGATTTTTCTGTGCTCCTGCATTTTTTGAGGAAGGGTGGAAGCGGATGCTCAAATATATCTTTCGAAGGATCGTATCGCTGATTCCTGTTCTTCTGGGCGTGACCTTCATTGTCTTTACCCTCCTGTTCCTGACGCCCGGAGATCCGGCGCGGATGGCGCTCGGGGACCAGGCGACCGAGGAGGCCGTTCAGGAGTTTCGCGAAAAGGAGGGGCTCAACGATCCCTTCATTGTCCAGTTCGGACGGTACGTCTACAAAGCGGTTTTCAAGGGCGACATCGGGAGATCCTACGTCACGAAAAGTCCGGTTTCCGACGAAATTCTCGCGGCATTTCCCTCGACCATCAAGCTGGCGGCCTTTTCCGTTATCATTGCGATCTGCCTCGGCATCCCTTTCGGGATCATCTCCGCCATCAAACAATACTCTCTCTTTGACTCCATCACCATGTTTTTCGCCCTCGTGGGCCTGTCGATGCCGGTCTTCTGGCTGGGACTGCTATTGATACTGCTCTTCTCCGTGCGGCTCGGCTGGTTCCCGTCCTCAGGGTTCGACACATTTTCGGCGATGGTGTTGCCGTCGGTCGCCCTCTCCGCGCAGGTCATCGCGATCGTGACGCGCATGACGCGATCGAGCATGCTCGAGGTCATCCGCTCGGACTATATCCGCACCGCCCGGGCCAAGGGGCAGACGGAAGGGAAGGTTATCTGGCGGCACGCGCTCGGGAACGCGCTTATTCCAATCATCACGATCGTCGGCCTTCAGTTCGGGCATCTTCTCGGAGGCGCAATCCTGACGGAATCGATCTTCTCGATTCCCGGTGTGGGGCGTCTCATGGTTGAAGCGATCAAGATGCGGGACTACCCTATCGTTCAGGGGGGCGTCCTGTACGTCGCGGTGGCGTTCAGCATCGTAAATCTGCTGGTTGACCTTCTGTATGCGTTCGTCGATCCGCGCATCAAGGCGCAGTATCGCTAGGTCGGGAGGATATGCCATGAATACCCAGACACCACAGACGACACACAAAAAACGAAGCGGCATCATGGAAGTGTGGCATCGCCTGAAGAGAAGTCCGATGGCGGTGATCGGGCTCGTGTTGATCGTCATTCTGTTCCTTATGGCGATTTTCGCCCATGCCATTACGCCTTTCAGCTATTCCAAACAGAACCTCATGCACGCGTTCGAGCCGCCTTCCTCAAAGTACATCTTCGGGACGGATGAATTCGGGAGGGACATCTTCAGCCGGATCGTCTACGGAGCGCGGATATCCCTGCAGGTCGGCTTCATCGCTGTGGGAATATCGATGTTCATCGGCGGATTTCTCGGGGCGCTGGCGGGGTATTACGGAGGCAAAATCGACAACTTCATCATGCGGATCATGGATGTCCTGCTCTCCATCCCGTCGATTCTGCTGGCGATCGCGATCGCCGCGTCGCTCGGGCCCGGGCTCTTCAACCTCATGATAGCGGTGGGCATTTCCGCGATACCGAACTACGCGAGAATCGTTCGCGGATCCGTCCTTTCGATACGCGGACAGGAATTCGTCGAAGCGGCGAAGGCCGTCGGTTCGTCGGATCTGCGGATCATCTTCAAACATATCATTCCGAACTGCACCGCGCCGATTATCGTCCAGGCGACACTGGGCGTCGCGACGGCCATTCTGACCGCCGCGGGGCTCTCGTTCATCGGCCTCGGAATACAGCCGCCCATTCCCGAATGGGGCGCCATGCTCTCGGGCGGCCGCAGTTACATTCGCGATTATCCGTACATGACGCTCTTCCCCGGACTTGCGATCATGATCACCATTCTGGCGCTCAATTTTGTCGGCGACGGCCTGCGGGACGCGCTGGATCCGAAGCTGAAGCGATAGGAGCGAGGTCGGAGAGATGAACGAACGAAAGTTGCTTCTCGATATACAGGATCTGACGATTCACTACGAGACGGAGGCGGGACGCGTCCGGGCCGTGGAGCATCTGTATCTTGAACTCGGGTACGGGGAGACGCTCGGCTTCGTCGGAGAAACGGGAGCCGGAAAGACGACCACCGCGCTCGGCATCATGCGCCTGATTCCAAGCCCTCCCGGCGCCTACAAGGGCGGAAAAGTCCTTTTTGAAGGGGAAGATCTTTTACCCAAGAGCGAAGCGGAAATGCGCTCCATCCGCGGCGGCAAGATCGCGATGATTTTTCAGGATCCCATGACGAGTCTCAACCCGGTCATCACGGTAGACAAACAGATAGCCGAAATGATTGCGCTGCACCGCGACGTGAACGAAAAGGAAGCGCTCGAACAGGCAGTCCAGATGCTTGAAGTCGTCGGCATCCGGCCCGAGAGGGCGAAGGACTACCCGCACCAGTTCAGCGGCGGCATGAAACAGCGTGTCGTCATCGCCATCGCGCTTGCGTGCGACCCGGCGCTGCTCATCGCCGACGAGCCGACGACGGCGCTCGACGTCACGATCCAGGCCCAGGTGCTGGAACTCATGAAGGAACTCAAGCGAAAATACAACACGTCGATGATCATGATCACGCACGACCTCGGAATCGTCGCGGAAATCTGCGACCGTGTCGCGATCATGTACGCCGGCCGCGTCGTTGAATACGCCGATACGAAAACGCTCTTCGAGCGCCACGTGCACCCCTACACCGAAGGCCTCTTCAACTCCATCCCCGATCTCGGGGAGGACCAGGAAGATCTCAAGACCATCATGGGGCTGATGCCGGATCCGACGAACCTGCCGACGGGGTGCTCCTTCCATCCGAGATGTCCCTACGCGGTCGAGACGTGTTCCCGGGAGACGCCGGCTTTCATTGAGGTGGAACCGGGACATAAGGTCGCCTGTCCCGTTCGTGCGGCGGCGGGGAAGAACGGGAAGGAGCGGGCGTCATGACGAAGAATGGAACACTTGTCGAGGTCAAAAACCTCAAGAAGTACTTCAACACGAAACGGGGACTCCTCCACGCCGTGGATGACGTGAGCTTCAGCATAACGAAGGGAGAGACGCTCGGGCTCGTCGGGGAATCGGGGTGCGGCAAGAGCACGCTCGGTCGTGTGATGATCCGCCTGCTCGACGCCACGGCCGGAGAGGTCCGTTTCGACGGCGAGGACATCCTGAAATACAGTCCCGGCAAGATGAAAGAACTCCGGAAACGGGTCCAGATTGTCTTTCAGGATCCGTATTCCTGCCTGAACCCGCGGCTTACGGTCTCCGAACTCATCGCCGAACCGCTCATCGTGAACAAAGTCTTTCGGGACAAGGCGTCCATGAACGCCCGGATCAGGGAACTCATGGAAACAGTCGGGCTCGCGGAACGACTGGAGACCGTCTACCCGCACGAACTCGACGGAGGGAGGCGGCAGCGGATCGGCATCGCGCGGTCGCTGGCGCTCAAGCCGGAGTTCATCGTCCTCGACGAGCCGGTTTCGGCGCTCGACGTCTGCATCCAGGCGCAGATCCTGAACCTTCTGGATCATCTGAAGAAGGAATTCGGCTACACGTACGTCTTCATCTCGCACAACCTGAGCGTGGTCAAACACGTTTCCGACCGCATCGCGGTCATGTACCTCGGCAAGATCGTGGAACTCTCGAACTACAAGGTGATCTTCACGGACCCGCTGCACCCCTACACGCAGGCGCTGCTGTCGGCCATCCCGCTTGCGAAGGTGGGATCGAAGCGCGACCGGATCATCCTCGAAGGAGACGTTCCGAGCCCCATCGAACCGCCGGAGGGCTGTCGCTTTGCGGGCCGTTGTCTCTACCGGCAGGACCGATGCGCGACCGAGACCCCCGAACTCAGGGAAATCGCTCCCGCCCGCTTCGTAGCATGCCATTTCGCCGGAAATCTGAAACGCGGAGGAAGATAATACGATGTTCGAAATCGATATGACGTATCTGCAGAAGACGATGCTCGATCTGTTGGTCATCCCCTCGGTCGGCGGGGATTGCGAAGAAGCGATGAAGCGGATCGCCGCTGAGTTCGAGGAACTCGGCGTGAAGACGAGCGTGACGAAAAAGGGTGCGCTGATCGGAACGATTCCCGGGAAAGACAAGAAAAACCATCGGGTTGTTACGGCGCACGTCGACACGCTCGGAGCGGTCGTGCGGAAGATCAGGGAGAACGGACGTCTCGGGCTGCTGCAGATCGGCGGGTTCGCCTGGTCGTCGGTCGAGGGCGAGAACATCCTCGTGCGGACCATGGACGGCCGGGAATATTCCGGCGTCATCCTGCCGGAAAAAGCCTCGATCCACGCCTTTTCGGAGACCGTGCGCGAAACGCTGCGAACGGACGATACGATTGAAGTCCGGCTCGACGAAGTCGTCTCGACGGCCGCCGATGTTCGCTCGCTCGGGATCGAAGTCGGCGACTTCGTCTTTTTCCAGCCCCGCTCCGTCGTCACGGAGAAGGGGTTCGTCAAGTCCCGTTTCCTTGACGACAAGGCATGCATCGCGATGCTCTTCGCTGCGATTAAGGCGATGAAAGAAGGCAAAAAGAGCCTTGCCGCGACGACACATTTTTACATCAGCAACTACGAAGAGGTCGGCCACGGAGTTTCCTTCCTTCCGGAGGAAACCGCCGAAATCGTCGCGCTCGACGTCGGGATCGTCGCAGCAGGCGCGAATTCGTCGGAGATGTGCGTCTCGATAGCGGCGCGCGACAGCCGGACTCCGTACGACCTCGCATTCCGCAAGCGGCTCGTCGAACTTGCGAAGAAGCACGGCATCGATTTCAGGGTTGACGTCTACTTCCGGTATGGCTCGGACGCTTCCGTCGGCATGACGCAGGGATTCAACGCGAATTTCGCGTGCTTCGGCCCCGGGGTGGATGCGTCGCACCACTATGAGCGGACGCACCTGCGCGCGCTCGAAGAATCGACGAAGCTGCTGGTCGCGTACCTTTCGGAGTAGGAGCGCGCTGTTCGGGCCGGAATGTCCTCCGGTCCCACAACAACGGCGCGAGTCAGACTGATGAAGCACAGAAGGGGAACGGCGCACGCGCCGTTCCCCTTCTGTGCTTCATAATGCGGTATGTCCTGCGAAAAAACCGGGAAGCAGCCCGGTTTCTACTCGCCGCGACGCCCCTGATTCGCCTGGAGCGCGATGAGGGCTCCCGTATAGCCTCCGCCGAGTCCGTTGTCGATGTTGACGACCGATACGCCCGATGCGCACGAGTTCAGCATCGTCAGCAGCGGCGCGATGCCGCCGAGGTTCGCTCCGTAACCGGTGCTCGTCGGCACGGCGATGACAGGGCAGGCGACGAGGCCGGCGAGCACCCCGGGAAGCGCGCCTTCCATTCCGGCGACCGCGACGATCGCACGGGAGGACTGGAGCAGCGGAAGGTGGGAGAGAAGGCGGTGGATTCCCGCGACGCCGACGTCGAAAAGCCGTTCCACCGCGCACCCCATATACTCGGCGGTCACCGCGGCCTCTTCGGCGACAGGGATATCGCTGCTTCCGGCCGTAACGACCGTCAGTCCGGGGACTCCAGGCCCCGCCGGCGGACGAATGCCGATCATTCGCGCTTTGGCGTAGTGAATCGCGCTTGGGATAATGCCTTTCACGACTTCGAATTGCATGGGTGTCGCGCGAGAGAAGAGAACCGGTTCATCCCCGTCCGCAAACGAGGCCGCAATGCTCCGCAGGTGTTCTTCGGTCTTTCCCGGGCAATAGACGACTTCGGAGAAGCCCTTTCGCAGCGAGCGGTGCGTGTCGAACTTGACGTCTCCCAGATCTTCAAAGGGAAGTGCGCGGATACGCCGGAGAAATGCGTCCTCCGTCACGGTTCCGTCCCGGAGTCCATGTATCAGGGATCGCAGCGTGTTTTCGTTCATGTCGATTTCCTTTCGTTGATCCGCCTGCGCCCCAAGGCGCGGATCGGCGGAGAGTATAATGACGGAGAGGGAGGTGGCAGCCGTGAACGCAGTCTATGAAGCGTGGTCCGAATCTCTCCTTCAGGAAACCTCCGGGATTATCCGGTGGATTCCCCTGAGGGCGGAACGGATCAGGGTTGCGCCGTACCGCGTCCTCATACGCGATTTTGATGCGCTTTCATCCGCGGAACAGTCGCTTGCGAAGGGATTCGCGGATGAGTTTTTCGGCCTTTCCGAGTGGAATCTCCTCGCCGCGGCGTTTACGGGCGACGGCGTGCTTTCACTGCGGCGGAGAGAGATCGGATTCCCGATCGAGTGCCGCGACGATGCCGGAAACATCCTGCGCCCGCTGCGATGCAGGGAAGACCTGGAGGACCGGCGTGTTGGGGAGTGCCCGTTTCTTCCGCTTCCCTACGGCGTTCTGGGAGTTCGGGCGCCGGCGCACCGATAGTCTTCACGCAACGCTTCGCAAAGATTTCTGTCGAGAAAGACCCTGAGAGCTGCGCGCGCAAGGATCCGCGCTCCGAGTTCGAGCGCTTTCCCGGAAGCAGCGGCCGAGGACGCCTCCGCGAATCGCCTCGTGTGGTGGGGCGTCGGGACGTCCGTGATGGCGATGTGCGGCTGCAATGCCGGACATCGATGACTGACGTTGCCTACGTCGCTTGATCCGATCGGCCCCGGGGCTGGAGAAATGGGAACGCCGAGTTCCGAAAAAACCGATTCCATCATCGTCTCGGCCGGTTCGTTCGGCTTCGTGTCGTCGAAGCTGTATTCGACGAGACTGCACGATACGTCGGTCTCCGTGGCCATGGCGGCGCCGGACGCGCAGCGGCCGATGCGTTTCATGAGGGCATCGAGTTGCGCCCGTTCCGGGGCGCGAGCGTAGCAGCGGACGACCGCCCTGTCCGGAACGATGTTCGGCGCGGTCCCTCCGTCCGTGATGACGCCGTGCATGCGGATTTCAGGACGAACGTGCTGGCGCAGCATATCCATCGCGTGGAGGAAGAGCATCGCCCCGTTGAGGGAGTTTCTTCCTTCCCAGGGAGCGCCTGCCGCGTGAGCGGTCGTTCCCGTGAATGTGAACTCGGGCGCGTCCATCGCGAGGGAACGGTAGCGGACAAAGCTCGTGACATCGTTGCAGTGGAGCATAACTGCAAGCGTCACGTCGTTAAAGACGCCTTTCTCCGCCATGGTCACCTTGGCCCCGTTCGTCTCTTCGGCCGGCGTGCCGATGACACGAAGGGTCCCTCCGAGTTCGGCCATAAGCGGGAGCAACGCCGCGCCTGCAAGTGACGACATGGCTCCGTGAAGGCAGTGTCCGCATCCGTGCCCGATCAGCGGAAGCGCATCGTATTCCGCGAGAAGCGCGACAACGGGAACGCCGCTTCCTGCCGTTGCGCAAAAGGCGGTCGGAATGCCGCAAAAAGGTGTTTCGACCGTGAAACCTGCGCGTTGGAGAAAGTCCGTATGCGCGGCGCAGGCAAAGCGTTCGTCGCCTCCTGTTTCCGGGCGCCCGGCGATGCCGAGGTTCAACGCGATTCCGTCGGAAAGTCGTTCGTGGACCGAAATATCCGCATTCCGTGAAAACTGTTCATAATTGTGCATATCTCTTCCTCCATACATAGCGGATATGGTACCATAACTCCGTTCATACAGAGAATAGAGAGAGAATAGGAGGAACCTTCATGAGCAAACGACTGGAACAGGCGATTCTCGAGCGCCTGGCGGTTTCGCCGAAAGATCGGATCCTTTGGTGGAACGGAGACTGGTGGACGAAGGAGCGTTTTCTGGCCCTCGTTGACGGATGTACGAAAAGCCTCGAATCGTCCGGATTCGGCAAGGGACAGCGCATTGCGGTTCTGTTGCCGAATTCGCCGAAAGTTCTTGCCCTCTCGATAGCCGCATGGAGGCTCGGCGGCGCGATTTCTCCGCTCAACGCGAAATCGGGGATTCCTTCAGCGGTGGGGACGCTTGCGCTCGTGGATCCTTTTTGCGTCATTCTCGCGGAAGGACTCGACGAACTCGGCGCGGCGCTCGCCGAAAAGGGCATCCCGTCCGTCATGACCGGGACGGACGATCCGCTGCCGAAGCTGCCTCACCGTGAAGGAACGCCCGAATCCGAGGACCTTGCGGTCATTTTCGCGACATCCGGCACGACAGGGCTCCCCAAAGCCGTACCGTTGACGCACGGCAATCTGTACGACAATGCGACGACGGTCTTTCGCCAGCTTACGGAGCTGCACGAAGGCGATACGTTGCTGAATGTGCTCCCGAACTTTCACTCCTTCGGCTACACGGTATCCGGCCTCATGCCCCTGCTGTGCGACATGAAACAGACGCTCCTTCCGTCCTTCCTGCCTCTGAACGGCGCGCTTCAATCCATGAATCAGTCGGAGATCAGCGCGATGATCGTCGTTCCCACGATGCTCTCGCTCGCACTCAGCGCGATCGAACACGGCGCGACGGTTCCGGACAAACTCCGCCTTGTCGTGACGGGAGGCGACCGGCTCAACGTGCAGCTCGACGAAAAAGTCCGGAAGGTCATGGGCGTGGGCCCCCTGGAGGGGTACGGGCTTACGGAATGTTCTCCCGTCGTGTGCGTCAACAGATCCTACGCGACGCGCAAGCTGGGGACGGTCGGACCCTTCATCGAGGGATACGAATGGAAACTGAAGAAGGAAACCGGCGAGGATCTTAAGGGCCGGGAAGGCGTCCTGTGGGTCCGCGGACCTTCCGTGACCGACCGCTATTTCCGCGACCCGGCCATGACTGCGGAACGCTTCAGCGACGGCTGGTTCAACACGGGAGACTATGTCAGGCTTGACGATGAGGGATACGTGACCATTCTTGACCGCGTGACGGACATCATCATCGTCGGCGGGTTCAACGTCTATCCCCAGGAAGTGGAAGCGACGCTGCATGCGCACCCCGCCATAGCACAGGCGATCGTCGTCGGAATGCCGCACCCCGTCAACGGCGAAGTTCCGATGGCGTATGTCAAGAAGCGCGAAGGAATGCAGGTGACGCAGCGGGAGATCGTCGAATACTGCAAAAGTCAGCTGGCGCATTTCAAGGTTCCGCGAAAAGTCGAGTTCATCGACGCGTTCCCGCTTTCGAGCACCGGCAAGGTGCTTCGCAGGATGCTCCGGCAAAAACCTCTTTGAGAAAAACGAAGGAACGGCCCGGCGAAATCGCGGGCCGTTCCTTCGTTGTCTGCGCCTGTCGGGAATCAGAAAGCGCGGAACCCGGCCACGTCCTCGCGGATCCTGAGGTATTGCTTCTTTGCGATATCCATATGCCCTTTTTCCATTTCCATGAGTTTGCCGAACATGACGGCCGCTTCGCCATCCGATTCTTTTGAAAGCTTCTCGTAGAACTCCATCGCCCGCATCTCCGACAGGTACGCCGCGGAGGCG
The DNA here is from genome assembly GCA_964630155.1 of uncultured Synergistaceae bacterium. GTDB lineage: Bacteria > Synergistota > Synergistia > Synergistales > Aminobacteriaceae > CALFXN01. The sequence goes on from CAZVUT010000014.1 coordinate 14,229, forward strand.
ATGCGGAGCAGCGACGTGACATCGCCGAAGTCCTTCGTTTGCACCTTCAACTCAGGGGAGACGACGACAGTCGGATCGATGGGGCACGTTTCGCCGTACATTTTTTCATACATGCTCTTGAGGCTTTCTTCATGTTCGTTTTCCCATTCCGAGAGCTCCGTGAGTTCGGTTTTCAGATGCGGTTCCGACACGCTCTCCGCCCAAACCCTGTAGAATTGTCCGGCCTCGATTTCCGCGTGGATGCCATAACGAAGCGCGTCCTTCATTTCAAAACACTTTGACGTCATAAACTTCCCTCCCGTTCGCAATGAGAATATTGAAAAGCTGACAACTATTATACACGTCTGAAGACGGAATCCGGATGAGACGACTTCATCGCCGCGCATTCTCTATGCGATAATACAGCCAGAATTCCAGCGAGGAGGATCCATTATGACCCGAAAACCACATATTCTTGTAACCTGCGACATGGACGACCGGCTCCGAATGAGCGTGCGCGCCGTCCTGGAACCCGCCTGCACGGTTTCGTTTCTTTCGGATTATGCGGACGAAGAGCGGTGCGGAGCGATTCAGGGGAGTGATGTCCTTCTGTGTTTCTTTTTTAACAAGGAGATCCGTCCGGAAGAGTATCCGCTCCTCGAAAATGTGCGCCTGCTTCAGACCATATCGACCGGCGTCGACTTTCTCCCGTTCGGGGATATTCCGTCCGGACTTCCCATCGCCTGCAACGCCGGAGGCTGGGCGTCGCAGATCGCCGAGCACACGGTTGCGATGATTCTGGCGCTTTCGAGAAAACTCCTTCCGTTGCACGAGGAGCTGAAACGGGGACGTTTCCACAAGGAGGAACCCGTCCTTCGAACCTTGCGCGGAAAGACCGCCGGCATCATCGGATACGGCGGAATCGGGAAGAAGGTCGCGGACCTTCTTCGGTCGTTCGGGATGAAGATAGCGGCGATCAACTCTTCAGGCAGAACGCAAGACGACGTGATTTTCTGCGGAACGCTCGACGATCTTGCGACGATGCTTCCCAAGTCGGATGTCGTCGTTCTGTCGTTGCCGCTGATGCGGCGCACAAGAAACATCATCGGGAAGCGCGAACTCGAAGCCATGAAACGCGACGCCATTTTCGTGAACGTTGCGCGCGCGCGTCTTGTGGACGAAGAGGCGTTATACGAACACTGTCGTGCGAACGTCGGTTTCCTGGCGGGAATTGACGTCTGGTGGAAGGAACCGACATGGGGCGGAGGAGACTTCACGCTTCGTTTCCCCTTTCTTGATCTGCCGAATGTCCTCGGTTCTCCGCATAACTCGAACAGCGCCGAGGAGGGCTTTTCGGAGGCATCCGTCGCGGCGGCGGAAAACGTGGCCTGTTTTCTGCGGGGAGGCCCGTATTCCGGACGCGTCGATCGCGACGACTATGCTGAAAACCCAACGGATTAACCGCTTTCGCGCAGTGCTGCATACTCGAAAGGCGTGATCGTTTTGGGAAACGAATCCGCGGGATCTCTGGCGATCCTTGCGACAGGAATCCTGTGGGGAACATCGGGAACGGCCCAGGCGCTTTTGTCTCCGATGGTCGTCTCGCCGATGGCTGTCGGGGCAGTGCGTATTGGCGTCGCGGGGATGATTCTGCTCCTGTTTTCCTTTGTCCGGAGGGGAACGGGAGTATTTCGGGGCGCCTGGCCCTGGATGGCGTGTATTCCAGCGGCCCTTGGGATGGCGCTTTTTCAGATCTGCTTTTTCAGCTCGCTGCGATTGACCGGAGTTGCGATCGGAACCATGGTCGCCGTAGGAAGCGCGCCCATTGCAGCCGGCGTGCTCGGAAGGTTTTTTTACGGAGAACGTCTGACGTTGCGCTGGGGAATCGCGACACTGCTCGCGGTAGCGGGATGTTCGCTTTTGTCGCTCGCCGGAGGCCCGATCAGGGCCGATTTCCGGGGTGTTCTCCTCGCGTCTCTTGCGTCCGTCTTCTACGCTCTCTGCGGGGTCGGGATCAAGGGGATCGGCCGCGTCCGCCCCTCCGAGGATGCGGCGATAGCTGCGCTCTGCCTCGGGGCGCTGGTTCTCTCGCCGTTTCTTTTCACGTCGGACATGTCGTGGATTTTCTCGACGCGGGGGGCCGCTGTCGCATTCCACATGGGAGCCATCGCCACGGCCCTGCCGTATTCGCTCTTCAGCTGGGGCCTTCAGTTCACGCCCATGAGCAAGGCGTATACGCTGACCCTTACGGAGCCCCTGACCGCGTTTCTGCTCGGCGTTCTCTTCCTGGGAGAGGCAATGTCTTTCATGAGCATGTTCGGCGTTGCGCTTCTGCTCGCGGGACTCCTGTGTCTGTCTGTCCGGAAAAAGTAAAAACGTAAAAAGAGGTGATCGGACCCATGTCGGAATTTCTGATGGCGTCGTTCAACGTGAACTCGGTGCGAAGTCGTCTTCCGATTCTTTCGCGATGGCTCGAAGAACGGCCTGTGGATCTTCTCTGTCTTCAGGAGACGAAAGCCGTCGATGCGGATTTCCCGCTTGCGGATTTCGAGGCGATGGGCTATCGAGCCGTATATCGCGGCGAAAAATCGTACAACGGCGTCGCGATTGTCAGCCGCATCCCCCTTGAAGACGTCGCCTTCGGGCTCGGCGACGGGGAAGCGCCCGACGGTGAGACGCGCGTCGTACGATGTCGCTGCCGCGGCGCGTACTTCGTCAACACGTACATCCCTCAGGGCAAGGAGATCACGTTGCCCGATTACGGCGTGAAGTTGCGTTTCTTTGCGCGGCTGCGGGAATTGTTCGATCGGGAGTACTCGGGGAAGCCGGTCTTGTGGACCGGAGATCTGAATATCGCTCCGACGGACGCCGACGTGACCCACCCGGAAAACAAGCGCAACCATGTGTGTTTCCACGAGGATGCGCAGGCGGCCTACCGGAATGTCCTTTCATGGGGATTCGTCGACGTTTTCCGGAAGCATCGCCCGGATCCGGGCGAGTTTTCCTTTTTCGACTACCGCGTCAAGGGAGCGCTCGAACGGAATATCGGGTGGCGCATCGATCATATCCTCGCCACGCCGGAGCTCGCGGAACGCTCGCGGGACGCGTTCATCGACCGTGAACCGCGAGCCTGGGAACGCCCTTCGGACCATACCCCCATCGTCGGCGTGTTCGACCTCTGAGATACGCGCCGGGGGAAGAGCGTGGACGAGTTCTTCCCCCGGCGCGTTGTTCTCCGTTATGAGCGCCGCGCCCGTTGCAGAAGGGGAGCGAGCGCATCCGGCCCGACTCCGAGTTCTTCCGAAAGGTACTTCGTTTCCACTGCGTTGAATTCGGCCGACGCCGATGCCGGCCTGTTCTTCAGGGCGTTGTGAAGATACGAAACCCTGAGGTCGTCGAGGGAAAGATCGCGCGCGCGGATCATGGACGGGTGCGCCGGAATGACGATGTTCTTTCCGGGAACCTGGTCCTTCGGATCGCCGCGCCTGATTTCGACGCCGTTCTCGCGCGCGAAGGTCAGCTGCGCCGTCACATGCTTGCCGGCTCCGGTGTACTCCGTCTCCTGAACGACGATCGTCTGGTCGCGGTCCATCTCCTGCGCGATCGCGAAGGCCGCCGTCAGCGACGTGTTTCCGGCGGGCCCCCTGTCGAGTCCTTCGATAACCGACAGCGCCTCCGTCATGTAGAAAACTTCACCCTGCGTGATGGTGACGTACCGGTCCATATAGCGCAACGGACGAGCCGCGTTTCGGGGAACGTCCGCCCTGTCCGGCCACGTGGAGAAGGGAATTCCGAACCCCGTGTGCCCGGTCGTGAACGATTTCCTGTTGAAATCGCGATCGCTGGCCATATGCAGGCCGGAGAGATCGACGCTGGCGCCGATGACGCTTGTCCGCGCCGCTCCGACCTTGCGGAGTCCGCGCGCCGTGCCGGTAAGATTTCCGCCGCCGGCGTTCGTGGCTACGACGGCGTCCGGGAGCTTCCCCTCGCGTTTCAAAAACTGCTCGGCGATCTCGGAGCCCAGCGTTTCGATCCCGGCGATGCCGAAGGGCGTATAGAGAGAGGCGTTGAAGAAACCGGTTTCCTCCAGAACGAGAAGAAAGTTGTAAAAAAGCTCCGGCCCGACGGTCATCTGCAAGACTTCCGCGCCGTACGCTTCGCACTTTCGTCCCTTCTCGAGAATCTCCGGCTGACCGACGCCGTGGCTGTCGAAAAGCTCCTGGAGGATGATGCATTTGAGGTTGCGCATATTCGCCTGGGACGCGACGGCCGCTCCGTAGTTTCCGCTTGTGGCTGCGATCACGCCCTCATAGCCGCGCTGTTTCGCGTAATAGCAGGAGACGGCGGCCCGGCGATCCTTGAAACTCCCGGAGGGATTGCACGCCTCGTCCTTGAGGAAGATCCGCGCTCCCTTGCCCTTCGGAGCGAGAGCGCGGGCGGCGGCCGTCAGGTTTTTCAGTTCTATGAGCGGCGTATTCCCGACATTCGTCTCGGTCTGGATCGCCTTGACTTCATCAAGGGAATACCCGGCCTTTCGCATCATCTCTTCGTAGTCGAACGCAATTCCGCCGAGTTCAAATTCGCCGTAATCGAGTCCGAGCGCGCGTTTCATGATCTCGATTTTCCGGGACATGACCTCCTGGTAGCTCGTATGCGTCATTTCGCGTCTCCCTTCGCGATGAGACCCCGGAGCTCGTTTCCGACTTCGAGCAGTTCGGGAATCGGCCGTCCGAATCCGTGAACGTACGGGGGATTGACCGCAACGAGTTTCCCCGAAAGACGCCTTCCGATGGCGGTTCGTATTTCCACGGTCTCCCCGAGCCGCGCTTCGTGGTCGAGGAACCCCTTTGTCCAAAGCATCAACGGAACCTTTCTCGTCTCTTCCGGAATGTGAGGCGCCCTCTCGTCCGGGCGCAACACGGTTTGCTCGATCTGGACCCATGTACCCTGCGGCGCAAGTTCCTGCATGATTTCGTTTCTCCTTTCGCCTTTCTACCAGCCCTTGACGGTTTCAAGAACCGAATCGGGAATACGTCCTGCGGTGAAGTCCTCAAAAGACTCTTCGATCGCGTCGAGCGCCGAATTCATCTGTTCCCGGGTGATCACGAGGGGAGGCTGTATTCGCAGGACGGAGCCGCTGAAGAAGGAGAGCAGAAGCCCCTTCTCCCACGCGCGGTAGCAGATCTTTGCTGCGGCTTCCCTGTGTCGCTCTTTCGTCTCGCGGTTGGTGACGAGGTCGACGCCGATCGACAGTCCGATGCCGCGCACGTCCCCGATGATTTCGAAACGCTCCTGCATCTTCCGGAATCGCGCCATGATCTGTTCTCCGAGACGTGTCGTATGCTCCAGAAGTCCTTCGTCGCGGATCACGCCGATCGTCGCGATCGCCGCCGCGCAGCAGACGGGGTTTCCGGCGGCCGTGAACAGGTGGGCGGGAGCCTCCCAGTTATCCATATACTCGGCGCGCGCGACGACCCCGCCCAGAGGAAGGCCGGAAGCGATGCCCTTCCCCATGACGATTGCGTCAGGAACAACATCGAAGTTTTCTATGCCGAACCATTTGCCGGTTCTGCCGAACCCCTGTTGCACTTCTTCCGAAATCAGCAGGATGCCGTATTCGTCGCAGAGGGCGCGGAGGTCCTTCACGAATTTGGTCGGAGGGACGACGAGTCCGGCGTCGCCCTGGATGGGTTCGATAAAGACGGCCGCCACTTCGTCAGCGGGCAGGTAGCTCGAAAAGGCCACTCGTATCTGTTCGATGCAGAAATCGGACACCTGATCGGGCGTCATTCCGGGAAACGGAGTTCGATAGGGGTCGGGAAAGGGAACGTGGTATATTTCGGGCACGAGCGGGCCCATTCCGCGAATCATCGGGAGGCTCACTCCGCTCAGGCTCATGGCGCCGAATGTGCTTCCGTGATACGCGCGTATGAAGGCGATGATCTTGCTCCGTTTGGTCGCCCATCGGGCCATCTTTATCGCGCCGTCGTTGGAGTCGGAACCGCAAAGCCCGTAAAAAACCCGTTTGCGGTATTGCCCCGGGGTGATGGCGATCAGCTCTTTCGTCAAATCGATAATCGGCTCGTGGTACATGTACGCGTGCGTGTAGAGAATGAGATTCTCGGATTGTTTTTGTATCGCCTCAACGACGCGGGGATGACAATGCCCGGTGTTGACTGCTCCGGCGCTGGCGAGCAGATCTATATACGAGTTCCCGTCGACGTCTTCGATGATCGCTCCGGATCCTTTCCGAACGACCAGAGGGTAGTAGGGAACTTTCGCTCCGGGGGAGGTTATCGCCTTGTCTTCGTCGACAAGCCGCAGACATTTCTCCAGATTACGAGCCACCGCGCTGCATCTCCTTTCGGTTTTCCCTAAAAAAAGCGGGAGGCCGAAGCCCCCCGCCCCTTGGGTCTCGATTACTTGGCTCTTTCGATGCCGGACTCCTTGTAGACTTTGTCCATAAGTTCCTTGCCGACGAGTTCTTCCATCTTGGGCCATACGACCTTGCGGACGTGATCGGCGCATGCCTTCAGCTGGTCGGCCGTCAGCATGACGATTTCCCAGCCGTACTCGGCCTTCAGTTTCTGGCGGTAGTCTTCGTCTTCCTTGGCCACGTTCTCCCAGCGAACAAGGGATTCTTCGTTGGCGGCAGTCATGACGATTTCCTGGTCTTCTTTGGAGAGTTTCTTCCAGAGATCCATATTGATGGCGAACCACCATGACTCGAAGAAATCATTGTACTGAATCCAGACCTTGTTGACATCCTTGAACTGCCATGCCTGGAAGGGAGGTCCTCCCATCTGGCCGTCCGCGATTCCGGTCTGAATGGCGCTGTAGGCCTCTGCGTACGGGATCGGCGTGGCGATATATCCGAGGGCTTCATAGGTCAACTCGCAGGGCTTGATGGGCATGACGCGAACCTTCAGTCCCTTGGGTTTCGTCGGATCGGCGTAATCCGCGGGCTTTTGCTTCAGCGATACTCCGGCCATTCCGACCGGGAAGACCGCGAGGGCGTTGACGTTATGCGCCGCCCACAGATCCTGGATGATCTTGTAGCCCCAGCCGCCCTGCCCGTAGACTTTCTTGGCCTCGTCCATATCCTTGACGAGATACGGGAAATAGTAGGCGAGGTTCAGTTTCGGGTCGAAATTGGCGTTGGCCTGGGCCATCGTCATTTCGATGGTGCCGCGCATAAGCATTTCAAACGTCTCTGTCCAGTCGCCAAGAACGCCGCCGGAGAAAATATCGATCTGGATGCGTCCCTTGCTGCGGTCGAACACCTTTTTGGCGAACGCTTTCGCCCGGATGTCGAAATCGCTGTCAACCGGGTGCACCTGGCCGAGTCTCCACTTGTACTGCGGTTCAGCCTGCGCAGATGTCTGGCCGATCGTGGCGACGATTCCGAGTGCGAGAATAAGTGCAAAAATGAGAGCCAGTGATCGTTTCGTGCTCATCGTACACCTCCATTCAAAGGTCACAGAAGAAAACTCCTCAAGATCCCCTTATGAATACCGCCGATGATTCGATCCTCCGGATCCGTCGGCCACCTCCCTTCATAAAGAGCGATGCAACCGTCTTTCTATTTTACCCCCATAAGCAGCCGGGGGAGCCACAGGGAAAGCCCCGGGAAGTATGTTGTCAGGATGATGATGGGGATGTTTCCGAAGATCATGAAAATGAGCGCCGGTTTTATGTATTGATCTATCGGAACATTTCCAATGCGGCCTCCGAGATAGAGGATCGGAGCCGTGGGGGGCGTGACGTTCCCGAGCCCGAGGTTCGTCCCGAGGATCGCAGCGAAGTGGATCGGATGAACGCCTATCTTCAGCATCAGAGGCATGAGGAGCGGCGCGGAGAGCATCGTTCCGCTCAGGTCGTCCATAAGCATGCCGATGATGATCAGGAAAACGTTCACCATGAGGAGAATGACGATCTTGTTGTCCGAAAAACCCAGAAGAAATGAAGCGATTTGCATGGGAACCTGCTTCATCGTATATAGTCTTCCAAGAATGGTTACGAAGAAAAGCATCAGGGTGATGACGCCGCTCGTTGTGGCGGATGTATAAAGGGCTTTCCCGAGTATTTTGACGGTGAGTTCCTTGTGGATGCAGAATCCGACGAACACGGAGTAGGCTACGGCCACTGCGGCTGATTCCGTGGGCGTTGTAATGCCTCCGTAAATGCCGCCGAGAATGATGACAGGCATGAGCAGACTCCAGATGCCGTCCTTGAGAGACGCGAAAATCGCGCGATTCCGCTCCCTTGGAGCAAGGGGGGGGTCCACCTTGATCGTGGGAATGCTTCGGCACAGATAAAAGTTGATGAGGCAGAAAATCGTCATCGTGAGAAGCCCGGGGATAACCGTTGAAAGGAAGCATGCTGCGACGGACTGCTGGGTGACCCATCCGTAGAGAATCATCGGGACGCTGGGAGGAATGAGTTGTCCGAGGACTGCGGCGCAACTGACCATCGCCGTGCTGTACGACCGCGGATACCCGAGGGTTTCGAGTCTCGGGATCATGATGCTGCCGATGCAGGCGACAGCGGAAGAACAGGTGCCGGATATTGCGCCGAATATCGCGCAGGAAACGATGGTTGCCGCTCCCATGCCGCCCCTGATTCGGCCGAGCATCGAGTTTGCAAAGTTCGTCAGGCGCTCAGCTATGCCGGAACTTCCCATGAGCGCTCCTGCCATGATGAAGAAAGGAATGGAGAGAAGCGTCAGCGAATTGAGCCCCCGAAACCCGACCGTCATCAGGAAGGAAAAGTCGGGGAAGAAGATCAGTCCCATGTACAGCGCAGCCGCCATGAAGCAGAAAGGAACGGGAATTCCGAAGATGATTGTCGATACAAGAATGACGAGGTCGATCAGAATATGCATTTATGAAGCCTCCTTGCCCCTGGAGGGAACAACTTTGTCAGAAGAAGATTCCGTTTCGCTGAAAAGCTCGGGGTCTTCGTACGGGAGTTCGAAGGGTGGTTTTCCGAGGCCCTGCCGGAAATAGTCGACGAACTCGACGATAAAGTAAAAGCACATCAGAAATGAGCTTATCAGCAGGCTGGCCTGTGCGTAGACCATAGGAATCATGAGCGCGGGAGATCGTTCCCAGCTCTTGAGGGACCACTGGAAATACTTCATCGTCCAGCTGCACATGATGCCTGCGAGAATGACAACAATGAACGCGCCGACGGATCGGGCAAGGAACAGTTTCTTTGTATCCTTGATGAAGACCTGGAGCAGGTCCGCCCTGATATGACTTCGCTCCATGGCGCCCTGCGCGGCTCCGGTGAAATACAGCCAGAACCCGGCCATACAGGTGAGTTCCTCGACTCCCATAAGCGGAAGTTTGAACAAATACCGCAACGCAACCTGAACCAGGATAAGAACCACGACCATGACAGACGTAAAAATCATGACTGCCCTTTGGATTTTCCTGAGGAACGTCCATATCAACAAAAACAGGGAATTCATGGAATTGCCTCCTCTGTGGAATGTACTGCTTCCTTGGATCTCGTTACCGTACGCGCGACTTCGCTCGGCGCCGAATATGCCTTCATGATTCCAAGATCGGCCGAAAGAGAGTTCGCGGCAGATACGACCAGGTGCAGAAAACGTTTTTCCTCGCTTCCTCCCTTCCTGTAACGATAGCGCGGATATGCAACGCTGAAAGCTGCGAGGGCTTCTCCGCCCGAGCTTCGAACCGGCGCGGCGACGCAAGCGTAATCCTTTGCGTATTCCTCACTGTCCGTTGCGTACCCTTTCGTCTTGACGGTCCGCAGTTGTTGCTGGAGATCATCGAGGGAACAAATGGTATTCGGGGTGAAACGAATAAAAGGAATTGTCTCGAAAAGCTCGCGGACGCGTTCCTCCGGAAGATATGCAAGAATCGCCTTGCCCAGTCCGGTTGCGTATGCGGGGATTCGCTTGCCCACGCCGTATCCGACACGCACCGCCTCAGGGCTTTCAAACTTGTCGATGTACATCACATATATTCCGGAAAGTATGGCGAGATTGACGGTCTCGCGAGTCTGCAATGCAAGGCTCTGGAGATACGGTTGCGCCATGCGCTTGAAACCGAGACGATCCGCTTCGATGTTGCCCATCTCGAAAAGCTTGAGGGTGTTGGCGTACGAACCATATTGACTCGCCTGTCGGACATACCCGCGATGTCTGAGTGTCGCCAGAAGGCGATAGACGGTGCTCTTGTCGAGGGAGAGCGTCGACGAAATCTCACCGAGGCCCAGTTCTCCGCGATCGTTCAGCAGTTCCAGGATGTTCAGCGTCCGAATAACCGACTGCACATAGTGATCATCCTTCGCCTCGCTTTTCACGCGGCAGCCTCCTCAAAAAGATTTCACAATGTAAAACCGAATATTACCATCCGCAATATATCCTATGGCCCGGAAGGGGACTTGTCAAGCAATGAAGGGAATTGCGAAAGGATGAAAGATGTGCGCTTTGCTGATGAGCATATGGAGATATATTATAAAATTAAAGAGTAAATTTTTGTCAATTACAAAAAAGTGGCCTCTTTTTAGGGCCACTCGCAGGCTTCAATCTTTGCAAACGGTCGTTCAGCTCCAGCGATACCTTGGGGCAAGGTCGTAACACGCCAGTATGGCTGTTTCCATGCTGACAGGGTTGGCCTGCCCCTTCCACGCGATGTCGTACGCCGTTCCGTGATCCACCGACGTGCGGAGGAAGGGAAGCCCGAAGGTGACGCTCACTGTTTTATAAAAGTCGTACGTTTTGGCGGCGATGTGCCCCTGGTCGTGAAACAGCGAGACGACGATATCGAATCGACCCTGCAACGCAAGCGCGAAGACGCTGTCGGCAGGGATCGGACCGACGACGGCGAGTCCCTTCTGACGCGCGCGGTCGACGGCAGGCGCAAGAATGCGGGCTTCCTCGTCCCCGAAGAGGCCGCCGTCGGACGCGTGGGGATTCAGCGCCGCAAGAGCGATGGATTTCGGGATCATTCCTATCGATCGAAGACACCGATCGGCGCTTTCGAGGGATCTGACGACGCCGTCCGTGTCGAGCGTTCCGATCGCCGCCCTCAATGAGACATGACGGCTGTGAAACAGGATCCGAAGCTTATCGACGAGGAATACCGTGTAGCTTGTTCCGGCCCCGGACATCTCGGAAAGCATCTCCGTGTGCCCGATGTAGGGGAGGTCCGCCGCGCGCAATGCCTCTTTGTTTATCGGGCTTGTCGCCATTCCTGCGACGCCGCCCCGGGTGCAAAGATCCACGGAAGCCCGGATATAGGCTGCGGATGCCTTGCCTCCGAGCGCCGAGACGGCGCCGACCGTGAGAACGGAAGGGTCTTCGATGCACGCCACGTCGAAGACCGGAAATTCTTTCGGGTCTCCGAACGCGGATTCCGCGTCCTTGATCCGGTTCAGTTTGACTTTCAGGCCGAGTCGATCCCGTACGGTTTTCAGGACCGCCAGGTCGCCGACGATGAGCGGAACACCCCGTTCCCAGACCTGTCGCGACATCAGGCTTTTCAGGACGATCTCAGGGCCGATCCCCGCCGGATCTCCCATAGTGACTGCGATCAATGGTTTTGTCATGATTCCCTCCTGTTCTCTCTCGAAATCCACTCCGCTGCCCTCTCCAGCGCGTCCTCCCGACCGATGAGCCCCCCCTTGGTGACGATGAGGAGCCCGGCGCACGGCTCGTTTACGACGCGACCTCCCATCATCAGGGGTTGAATCTCCATTTCGGGTGACAGGACCGAGATCCCCATCCGGCGTGCAAAGTGAATCGCCGTATCCCCTCCGGATAGAATAACACCGGACACGCGCGGAGTGAGCATCTTCATGAAAAAAGCTCCCGCTTCGGCCAGTCCCGCAGCGACGATTTCCTCCGAACCCCGTTCCAGTGTTTCTCCGGGACGGAGGACAAGAACGCCTCCGAAAAAATCCGGCGGCATTTCCCATGTGACTTTTTGCGTTGCGGCGAGCAAAAGCCGGTCAGTTCGCAGAGATATCACGCGTGCGTTCGTATTTGTCACAAGGGCGGCAAGCTGGCGTTCCGTAAGTTCCGACGTGCTGCCTATGACGGCGAGAATGGTTGGATTCGATCTCGTCGGGAACAGCCGCGCGGCGTACTCGGACGTGAAGGGACCCGGGTCGACAGGAAGGATGCGAAGCCCCGATTGCGCCGCTCCGGAGGCAAGAACGTCGATATCGTCATCCGTCAGTGCGTCCGCCACGACCACACGAGAGCAGGTGGAAGCCGTTACGAGCGCATCCGCGACGGCATCCGCTCCCTGCGAGACAATGTCGATCGGAATGCGTCCCGTTCCCGGGCCGAAGTACCCGGGCGCATAGCTCGAACGAACGGGCCAGAGCGGATCATGCGCCAGTTCCGTCCTTTCGAGCAGCAGGCCGTTCAGAAGATGGTATCCTGCGATGGTCGTCCGTCCCGACGCGGGATACGCCGGAACGACGAGCGCGACGCTCTCCGGAAGATGCCGCAACAGAATATCCGTCTCCGTTTTCAGATGCCCGCGCAGGGTTGTATCGATTCGTTTCGCATACGCCGGCTGGGAACCATACGCGGCCACGATTGATGCGATGGTTTGCGCGGCGTCGTCCCGGTTCATCCTCCGCGTGTCCCCGTTGATTGTCAGGACATCCGCGTTTCCCGAAGATGCGATTGAAGGATTCCAGTCCACGATCTGTTCCACGCGCAACCCCTTGTTCCGCAGAAGGATCGCCTGGACCGAGGATCCTGTGAGATCGTCGCAGATGCAGATCAGACGGTGCATTTTATTTCACAAGTTTCAGAATCCCCGTCGAAAGGAAGGGGAGGTTGCTGATCACGATGATGTCCACTATCTCAACGATCAGGAAGAGCAAAATATTCCGGGTGATCTTCTCGATGGTCACATTGTGATCCTTCACGAGCGAGACGGCGACAAAAAGATTGACGGCCATCGGGGGCGTGATCATTCCGACGGAGGTGTTCACCACCATGATGACGCCGAGCATGAGCGGATCCATGCCGATGCCCGTGACGATCGGAAGAAAGAGCGGCGCCAGGAGCAGGATGATGGCCTGCGTTTCGAGGAAAACGCCGAAAATCAGCAGGATGACGTTGATGAGCGTGATGAGAAGGAAGGGCTGGTTTGTTATGGAAAGCATGGAGTCCGCTATCGCCTGCGAGACCCGGCTTACGGTTATGAGCCATGACAGGGACTGGGACGTCGCTATGACGAAGAAGACGATCGAGGTGCTGATTCCGGCCCGTATGATGACCGTCTTCAGGCGACCCAGCGAGAGTTCCCGGTAGACGAAAACGCTGACGATGAAGCTGTATATTACGGCGACGGCTCCCGCTTCGGTCGGGGTGAAAACGCCCCCGTAAATGCCGCCGAGAATGATGATCGGCATGATGATCGCGAGAGAGGATTCCTTCAGGGCGGACAGGAAGTTCCCGAAGGTTCGCTTCGGCTCCAGCGGAATTCCCATGCGGCTGCTCTGAAAGACCGTGACGATGCTGAGGGAAAGCGCGATGAGGATGCCCGGGCCGAATCCTGCCAGAAAGAGATCTCCGATGGAGACGCCGGCCACGACGCCGAACGTGATCATGGGGATTGACGGCGGAATGATGACGCCGAGCGTTCCGCCTGCCGCCGCAATCGCCGCGGCGTACGCCGGCGGGTATCCTTTCCGGATCATCTCCGGAACCATGATACCGCCGATGGCGGCGACCGTCGCAGGGTTGGATCCGCTGATCGCTCCGAAGAAGGCGGACGCCAGAATCGTGATGAGGCCGAGTCCGCCGCGGAAACCGCCGACGAGAGATGAGGCCAGATTGACGAGCCTCCGGGAGATTCCTCCGTGCTCCATGAGCCCTCCGGCGAGCATGAAGAACGGGATCGCCATGAAGGGGAACGAATCTGCGGAGGTGAACATGCGCTGAGCGACGACGACCGGATTGATCGGCAACCCGCCGAAGGAAACGCCGACGATGGCCGCCACTCCGATGCTGATCGCAACCGGTATATTCAGAAACAGAAGGACGAGGAGAACGCCGAACATGGTGATCGCCATCAGGATTCGCCTCCCACAGGTATTTTCTGTGTGCGAACATAGATGGCGAACGCTTCCAGAGCGCGGGCGCAGACGAGGAACATCCCGAGCGGAACGGCGAGGTAGGGGAGCCACATCGGCAGATACAGGGCCGGGGTGGTTTGTTCCATCATAATCTGGCGCGAAATGATGCCGACGTAGTAGTACATGATCATGAGGCAGAAACCGACGATGACGGAAAGCCTGAAGGCTTCGGCCGCGATTCGTCCTTTTCGGCTTCGGATACGGTCCGTGAAGGTGGAAACGCCGATATGCGCCCCCATCTTCATGCCGAGCCCGGCGCCGATATAGGCCATGAACACCATGATGTAGCGCGCCAGTTCTTCTCCCCAGAACATCGGAAACAGGTTGAAATAGCGGGCCAGCGTTGCGGTGAATACGACGAGAACCATGACAGGGAACAGAAAGAGCAACGCATATTCCTCGAAGTGATCGACGAGTTTTCGCACATCGTTCCCTCCAATCCGTGAAACGGTACGGAAAATGCGGCGGGGGCAAGCCCCGCCGCATATACGGCAGACGGAGCTACTTCTGGGCGTTGATCAGATCCTGGATGATCTCCTTCCCGATCTTCCCTTCAAATTCCTTGTAGACAGGCTGAACGGCCTCGGCCCACTTCGCCTTGTCCGGCGTGCTCACTTCCATCCCTTTCGCCTTCAGATCATTGACGAGCGTCTTTTCCATGTCGATGCAGTATTGCCGTTCCCATTTGCGCGACGCGAGTTCGCACTCCTGGAATATCTTCCGTTGATCTTCGGTCAGTTTCTTCTCCCAGAAGTCCCGGTTCACCAGCAGAATCGCCGGTGCGTAGAAATGTCCGGTCAGCGCAAGATGCTTCTGGACTTCGTAGAACTTTGAGGTGTAAATGATGACGAGCGGGTTTTCCTGCCCGTCGACGATCTTCTGTTGCAGGGCGGTGAAGAGTTCCCCGAACGGCATCGGCGTCGGATACGCGCCGAGCGTCTTGAACGTTCCCACGTGAATGGGGTTTTCCATGAGCCGTATCTTGAGCCCCTTCATATCCTCCGGCGTCACGACGGGCTTTTGCGAGTTCGTCAGCATGCGGAACCCGTTCTCCCAGATTCCGAGGCCGATGATGTTTTTCGGCGTCAGCGTGTCGAGGATCTTCCGGCCCTGCGGGCCGTCCATCCAGGCGTAGGCTTTTTCCCGGTTCACGATGATGAACGGAAGATCAAAGACGAGAAAGCTGTTCGTAAAATTGGCGAGGGGGGCCGAGGAGACGAGTGTCATTTCTATCGTCCCCATCGAAACGCCCTCGATGACATCCCGTTCCGACCCCAGCTGGGAGGAGTGGAAGATCTGCATCTCTATCTGCCCTCCGGACTTTTCCTTCAGAAGGGAGGCGAAGTGTTCCAACCCCTTTTGATAGTGGGAATCCGGGGCGATAGTATGTCCTATCCGCAAAACGACTTTATCCGCGGCTAGGGCGCTTCCGAGGGAAAGAACCAGAAACAGGACCGCAACAACGGCGAATAGCGCTTTTTTCATGGTATCACCCTCCTGGGAACGATTTTTGACTCTTTGACGAACGGAAACGAGCGTCATGGAACTCCTTCGGCGCCGATAGCGATCAGACGTATCTTCCTCCTTTCGGGGGGCATGATATTTGTGCAAGAATTGCGTATAATCAACAGAAGTATGATACATCCGACCGACATGGAGTACAACATTCGCTCCTTGTGTTCCTAAAAAACAGGTGTTATCGTGTACCGGAAAGTTCTGACGTGCGGAATGTCTTCCGACGGAGCGAAATCTTTATAACCCGAAAGGGGAGGGACGAACGTGGCGAAGAAAAAGACGCGGTTGGACTTTGTGGAGATGAAGAAGAACGGGAATAAGGTGGCGTGGGTTACGGCGTACGACTATCCGATGGCGACCTTTGCGGAAGCCGCCGAGATGGATATGATCCTCGTGGGGGATTCGCTCGGAATGGTCGTTCTCGGGTATCAGGGGACGATCCCGGTTACAATGGAAGACTGCATCAGCCATTGCAACGCTGTCCGGCGCGGTGCGCCGAACACCTTCGTCGTGGGAGACATGCCCTTCATGTCCTACCAGATCTCGGACGAGAGCGCGGTCTTCAACGCCGGGCGTTTCCTGAAGGAATCCGATTGTGACGCGGTCAAGCTCGAAGGCGGTAGACGGGTGCTTACGAGAATCAAGGCCATCGCGGATGCCGGAATCCTTGTCATGGGACACATCGGACTCACGCCGCAGAGTTCGGGCCAGCTCGGAGGTTTCAAGGCGCAGGGACGTGATCCGGACAGCGCGAGGGAATTGATCCGCGATGCGATAGCGATTCAGGAAAACGGCGCCTTTGCGCTGTTGCTGGAAGCGGTTCCTCCGGAACTGACGGAATATATCGCCAAGAAGCTGACAATCCCGGTCTACTCTATCGGAGCGGGGCTGCCGTGCGACGGACAACTCCTGATATGCGGCGACATGCTGGGGCTCTTCCAGGCCTTTACGCCGAAGTTCGTCAAGAAGTATGCGAATGTCGCGGAGATCGAGGTCGCCGCTTTCAAGGAATATGTTCAGGACGTGAAGACGGGCAAATTCCCGACCGACGACCATGTGTACCATATCCTGAAGGGCAAGGAAGAGGACTTCGCGCAGATGCTCAAGGAGTTCGAATAGAATCCGAAGACATGTCGGGCGGCGGTCCCCAGCGCGGACTGCCGTCCTTTTTTATAGGTCGCCGGCTGTCGGAGCCGCGATGAGCGAATGACGTTGCTGTAAGGAGGTTTTTCCTTTATGGAGTTTTCCAGACGCATCATGAAGATGCAGGCGTCTCCAATCCGTCGTCTTATCCCGTACGCCGAGGAGGCGAAACGGAAGGGACGAAAGGTCTTCCATCTGAACATCGGCCAGCCCGATATCGTGACGCCGCCCTCGTTTTTCAAGGCGCTCGCCGATTTCAAAAGCGATGTTCTCGCCTATGCCCCGTCGGAGGGGATTCCGGAACTTCTCGACGCGATCAGGGGCTATTACAAAAAATACGACGTTGAACTCGGGCGCGAGAATATCCTCGTGACGGACGGGGCGAGCGAAGCGATCGTCTTCGCGTTCACGGCCCTCTGCGATCCGGGAGACGAGATTCTCATCCCGGAACCGTTCTATGCGAACTACAATCCGTTCGCCGAGTCTGTCAGCGCCGTGATCGTCCCGATCACCACGAAGGCGGAAGAAGGATTCCACCTCCCGTCCAGACAGAGCCTCGAATCGAAGATTTCTCCCCGGACGAAGGCGATCGTGCTCTGCCACCCCGGGAACCCCACCGGCACGATCTACACGGCGGAAGAAATGGCGATGGTGGCGGATCTTGCGAAGAAGCACGATTTCTTCATCATCGCCGACGAAGTCTACCGGGAGTTCGTGTACGACGGAATTCCATATCGCAGCTTCGCCTCTCTCAATGGAGTCGAAGATCGCGTCGTCATCATGGATTCCATATCGAAACGCTACAGTGCATGCGGAGCCCGCGTCGGTTGCGTGATCAGCCGCAACACGGAATTTATCGGCCAGGTCCTGAAGCTGTGTCAGGGACGGACGAGCGCGCCGACCATGGATCAGATCGGGGCCGTCGCCCTGTACGGGACGCCCCAGAGCTATCTTGACGACGTCCGGACGGAGTACCAGAAGCGCCGCGATACGCTCTACCGGGCCTTGAAATCCATGCCGGGCGTCATATGCGAAGAGCCGAAAGGCGCTTTTTACGCCGTTGTCAAACTCCCCGTAGACGATGCGGAGCGGTTCATCATATGGATGCTCCGCGAATTCGAGGTGAACGGAGAGACCGTCATGGCGGCCCCGGCGGAAGGTTTCTACGCGACGCCGGGACTCGGCAAGGATGAGGTGCGTCTCGCATACGTCCTGAAAAATGAGGACCTCGTCCGCGCGATGGACGTTCTCAGGCAGGGACTCCTCGCGTATCCCGGAAGGATCGAATCGATTCCGGCGAAATGAGTGCAACCGCTTGCACAAATACATGCGCCATGCTACACTCATGCCCAGGAAATTCGGGAAGGGAGAGGATGGAGTTGAAGATGTACTTTCGTTCGGGTCTTTCCCTCCGCTTCCGTCGCGAATATCATACGGCCACGCCCTCATGGGGTTTGGCCGTTTTTTCGTCCGGGGGGCATGCGGTGTGACGGTTCACGAAAAGGCGCTGATTATGGAAGCCGACGACATGGAGCGAGTCCTGCGTCGGATCGCGATCGAAATCGTGGAGCGGAATAAGGGGCTTATGGACGTTGTCCTCCTCGGCGTGCAACGTCGCGGAGTGACGCTCGCCCACCGGCTGAGGGAAATTTTCAGACAGACGGAGAAGGTCCGCGTTCCGACCGGCGAGCTCGATGTCACGCTGTACCGCGACGACACGGCCATGCTGCGGGATCAGCCGGTGCTTCACAGCACGTCGATCCCTGCCGACCTGACGGGAAAACGGGTCGTTCTCGTCGACGATGTCCTCTACACCGGCAGGACGGCTCGGGCGGCCCTCGACGCGATCATGGATCTCGGACGTCCGGAGATGGTGCAGCTTGTGATCCTCATCGACCGCGGACACCGGGAGCTGCCGATACAGCCCGACTATATCGGAAAGTGCATCCCCACGTCCCGGAGCGAATCGGTGGACGTCCAGGTGACCGAGATAGACGGGCAGGATCGGGTCATCATTTCGGATCGGAGTGATTCGAATGTGTAACGGTCATATCAGGGATCATCGCGGAAGCATCCTCTCTCTTGCGAAATACGACGAACGTCTCTTTTCTCTCTGGATCGGATGGGATTCGGAATCGGATGTCGTTCCCGGGCAGTTTGTCACGATCCGCTTTCCCGACAGGATGGACCCGCTTCTGGGACGGCCGCTCGCGATCGCGGAGAGCGAGCCGGGACGCATCCGCCTCTTGTTTCGTGTTGTCGGTCGACTGACGGCCGAACTTGCCTCCCTTCCGAACGGAACGGCGCTTTCGGTCCGGGGGCCCGTCGGCCGGGGATTTCCGATGGAGTCCAGCAGAAAACGCATCCTCGTTGCGGGAACGACCGGGTTCGCCTCGATCCTGGCCGCGTACCGGAAAACTTCGCCGGAACTGGTCGGGGACGTTATCCTCGGGGCGCCGGATGGTTCATGGGAAACCTTCGCGAAGGCGATGCGCGATGAAATTCCTGCGCTGCGGATTTTCTCGCAGGACGGAAGTTTCGGCGAGAAGGGGACGGCGCTCGACGGTCTTCCCGCCGTGCTCCCGGCGGATACCGACGTCTGGGCGTGCGGGCCGCGGGGGATGCTCGCGGCGCTGGCCGGAAAGCATCCTGACCGGAAACGGGATATCTGGGTGAGCATGGAACATCGGATGGCGTGCGGCATGGGCGGATGCCTTGGGTGCTCCATTTCCACCCGGGACGGAATGAAACGGGTGTGCGTCGATGGTCCCGTTTTTCGCGCGGAGGAGGTGGCGTGGAATGAATCCCGGAGCGAAGCTTGAGCGAACGGTCGGAGGCGTGACGTTTCCGACTCCGGTGATCATCTGTTCCGGCGTCTGGCCCTTTGAACCGGATCTGTGGGACCGGAAGAACCTGCCCGGGGTGGGAGGCATCTGCACCAAGGCGGTGACCGCGCGCCCAAGAACCGGGAATGAAGGACATCGAGTGTGGGAAACGCCCTGCGGCGTCCTGAACAGTATCGGGCTGCAGAACTGCGGCGTCGACGCCTTCCTGGACACGCATCTTCCGCTCATTTCAAAGAGCGGAATCCCCTTTCTGGTCAACGTCGCGATGGAGACCGAGGAGGAAGTGGTCCACACGCTCGGTCTGCTCTCGAATCACAAAGATGAGATCCCCGGCGTCGAACTGAACATCTCATGCCCGAATGTCTCCTGTGGAGGCATGAGCTGGGGAATGACTCCAGAGGGAGCGTCGCAGGCCGTATCCGTCGCCCGTCGTGCGTGGAAGGGGCCTCTCTGGGTGAAGCTGACGCCCCAGATGCG
>CAZVUT010000015.1:0-11306 GCA_964630155.1 uncultured Synergistaceae bacterium
TGCAGAAGCGGAATAAACTCTATCGAAATACTGCAATTCTCGTTGCATGACAGGGTTAATCCGTAGGGGAGATGACGGAAATAGCGGAGCTGCTTGCCGATACGATCATGCGGAAAATCGGACAGGCCGGGGAGCTGTATTATCGTCTCGTCATCCTGGCGGCTCCGGCCGGTTCGGGAAAGACAGCCGCGCTCCGGGACGTTCATGAGCGCACGGCGGCGCCTCTGATCAACGTCAATCTCGAACTCTCCCGGCGAATGCTCGACCTCGCCGAGCGTCAGCGCGCCGTGCAGGCGCCCGGTCTTCTCCGGGAGATCGCGGGCGCATCCGCGGCGGATCTGGTGTTGCTGGACAACATCGAAATTCTCTTCGATGTCTCGCTCAGGCAGGACCCGTTGCGGCTCCTGCAGGGGCTCTCCCGAAACAGGACGGCGGTCGCGGCCTGGAACGGCTTCATCGACGGCCGCGAACTTGTCTACGCTGCGCCGGACCACCCCGAATACAGACGATACCCCGTACGGGATTTTCTGATTGCAACCCCTGAGGCCATTGAATGAAAATACGCGATGCAGGAGGGCCGACGCGATGAAATACCGGGACCTGATCCAGTTCGATCCAATCGAAACCATCGTCGAGTTGCGGAAAGCCGACGAAACCGACATAGCCCGGCGGCTGGTCGAGACCTATGTCATCTCCGGGGAGATGGCCGAAAGACTGGTCACTCTCGTTTTTCCACAGCTTCAGTTCGATCGGCCCGTGGACAACAAGGGCCTGTTGGTGGTCGGCAACTACGGCTCCGGAAAATCGCACCTCATGTCCGTCATCTCGGCCCTGGCGGAAAACGGCGACCTTGCAGCCTGTCTCAACGACACAAGCGTCGTCAGCGCCGCCGCCGGGATCGCCGGGCGCTTCAAGGTGGTCCGGACCGAGATCGGTTCCACGACGATGTCCCTTCGCGACATTCTCGTCGCGGAACTCGAAGATCATCTGGCTTCGATGGGCGTGACCTATTCGTTCCCGTCCGCGAATACGGTCCCCAACAACAAACGGGCCTTCGAAGAAATGATGGCGGCCTTTCACCGGGAATACCCCGATCACGGACTGCTTCTCGTGGTGGATGAACTGCTCGATTTCCTACGCACGCGAAAGGACCAGGAGATTATCCTCGACCTCAACTTCCTGCGCGAAATCGGCGAAGTCTGCAAGGATCTTCGCTTTCGCTTCATGGCGGGCGTACAGGAAGCCATCTTCGACAGCCCGCGCTTCGCATTCGTTGCGGACAGCCTCCGCCGCGTCAAGGACCGCTTCGAGCAAATCCTCATCGCCCGAAAGGACGTCAAATTCGTCGTGGCCGAGCGACTGCTCCGGAAGACCGCCGAGCAGCAGGTGAAAATCCGGGAGTATCTCGCTCCCTTCACCAGGTTCTACGGCCGCATGAACGAGCGCATGGACGAATTCGTTCGTCTCTTCCCCGTGCATCCGGACTACATCGACACATTTGAACGCGTCACGTCCGTGGAAAAGCGCGAAGTGCTCAAGACCCTGTCGCTGGCGATGAAGAAGATGCTCGAACAGGACGTCCCCGACGACCGGCCCGGCGTCATCGCGTATGACGCCTACTGGGCGACGCTGCGCGAAAATTCGTCGTTCCGCTCCGTTCCGGACATCAGGGCGGTCATCGACTGCAGCATGGTTCTCGAATCGCGTATCGAGCAAGCCTTCACCCGCCCGGCCTACAAGCCCATGGCGCTGCGGATCATCCACGCGCTGTCGCTCCACCGGCTCACGACCGGCGATATCTACGCTCCTCTGGGCGCGACGGCGGAGGAGCTGCGCGACGGGTTGTGCCTCTTCCAGCCCGGCATCGGGGAACTGGGCGGCGATGATCCGTCCGGCGACCTGCTCACACAGGTGGAGACGGTCTTGCGGGAAGTCCACAAAACCGTGAGCGGACAGTTCATTTCGTCCAACCGCGACAACCGACAATACTACCTCGACCTCAAGAAGACCGACGACTTCGACGCGCTGATCGCGAAGCGGGCCGAAAGCCTCGAACCTTCGCAGCTCGACAGATACTACTACGAAGCGCTCCGTCAGGTCATGGAATGCACCGACCAGACCTACGTAACCGGCTACAGGATCTGGCGGCACGAAATCGAATGGCTTGAGCGCAAGGCCGCGCGTCAGGGGTACCTTTTCTTCGGCGCGCCCAACGAGCGCTCCACCGCCGTGCCGCCGAGAGACTTCTACATCTTCTTCATCCCGCCCTTCAACGCGCCGCGTTTCAAGGACGAAAAGAAACCCGACGAAATCTACCTGCGCCTGACGAACATGGACGAAGAGTTCCGCGCCGCGCTCAACAACTACGCGGCAGCGCTGGATCTCGCCTCGACCGCCTCCGGTCACGCAAAGTCCACGTACGAGTCCAAGGCGTCGAACACTTTGCGCGACCTCGTGCAGTGGCTCCGGAAGAACATGACCACGGCCTTCGAGGTCACCAGCCAAGGGCGCGCCAAATCGCTCATGGAGTGGGCCAAGGGCAAGTCCGTCCGCGAACTCTCGGGCATCGGCTCACACGAACACATCAACTTCCGCGACCTGGTGAACACCATCGCGGGCATCTGTCTCGCAACCTGTTTTCAGGATCAGGCGCCCGAATACCCGGTTTTTCCGGTGCTCATCACCGGGGGGAACAGAGCGCAGGCCGCGCAGGACGCCCTTCGCGCCATTGCCGGACAAACCCGCACCAAACAGGGCATGGCGGCGCTCGACGCGCTCGAACTCCTCGACGGCGACCGGCTCGACCCGCACCGCTCCAAATACGCCGGATACATCCTCGACGTCGCCGGAAAGAAGGGCCTCGGGCAGGTGGTCAACCGCTCCGAGCTGATCCGGGATGTCTGCGGCGTGGAATACCTTGCGCCGCAACGCTTTCGCCTCGAACCCGAATGGGTCGTCGTGGTGCTGGCCGCGCTGGTCTACGCCGGCGAAGCGGTGCTGTCCATACCGGGCAGAAAATTCGACGCCACAGGACTGGCGCAACTGGCCGGGACGAGCGTCGACGAGCTGGCCCAGTTCAAGCACATCGAACGCCCGAAGGAGTGGAATCTTCCGGCGCTGAAAAACCTCTTTGAACTGCTCGGGCTCACGCCGGGCATGGCCCAACTCGTCACCCAGGGCAAGGACGAGCCGGTTCAGGAATTGCAGAAGGCCGTCGGCAATACAGTGAACAAGGTCGTGCACGCGCAACAGGGCGTGCAGGCCGGAATATACTTCTGGAGGCGGAGCCTGCTGAACGACGAAGAGGCCCGGAAAGTCCGCGACGCGCTGGATGCGACCAAGGCGTTTCTCGAATCCCTGCAAGTCTACACGACGACGGGCAAGTTCAAGAACTTCCGCTATGACGCGGCGGAAGTCGCCGCGCAAAAGAGCGGACTCGATAGACTTGCCGAAATCGGCGCGCTCATAGAGCTGACGAAAGATCTCGGAACCACGGCGTCATACCTTGCGGAAGCGGAGGCCGTCCTACCCGTGGGACACGAATGGACCGGCGCGATGAAAACGGCGCGGGACGAAGTCTTGGCGCAAATCCTCAACCCGGCCGCACGAAACGCGGCGCCCTTCCGGCAGCAGACGCAGCAAAAACTCCGGGAACTCAAAAAGGCGTTCATCACGGCCTACCTTTCCATGCACGCCAGGGCGCGCCTCGGCGTCAACGATGACAAGCGCAAGGCCCGGCTCATGGGCGACAAGCGGCTCAGGAACCTCCAGAAACTTTCCACAATCGACCTGATGCCGCGCCAACAGCTCTCGGACTTCCAGAACCGCCTGGCAGGCCTGAAAAGCTGCTTTGCGCTCACGGAGCGGGACCTTGAAGCATCGCCCGTATGTCCGCACTGCGCCTTCAAGCCGGATACGGATCTTCGCTCCGGCGGGGCGCCCGTTGCGGCGTCGCTCGACGCACTGGACGAAGATCTTGACGCGATGGTAGGGAACTGGACGCGAACGCTGCTCGCCAACCTCGAAGACCCGACGACCAGAGAGAATCTGAACCTGCTCAAGCCGGAGGCGCGCGCGCTGACGGACGGCTTCGTCACACGGCGGACGCTGCCCGACGACCTCGACCCGGACTTCATTCACGCCCTGAAAGAGGCGCTCTCCGGGCTCACCAGGGTCGCGATCCGAACCACAGACCTGCGCGACGCTCTGTTCTCGGACGGCTCCCCGGCCGCTCCCGCGGAGATGCGACAGCGGTTCGAGGAGTACCTTGACGGGCTGACCCGGGGCAAAGAGCCCGGCAAGGTCCGGATCGTCCTGGAGTGACGCCCCGAATGGACGCGGAACGGTAAGCAAAAAAGTGCGGACACTTTCCCCTCAATTTGGAGGGAATTCTCGTTTTGTAGCGAGTATGGAATTTTCTTGTGGCCATTGAGCGGGTCATAGAATACTGTGAGACTTTGGAGTACAGCGTCTCCCACCTTTTTCGCAACGTCACGAAAATGGTCGTCCGATTCGCGGCGGACGGGATGGCCCGGGTGGCGACAAGGCTTTATCTGCCGCCAGTGCGCTGCGGAAGTTGAGATAGAATAGTGCCGGAAGGGCAAGTCGTTACCCGCGAACAACGGATGAGAACCGCAGAAGTGAAGAAGACTCGGCAGGGAGAAGAGAGCCATGACGGAAAGCGCATCCTTTTTCGCTCACGGAAGCCGATGGGTTCGGGCTGATGTCCACCTGCATACCCGGCGGGATAAAGAATTCAAAGACGCGGGGTCCGAGAAGGATTTTGCGGAGCGTTACGTCGCTGCGCTGAAGCAGGCGGATATCCGTGTCGGCGTTATTACCAACCACAACAAGTTCGACCGGGATGAGTTCAAGGTGCTCCGGAAGGCGGCGAAGAGGGAAGACATCTATTTGTTGCCCGGCGTCGAATTATCGGTCAAGGATGGCCGCAATGGCATCCACACTCTCATAGTGTTTCATGAGGAGTGGATTGATAATCGCGAAAATATAGATCATATCAACGGGTTTCTTGCGATTACCTTCGCCGGACAGGCGAACTACGATACCGAAAGCGCCCGGTCTAACCATGATCTGCTGGGTACCCTTCGCGAACTGGACAAATTTGGGAAGGACTACCTGCTTATCTTCGCTCATGTTGAAGAGGATACCGGTCTCTGGGGAGCGCTCGATGGGGGGCGAATCGCCGAACTCGGCAAGAACGAATTCTTCTGTTCCCGCGCGGCGGCTTTTCAGAAAGTGAGGACGCGGGACAAACGCGAGAAAGTCAAAAATTGGCTTGGCGGGTGGTATCCCTCGGAAGTTGAGGGATCGGACCCAAAAGCGTTGGACGAAATCGGACGCGGGGAGAAAACCTTCATCAAGATCGGCGCTTTCACTTTCGAGGCGTTCCAGTTCTCCCTAAAGCCCGAGGCGGATCGTTTATCCGACAGCGCTATTTCTCAACAGAAACATTCCTGGATACGATCAGTCGCTTTTCAGGGAGGAATATTCGACGGAAAGCGGCTTGACCTTTCCGAAGAAATGAATTGCCTGATCGGCATTCGGGGGAGCGGGAAATCGGGCGTTCTCGAGTGTTTGCGCTTCGCACTTGAGTTGCCGTTACCCGAATCTACGGAAGAATTGGATATCAGGTACAAGAAGGATCTTGTCCGGTTTGCGCTCGGCAGCGGCGGAAAGGTCGTGGTCGAGGTCGAGGACGAACAGGGACGGCGGTACGAAATCCGCCGGATCCTGAACGAACGAGCGGATGTCTACTACGATGGGGAATTACGTCCCGGCGTGCGCATTCCTTTGCGGAATCCGCTTTTCTTCGGCCAGAAGGAACTTGTGAAAAGAGACGAAGGCTCCGAACGCGAGTTGGTGGAATGCCTGCTGGGTTCCAGACTTGATGTCGTTCGCCGGGAGATTGACGCCCAGCGCCAACGGGTGTTGGACGTAATGGCGAGTCTCGACAAATTGAAAGACCTCGATGCGCTGGAGCAGGAATACCAGAGCAAGAGGAAAGACTCTGAATTTCGTCTGGAACTGTTTAAACAGTATGGCGTCGAGCAGAAACTCAGGCGTCAGGTGGAGTTCAATGCGGACGTGACGCAAGCCTCTCGAATTGCCGATGCTGCGGATTCCTTTGTCCGCTCTTCCGACGCGTTTCTGAAGGAACAGGAGTCCGAACTGGCTGCCCAGCCCAGACTTGAGTCCGGGGAAAACGCGGATGTCATTGCGGAGATCAACACGATCCTCGACCGTATACGAAAGGCTCCCGACAATGTACGGCAGGTTCTTGCGGAGATGCGCAACGATGCGCGCGCTTTGCGCGAAAGACTGGGCGAACTCGAACGTCGCAGAGAGGTGCTCAAGGAAGAATTCGCGTCCCTTGAGCGGGAACTGAGCGAGCAGCTTCGGCAAGCCGGGGGCGGCAATATCCGGCCGGACGATTTTGTGAAGCTCACTGCCGAATTGCAGAAAGCCACGCTGGCGCTCGAAGAAATAGCAAAGAGCCGCACACGAAGGAACGCCCTTCGGGACGAACTTCTGAAAGGGCTGAAACGGCTCTCCGACCTGTGGCATCAGGAATTCAGGCAAATCGAGATGGAAATAGGGAAGATCAACGAAAGCCAGTCTGCGCTTCGGATTATCCCGCAATACAAGGGTGACAAGGTTGCGTTTCTCAAAAAGCTGCAGGAGAATTTTCGCGGCAGCAAGCTTCGGGAAGCGACGTTGAAAGGCGTGCTGGATTCGCACGCGGATTTCATCTCGGTCTACGAAGCTTTGGATGCGATTTGCGCCGACCTCGGCGACTCGGGCGACGTTTTTCGGAGGTATTTCAATGAATCCGGAACATCGTTGCTTCCCTGGCAGACGCCGAACCTTTTCCGGATCGAATACCATGGAAAGGAACTACGCGATCACTCGCTGGGGCAACGGGCATCGGCGCTGATTCTTTTCATTCTGGGCCGACACGACAACGATGTCATCATAATCGACCAGCCCGAAGACGACCTGGACAACCAGACGATTTTCGAGGACGTCATCAAGCTGTTGCGGGTGCTGAAGAAGGACATCCAATTCATCTTCGCGACGCACAACGCCAACTTCCCCGTACTGGGCGACGCGGAACAAGTGGGCGCGTGTTCTTTTTCCGGTCGAAGCGCCGAAATCCGGTTCGGGAGTATTGACGATCCGGAGATACAAAAAAACATCGTATCCATCATGGAAGGCGGACACGAAGCCTTCGCCCGGCGGAAGGAGATTTACCGGCTATGGAAGCAATAGAACTCATCGAACTGATCGGACGCGGCGAAGATAGCAGAACACAATTCAAAAAGGGGCAAAGCGTCACCAATGCCAGATCGCTTGCCGGTGAAATGGCGGCGTTCGCGAACGGCAAGGGCGGAAGAATCCTGATCGGCGTCGACGACGAAGGCGCAATCGTCGGTTTGTCGCCTGACGACATACGGAGGATCAATCAGCTCATTTCGAACACGGCGACCGATTGCATCCGCCCTTCCATCAACCCGGAAACCGAAAACATTTCCGTCGGCGGAAAACTGCTCATGGTGGTCACCATTTCGGAAGGCATCTCCAAACCGTACGCCGACAACGACGGTGTGTTTTGGGTTAAATCGGGAGCGGACAAACGCCGGGTGACTTCCCGCGAAGAAATCCAGCGAATGCTCCAAAGCGCCGATCTGGTCCATGCGGATGAAGTTCCCGTCAGGGGAACCACGGCCGGAGACCTGGATTCGGAGCATTTCCAAACTTTTTTTGAGAGTCAATATGGAGAGCCCCTCGATGCCATGCTCGACAGAGCGGGAATCTCTCTGGTCCAATTACTGAACAATCTTGGCCTGGCGCGCGACGCGACGCTCAATCTCGCAGGGCTTATGCTTTTCGGGCGCAATCCCCAGAAATATCGCCCCGCTTTCGTTGTCAAGGCGGTGTCCTTCGTTGGCAACGATCCCGCCGGCGACAAATATCGGGACAGCCAGGACATCTACGGATGCCTGCGCGATCTGTACAGAGAGACGATCTCCTTTCTGACCCGCAATCTGCGGCGAGTGCAGGACGGAAAAGGATTCAATACGGAAGGCGATCTGGAAGTGCCCCGCGCGGCCCTGGAAGAACTGGTCGTCAACATGCTGCTGCATCGGGACTACTTCGTCTCCGCGCCATGGCGCGTGTTCATGTTCGACGACCGGATCGAGTTGATCAGCCCGGGGTGCCTGCCGAACAATCTGACCGTCGAAAACATCCGAAACGGAGTGTCCAATATTCGGAACCCCCTTATAGCCTCTTTCGCAACCAGGGAATTGCCCTATCGAGGCATCGGAACGGGCATCCGGCGGGCGCTGGCGGCCGTGCCGAACCTGGAACTGGAATCGGACCACGAACGCAATCTGTTCATCGTGCGCATTCCACGAAGAAAATGAGGCGGAACTCAAATAGGCCGAAACGGGGTTGAAGGATGACCGATCGCAATCAACAGCGGAACCAGCAGAACATGTTCGACGAACGCCCCGGGACGCATGAACTGGAGCCTGTAACCTGCCTGGGACTGACATTCCCGAACGATCAGGCGCGGCGCGAGCACTTCCTCGCTCTCCTGCGCGCAAAGCTGAAGGACCCGGAGTTCCGAAAGATCGAAGGGTTCCCCATCGGCAGCGACGAAGACATCCTGGCGCTGTCCGACCCGCCGTACTACACCGCCTGCCCGAACCCCTGGATCGCCGACTTCATCGAGCATTACGGCAAGCCCTACGATCCGGGCAAGCCGTACAGCCGCGAGCCGTTCGCGGTAGACGTAAGCGAGGGAAAGACGGACCCCATCTACAAGGCGCATTCGTACCACACGAAAGTGCCGCATCTGGCGATCATGCCGTCCGTCCTGCACTACACCGAACCCGGAGATGTCGTGTTGGACGGGTTTTGCGGCTCGGGAATGACGGGAGTGGCCGCGCAGATGTGCGGCGACAGGGCGGTTGTCGAGTCGCTGGGTTATCGGGTGGACGACGACGGAACCGTTCTGCGGCGGGAAACGGTCGAAAACGGCGAGGCGGACTGGAAGCCGTTTTCAAAGCTCGGTTCACGCAGGGCCGTGCTGAACGACCTGTCGCCGGCCGCAACGTTCATAGCCGCCAACTACACCCTGCCGTTCGATGTCCGGGAGTTCGCCCGCGCGGGAAGACAAATTCTCGATGAAGTCGAAAACGAAATAGGATGGATGTACCGGACGCTCCGGACCGATGAAAAAGGACCGGAGGCCGAGTCGCCGGAGACCTGGGCCGAGGCCCTCGGAGCCTGCGGGACGGCGGATGAAATTCGCTCCCTTCTTTCTTCTCGTACCTCGGCGTTTGGTCCGATCGAGTACACCGTCTGGAGCGAGGTGTTCACGTGCCCCGACTGCGCGGGCGAAGTGGTCTTCCTGGACGAAGCCCTCGACGACGAGACCAAGCGCGTCCGGGACTCCTTCCCGTGTCCGCATTGCGGAAGCGAATTGACCAAGACGCGGCTTGACCGAAAATACGAAGCGCGGTTCGACTCCGTTTTGCGACGTGCCGTTCAAACACCAAAGCGTAAACCGGCGATGATCGTTTATCTCTTCCAAGGCAAACGCTACGAGAAGGCGCCCGACGAATACGACGTGGCCTTGCTGAATCGGATTGGTGCATTGGACTGGCCATCAGAAATGCCTACTGTCGAAATCCCGCCGATGCACATGACGCATGAGCGAGCGCGGATGGACCGACAAGGGATAACGCACATCCACCATTTCTTCCTGCCCCGCGCAGCGCACGCCCTGGCCGCGCTCTGGCGCAAGGCCGCCGCGCACCCCGACGCACGCATCCGGAACATGCTGCTGTTCTTTGTGGAGCAGGCGATCTGGGGTATGTCTGTTCTCGCCCGCTATACGCCTACACATTTTTCCCAAGTAAATCAGTATCTGACAGGAGTATATTATGTCGCTTCGCAGACTGCCGAATGTAGCCCACAGTACAACTTGGGGGGAAAGCTGGATCGGCTCACCAAGGCTTTCGGCAGCCTTATTGCGGTGAAAACATCCGCCGTACTCACGACCGGAACAACCGCTCGTCTTTCGCTTCCCGACACTTCCATAGACTACATCTTCACCGACCCGCCGTTCGGCGAAAACATCTACTACGCCGATCTGAACTTTCTGGTGGAGTCGTGGCATCGCGTCATAACCGACGCCGCGCCCGAAGCCATCGTGGACAGGTTCAAAAAGAAAGGCCTGCCCGAATACCAGAATCTCATGCGGCGATGCTTCGGGGAATATTGCCGGGTGCTCAAGCCGGGGCGCTGGATGACCGTCGTTTTCCACAACTCCCGCAACGCCGTCTGGAACGCCATACAGGAAGCCATGCAGGCGGCGGGGTTCGTCGTGGCCGATGTCCGGACGCTGGACAAACAGCAGGGGTCCTACCGCCAGGTCACCAGCACCGCCGTCAAGCAGGACCTCGTCATTTCCGCATACAAACCCAACGGAGGGTTGGAAGACCGATTCAAGCTGGAGGCGGGGACGGAGAACGGCGTCTGGGATTTCGTCCGCACCCACCTCAGGCAAATCCCGGTCTTCGTCTCCAGGGACGGCCAGGCGGAGGCCATCGCCGAGCGTCACAACTACCTTCTCTTCGACCGCATGGTGGCCTTCCATGTCCAGCGCGGCGTCACCGTTCCCCTGTCCGCGGCGGAATTCTATGCCGGGCTTGTTCAGCGCTTTCCTGAGCGGGACGGCATGTACTTCCTTCCCGAACAGGCCGCCGGGTACGACAAAAAGCGAATGACCGTCCGGGAGTTGCTGCAACTTCAGATCTTCGTCACCGGCGAAGCTTCGGCCATCCAATGGCTTAAGCAGCAGCTCGCCGGGAAGCCTCAGACGTTCCAGGAACTCCATCCGCAATTTCTCAAGGAAATCGGCGGCTGGGAAAAGCACGAAAAGCCGCTGGAGCTTTCCGAACTGCTGGAACAGAACTTCCTTCGCTACGACGGCAAGGGGGAAGTGCCGAACCAGATCCACAGCTACCTCTCGTCGAACTTCAAGGACCTGCGCAACCTGCCCAAGGACGACGAATTCCTGCGCACCAGAGGAAAGGACCGCTGGTACGCACCCGATCCGAACAAGGCAGGCGACCTTGAGAAGCTGCGCGAACGGTCGCTGCTCAAAGAGTTTGACGAGTACAAGTCCTCCGGCATGAAGAAGCTCAAGGTGTTCCGTCTTGAAGCTGTCCGGGCAGGATTCAAGAAGGCGTGGCAGGAGCACGACTACGTCA
>CAZVUT010000015.1:11406-14323 GCA_964630155.1 uncultured Synergistaceae bacterium
CTTGAAGCTGTCCGGGCAGGATTCAAGAAGGCGTGGCAGGAGCACGACTACGTCACGATCATCGCCGTGGCCGGCAAAATTCCCGAGAGCGTCCTTCAGGAAGATCCGAAGCTCCTGATGTGGTACGACCAGGCTATAACTCGATCGGGGGAGGCGTGATTATGGCCGGTGTCGGACAAATTTCTCTTTTCAGCGACGAGCTGAGCGAAAAAACCGAAGCTTCTCCGGCGGAATTGTGGGAACGGGACTCCGCGAAACGTTCTTTGGACGAACTCTTTTCCCTTACCCGTCAGTACAGTGCTTGTACGTCATACGATGGACTGATGAAATTTGTCGCCCGTTTCAGATTCTATTCTCCGTTCAACGCCATGCTCGTTCATGTGCAGATGCCCGGAGCCACATTCGTCGCGCCGCCGTATCGCTGGCTCCAAGATTTTGGACGTCGCATAAAGGCCGCTGGTCGACCGTTGGTCATCTTGCAACCCAGGGGGCCGGTGATGTTCGTCTTCGACGTGAGCGACACGGAGCCGACGGAAAATGCGATCCCTCTGCCGCCCGAAGTGAAAAATCCGTTTGACGTCAGAAAAGGTCGCATCGGAAAAGAGCTCGAAACGGTGATTGAGAGCGCCAAGCGTGATGGCATTCGGATCACCAACGCACCTGCGGGATCACAGGCAGCCGGTTCAATCCGTCCGGTTGCTTCGGACGTCAGAGGTGTGGTGAAGTTTTGTGTGGGGTTTGACGAATCCCGAAAACCCGTTTTTGTCGATATTCCTGTTCGCTACGATTTGGTCGTCAACAAAAATCACAACCGTGAAGTTCAATTTGTCACTATAGTCCATGAACTGGCGCATCTGTATTGCGGCCATTTGGGGACGCCGGACAAAAAATGGTGGCCGGACCGTAACGGGTTGAGCCTCAATACGCGGGAATTCGAAGCCGAGTCCGTCGCGTACCTGGTGTGCTCAAGGGCGAATATCGACAATCCGTCCGAAAAATACCTCTCAGGTTATGTCGCAAAGGAAGACCAAGCGCCGCCGATAAGTCTCGAGTGTGTCATGAAGGCCGCCGGTTTGATTGAGACAATGAGTCGGCAAAGACTGAAGCCAAGAAAGCCGGGCAAGGATGGCGCCGGGGAATAGAGAATTCGTTCAATATGATGATTGTGCGAATGACCGGCGCTACAGTTCCGACCATGTCTCTCCCGACATGTCGCCGCTGATCGTGATCCGGGTGGAGGGCCGTGGCCATGAGTAGCTGGCGCGACCGTATCCTCGAAGAATTCACCCCGAAGGTCGCCCGGCTGACGCTGGTCGCCGATCCGGACGGGCTTCTCCTCGAAGAGGGGATTCTCGAAGGCATCCGCGAGCGGGGATTCGAGCTGATTCCGTTCGAGGACCACGTCGCGTTCCGTTTCGCCTACGAGTCGACGTTCCGCTCCCGCTGGGACCGGGGCGAACACACGGACCTCGTCGTCGTGTTGCGGTCGCAGGCAGGCGACCTCGGCGAACTGCCCTACGACCTCCTTCAGGCAGGCCGAAGGCTTTCGTTCAGCCTCGGCGACATCTTCCCGAACCTGAGCTACCCGGTCGTGGCCGCGCTGGACCGCGGAGACCTCGACGCCCTGCATGCGGCGCAAGAGCGGCACGCGCCCGGTCCGTTGGGCGAGAACGCGACGAAGGAGTTCATCCTCCGGCATGTCTTCCAAATCGCTCCGGAGCTCATCAAACGGCCGTCGGACCTCTTGCGGGCGCTTCTCAGGCGCCATTATCGCGGGCTTCGGGTTCCGAAAGAACTTGACGAACGGTTCGTCGCCCTTCTTCGCGAGAATCCCGCTTTCGACGAATGGCCGCTGGAGATTCTGGCGCGCGACCGGGAGGCGTTTTTCGCCTTTCTCCAGGAGCGCTGGCCGGTATTCCTCGATCGCCGGGCGTGCGCCGCGTCCCCGCGCGTTCACGAGACCGGGGAATCGCGCGTTCCGGTCCTTGCGGGGCCTGTCGATCTTCCGTTCGATCACGACGACGTTCGCGTGTATATCGACAATCTGTTCGCCGAAGGGGTTCTGCGACCCGTCCCTCACGATTTCGCCGACAGTCTGTCCGCAACCTGGGTCGGAATCGGCATCCGGACCGCATCGAACGAAGACAGGCAGCGGCGTCTGGGCGTTCTGGCGGAGAATCTGCGCACCTCCCTCCCGGCCGAGGATGCGAGATATCCGGAGTGGTTCCGCTTCGCCCGGGGGTGGGCGGAGCTTTCGGTCCTTCTGAACGGGCGTCCCGACTCCGACGCCGGGGACGAATCCCGTTATCGTGAGGTCCGGTCGCAAGTCGATGCACGGTTTTCGGGATGGATGTCGAAGCGCTTTGCGGGCCTGGTCAATCTGCCGCCGGACCCGCCCGTGATGGTGCATCACATTCCGCGATTCCTCGCGCGCCAAACGGATAAAGACCGGAGCGCGAAGGTCGCCTTGCTTCTGGTGGACGGTCTTTCGATGGATCAGTGGTTTGTGGCCCGTCGCGCGCTCGAGGCGAAAGGGCGAGGCCTGTTTTTCCGGGACGACGCCGTTTTTGCATGGGTTCCTTCAATCACGTCGGTCTCGCGGCAGGCGGCGTTCGCCGGAAAAGCCCCCGTCTTTTTCCCGAACAGCATCCGGACCACGGACAGGGAACCCAGGCTCTGGTCGCAGTTCTGGACGGATGCCGGTCTGGCGGGCGATCAGGCGGTGTACGCCAGGGGCCTGGGCGACGGGGACCTCGCGCCGCTTGCGGAGCTGCTGGAACGTCCGAAGGTCCGGGTCGCCGGGCTGGTCGTGGACAAGGTCGACAGGATCATGCACGGGATGGAGATGGGAACCGCCGGGATGCAGAACCAGGTCGCCCAGTGGGCGGGGCAGCCGTATTTCGGCGATCTTCTCGAT
>CAZVUT010000015.1:14423-33518 GCA_964630155.1 uncultured Synergistaceae bacterium
ATCATGGAGCAGTACGGCGAACGGGAGACCGTGTCCCGTCGGGCGCGGTATGTTCTCCGGTCGTTTCTGGACTGGGGGGTGCTTCGGGAAAGCGGGTCGAAGGGGATCTATTCTCAAGGGGACGTGGTCGCCGTCGAAGACATCCGGTTGATCGCCTGGTTGGCCGAGGCGGCCCTGCATGTTCGTCCCGGCGGCTCCGGGCCGCTGAAAGAACTGACGGCGAGTCCGTCCTTCTTCCCGTTCCGGTTCGCGCTGATCCGTGCGGACGCCCTGTCGGAAGCGTCGTCGAGGCTCGACGTCTTCCGTCTCGGGCTGGACGAAGAGCTTCTCATGCTGCGGAAGAAAAATCGGAACGAATAAATGAAGCGCGGCGCAATACTGCCGGAAACCGCGGGTCGCCCTGCGTCCTCCGGCAGTATTACGCCGCGTTCCCGAATTTCGGGCCGGGGCTACTCGTTGCCTTCGTGCTTGTGGCTGTCCCTGATGAGGACGTAGTTTGACTTGCGATCCACGTCGAAGATTCCCAGCGCGGCGGCGAGTTCGCCGAGCTTCTTGAAGCCGTAGTTGCGCGGGTCGAATTCGGGCGCCTGCTTGACGATGTTCGTTCCGACCGCGCCGAGGTGCGCCCAGCCGGAGTCGTCGGACGCGGCTTCGATGGCCGCGTGGAAGAGGTTCAGAAGCCGCGTGTCCGCGCGCAGATCCTTCGCGGACTTCTTGCGGACGCGGGCGCTCGTGTCGGTTTCCTCCAGCAGCAGCTCCGTGTAGATGAACTTGTCGCAGGCGGAGACGAACGCGCGCGGGGTCTTCTTCTCCCCGAAGCCGATCACGCGCTTGCCCTCTTCGCGGATGCGGGAGGCGAGGCGCGTGAAGTCCGAGTCGGACGAGACGAGGCAGAACCCGTCGAAACGTCCCGTGTAGAGAAGGTCCATCGCGTCGATGATCATCGCGCTGTCCGTGGCGTTCTTTCCGACGGTGTAGCGGAACTGCTGCACCGGATGGATGGAGTATTCCAGCAGGACGGTCTTCCAGCTCCCGAGCTGCGGGGTGGTCCAGTCGCCGTAGATGCGCTTGACGGAACTCACGCCGTATTTGGCGACCTCCGCGAGCAGGCCCTCGATGATCGCGGGCTGCGCGTTGTCCGCGTCGATCAGGACGGCGAGCGTGTTCTGCGCCTGGATGTCCTCGGGCATGAGGACATGGGGCATGTGCCCGTTCGTCAGCGAAACGACGGCCGCCGGGCTCTCGTGCGGCGCGATCTCCTGTTTTTTCGGCGTTTCCCTGGGCTTCGCCGGAGTTCTTCGGGGTTTATACGTGCGTGTCATGATCCCCTCCTGTATTGCTCTTCCATTGCATTATAGACCACGGATGCGTTTGCGTCTCTCACTTTCTGTATTGTCCGCATATTCCCCTCTCCGTTTGCACGCTGAAAGGGAACCGGAAGGCGCTTGACAAACGGAATTTTGATGGGATGATGACATTATCGATAATCGATTGAAACGTGCGTTTGTGAAATTTCCTCGTTCTTTTGATCGCGCCCGCTCCCGTGGGGCTTCCGATAGAATGCGTGATCCGGAAACTGAAAGAGGAGGTTTTTCAATGGCTCTCCTGACGCTGTTCGTGTGTTTCGTCTTTTTGCTGATCATCGGTTTTCCCATCGCGTTCAACATGATCCTGAGCTCCACGATGTACCTCCTGGTCGGAGGGTATCCGCAGCTCCTCGTCGTTCAGCGAATGTTCGAAGGAATGAACGGTTTCTCCCTGCTTTCGGTTCCCTTCTTCGTCCTGACGGGCCAGTTCCTCCTGAAAGGACACCTTCTCGAAGCCCTCATCGATTTCGTCAACGCCTTCATCGGACACGTCCGCGGCGCCCTCGCCCTCGTGACGATCGGCACGTGCCTCTTCATGGGCTCCATCGTGGGCCTGGCGCTCGCGGAGGTCGCGTCGCTCGGGTCGTTCCTGATTCCGATGATGAAGAAGGAAAAGTATTCCCCGGCCTTCAGCTCCGCGGTCATGGCCAGCGGTTCCCTTCTCGGGCCCATCATGCCCCCGAGCGTCCTGATGATCATCTACTGCGTCGCGGTGGGCCGGACGTCAATCGCGGGGCTTTTCCTCGCGGCGGTTATCCCGGCGTTTCTCATCGCCATCGCGCAGATGCTGGTGATCCACCGGATCGCGGTCAAACGGGGCTACCCGAGCCATGAGCGGGCCGCGTGGCCCGAGAAGTGGAAGCAGTGTCGCCGCGCCTTTCCCGCGCTCATGCTGCCCGTCATCATCCTCGGCGGTATTTTCGGCAGCGTCTTTACGGTGACGGAATCATCGGCCATCGCCGCCCTCTACGCCTTCATCATCACCTTCGTCGTCTACAAGGAAGGGAAGCTTTCCGACATTCCGGCCATTCTGAAGGAGACGGCTCTGACATCGGGGCTCGTCATTCTTCTCGCGGGAAGCGCCACGGTGACGGCATGGGCCATAGCGAACGAGCAGGTCGTCTACAAGGTGATCGGACCGCTTGCGACGCTGCCCCAGTGGGCGTTCCTCCTGATGGTGAACGTCGCGCTGCTCATCAACGGGATGTTCATGGACGACTACGCCTCCGTTGTGGTTTTGGGCCCGATCATCGCCCCCATCGCCTGGAAACTGGGGGTCGATCCCCTTCAGATCGGCGCGATCATCTGCATCAACCTCGTCATCGGCCTCGCGACGCCGCCGTTCGGAATAACGCTGTTCGTCACGAGCCCCATGGCCGGGGTGACCATCGAGCAGACGTTCAGGGAGGCGATTCCGATGCTTGTCGTCTCGATCGGCGTGCTCTTTCTCGTCACGTTCGTTCCGTCCCTGACGCTCTGGCTTCCGAGACTGTGCGGCTATTGACGGCATTCCGGGATGAAAGGGGGAAGGACATCGGGAGCAATCCGCGCGTATGGAACGAACAACCGTGCATTTCGATGAAAGGGGGAAATACCGTGAAGAAACGTTCCGTGTTCCTGTTGGTGTTCGCGCTGGTTCTTGCTTTTTCCATGTCGGGCGTGGCGTTCGCCGCGAAGACGATCAGAGTGTCCCTCTGCAATTCGGAAACGCACCCTCAGTCGCTTGGGCTTCAGCTTTTCAAGAAGCTTGTCGAGGAGCAGACGAAGGGTGAACTGATGGTGAACCTGTACTACAACTCCCAGCTTGGCGGCGAACGGGAGTCCGTGGAACAGGTCAAGAACGGCCTTCTCGAAATGGCGACGGCGTCGGCCGGTCCGATGACGACGTTCAACACCCGCTTCATGGTTCTCGATATCCCCTACGCCTTCAACGATTACAACGAAGCGTGGCTCGTCATGGACGGCCCCGCCGGAATATCCCTTTTCAAGTCCTGCGAGGAGATCGGACTGAAGGGGCTTGCGTGGATGGAGAACGGATTCCGCCACACGACGAACTCCAAGAAGCCCATCGTGACCATCGCCGACTTCGCGGGGCTCAAGATCCGCACCATGGAAGCCCCGATGCACATGGAGGCCTTCAAGCTGCTCGGCGCCAACCCGACCCCCGTGCCGTGGACGGAGCTGTACATGGTCATGCAGCAGAAGGTTGTCGACGGACAGGAGAACCCGCTCGCCAACATCTGGGAAGTCAAGATGTACGAGGTCCAGAAGTTCACGTCCCTCGACGGGCATATCTACGATCCCATGCCGCTCGTCGCCAATCTCGAGTGGTATAACGGCCTCACGAAGGATCAGCAGAAGATCGTGGAAACCGCCGCGATTCTTGGCCAGAACTACAGCCGCGCGGTGAACGCCGCCCGGGAAAAGTACATCGTGGCGCTTCTCGAATCGAAGGGCATGAAGGTCAACGAAGTCGCCGAGGCGGAAAAGGATAAGATGCGTCAGGCGACGCAGAAAAAGGTCATCGAGAGCATCAAGGGAAAGACCGATCCGAAGTTCGTCGATACGTGGAATGCCAATATCGAACAGGCCAGGAAAGACATAAAGGCAGGGTTGTAGGAGGATCGCGCGGGGAGGCCGGGCGGGATATTCCGTCCGGCTCTCCTTGAAAACTCCACCCAAAAGGATTGATGCGTCATGACAAAAGAAGGGTATTACGGCTTTTGCTACCGCTGCGTCGCCTTTCTCTTCCCGATATCCATGGTTCTGTGCGCGTCCATGCTGGTCGTCGCCATCGCGCATGTCGTCATGCGGTATGTTTTCAACAGCGCGCTGTCCTGGTCGGAAGAATTCCTCCGGTTCGCCATGGTCTGGTTCACGCTTGTCAGCGCGGCCGTTCTGCATCACCGGAAGGGGCACGTCGGAATCGTCATCTTCCGCGATATGTTCCCTGACGGGCTGCGTGCGGTCTGCATCCGCACAATCCCCTGGCTCGCGGTCATCGCGACGGCGTCGGTGACGGTGAACGGCGTCCTCCTTCTGATGCGGACCTACAGACAGCTGACTCCGGCGCTCGGGATTTCCGTCGCGGTTCCCTATTCGGCCATCCCGTTCGGCTTTTTCTTCATGACCCTTTTCGGAATCGGGCATATTCTCGAACTCTCTTTCGGCGACACAGTCCCTCCGCGGGAGATTCCCTCCTATTCGGAACAGGAGTGATCGAAAATGTACAGCGTGGAGCGTTCCGTTCGAAGCGAGGGTGAGGCGTCCGTCCGGTATGTCGACGCGTGCGAGGGGCTTTCCGCATCGGTCGACGAAGGCCGGTTCGGGGCGCTGTATCTTCCGTCGCCCGAGGCCGCCGTCGGCGACGATGTCGTGCGGAACGCCTTCGGGACGCCCGTCGGAACGCCGCGCCTCCGGGAGATCGCGAAGGGCGAAATAACGGCCGCCGTGCTCGTTTCCGATGCGACGCGCGCGGTTCCGACGCAGGCGATCGTTCCGTACGTCATGGAGGAGCTGAGAGTCGGGGGAATCCGTCCCGAAAACGTGACGTTCATCGTGGCGACCGGAGTGCATCGTCCCGCGACGGACGACGAGATGCGGCGCATCCTCGGGCCCGAGTGGAGCGGCAGGGTGCGAATCGAAAACCACGACCCCTATGACGAAAAGAAACTGGCCTTTCTGGGTGTGACGAGGTACGGGACGCCGGTCTCCGTCAACAGGAGGGCGTACGAGTCCGACCTCCGCATCGTGATCGGGAAGGTGGAGCCGCACGAGTTCGCCGGGTTTTCCGGCGGGAGGAAGTCGGTGCTGCCGGGAATCGCGTCCGAAAAGACGATCAAAGCCAATCACCGGCCGGAGATGATCCTCGATCCGGCGGCGGCCATCGGGGTGTATGACGGCAACCCGGTCAGCGGGGACATGATCGAGGCGGCCGAGATGTTTGGCGTCGATTTCTGCGTGAACGTCCTCGCCGATTCCGTCGGCGGGATCGCGGACGTCGTCTGCGGCGACATCAGGGAAAGCCACGAACGCGCCGTCGAGGCCCTGAAGAAGCGGATCGCCGTTCCTTTCCCGTCGCGGTGTCCCGTCCTCGTGACCACGCCGGGGCGCCCCCTGAACATCAACCTGTACCAGAGCATCAAGTGCATCATCGCCTCCGCGCCCATCGTTGAGGATGACGGCGTCATCGTGGCCTATTCGGAATGCGCCGAGGGTGTCGGTTCGGTCGATATGCTCCGCCCCTACGAAAACGCCCGGAACGCCGGCGATGTCATCGATTTTCTGCTTCGGAACTACGAAATCCAGATGGACCACTCCCTGCTGCTGTCGAAGATTCTCCAGCGCGGGGTGCGCGTCGTCCTCGTCGCTCCCAATGTGGGCGACGAGACGGCGAGGCTGATGGGGCTGATCCCGGCGGGGTCGCTCGACGACGGAATCCGCATCGCGGCCGGATTGGCGCGGGCCGGGAGCAGAATATCGTTCTTCCCCTGTCCGCAGCGCTGCCTGCCGGTTCTGTCGGGGGGGGACGCATGAGCGCCGTGGTCGCGGAGAAACGGAAGAAGTCGATGCAACGGCGCGTCCTGAGCGACGACGTCGTCGAGTACCTCATCGACGCCATTCTTGACGGCACGTTGCAGCCGGGGGAGAAGGTCGTCGAGCTTCATGCGGCCCGGATGCTCGACGTCAGCCAGGCGACGGTCCGCGAGGCGTTGCGGGAACTCGAAGTCCGCGGTTTTCTGGAGTCGCGGCCCTTCCGGGGAACATACGTCCGGAAGTTCACGATCCGGGGGTTGCAGGATTACTTCCGGACCCGGACGGAACTCGAGATCCTGGCCGCGCGGTGGGCCCTGGAAGCCGGATTCAAGACGCTGGACAACGTTCATCTGAAGGAATGTCTCGACGAGATGGAAACGTATGTGAGCCGGGAGGACCACGTCTCCTTCCGGAAAAAGGACATTGAATTTCACAGGACGGTGGTTCAGGGATCGGGGAGCGAGTCCCTCCTTTCCTCCTGGAGCGCCCTGTGCCACAGCTATTGGGCGTATTTCGGGCTTCATTTCGAGCAGAAAAAATACAACCTCAAGGATCAGATGGAAAAGCACAAAGCCATTTATGACCTCTTGCTTCTGGGACAACTGGACGGTCTGCGAAAGGCGATTCTGGACCATTACGTCAATATCGACCTCATTGACGGCGCCGTCGACTGACCGGGCAAACGGGCGTACGGCTTTTTCGACATAGAAATGTTCACGATGTGTTGTTTCGAAAACCGAAGGAGATGACTGTTATGTATCTTGGGAAAAACAGGTTCAAAATCACGAAAATAGTGGCCAGGGAAATTCTGGACTGCAGGTTCAATCCGACCATACAGGTGGACGTATGGGCGGGAGACGACGTCTGGGGCCGCGCCGACGTCCCCGCCGGCCGCTCGCGCGGAGAGAAGGAAGCCTGGGAGATCCGGGACGAGGACTCGAAGACCTTCGGCGGCCTCGGCGTCCAGAAGGCGGTCCGGAACATCCATGAGATGATCGCCCCCGCGCTCATCGGGATGGACGTCCGGGATCAGAAGAACATCGACCTCGCGATGATCAAGCTCGACGGGACGCCCAACAAGAAACGGATCGGCGGAAACGCGATCATCGGCGTCTCGATGGCGGTCGCCCGGGCGGGCGCGAACGGCTGCAACCTTCCGCTGTACCGCTACCTCAACGTGAACGCGCACGTGCTGCCCGTGCCGCTTCTCAACTACATCAACGGCGGACGGCTCACGTCCAACGACCTGGACTTCCAGGAGATCTGCATCTTCCCAGTGGGCGCCGAAACGTTCCGCGAGTCGATGATCATCGGATGGGACGTCTACAACGCGCTGCGCGACATCCTGTCGGCCAAGTACGGCAAGATCGCGGTCAACGTGGGCGACGAAGGCGGGTACGCGCCCCCCATCGTGAGCATCAAGGAGGCGATGGATCATCTCGTGAAGGCCGTCGAGGTCTCCGGGCACGCGAAGAAGGTCCTGTACGGCTTCGACTGCGCGGCGACGCACTTCTACGACGCGGAAAAGAACATGTACAAGCTCGAGGGCGAGTACCGGACCCGGGACGAGCTTCTCGACTTCTACAAGGACCTCATCCGGAGCTACCCGATCGCCTCGATGGAAGATCCGTTCGACGAGAACGACATCGAAGGCTTCAAGATGGCGAAGGAACAGCTCGGCATCCAGATTGTGGGCGACGACTTCCTCTGCACGAACCCGAAGCTGATCCGCGAACGGGCCGACTACTGCAACGCGCTGCTCCTGAAGTTCAACCAGGTCGGAACGCTGTCCGAGACCCTGAACGCCGCCGAGAGCGCCTATCGCCACCAGTTCGGGATCATGGTGTCCGAACGCTCGGGAGAGACGGAAGATCCGATCCTCTCCGACGTCACCGTGGGCATCAACGCAGGCCAGATCAAGACCGGCGCGACCCGTTCCGAACGCACCGTGAAGTACAACCGTCTTCTCGAAATCGAAACGGAACTCGGAGACGCCGCGCTCTACGCCGGAGCGTTCTACAGAAATCCGTTCTAGAAGAGGCCTGTTCTTTGTCCGGTTCGCCGCATCCCGGCTCGAACCGGAGGCTCCGCGCCGGGAACATGCCGGAGAGCGTCCTGTCGCTCTTTGGATGCCACGCGATGCTCGCGTGTCCGTGAGGATCGCGGACGTCCGGGCGCGCAGACAACCGTCCGACCGGGGCTGGAGACTCTTCCAGCCCCATTATTTGAAGCGGCCCTGGAGATGATCAGTGTGAACTATTTCAAAAATTACGATCGGCTTGTCGCCCACGGGAACGGCCTGTTGCGAAGAGACGCGCTCGACATTCTGAACGCGGGGCTCCTCCGCGCGGACCCCGGAAAGGCGACGCGCGGTCTGGTGCGCGTCGACGACCGTACGCTCTTCATCGGAGACGCGTCGTACCGTCTCGACCGCTTCCGCCATATCTACGTCTTCGGCGCCGGGAAGGCGACGTTCCCCATCGCCGCGGCGCTCGACGACACCCTCGGGGAGCGGATCACGGAGGGAATCGTCACGTGCAAGGACGGACAGGAGGGACGCCTGGCGCATATCGGAATCCGTCTCGCGAGCCATCCGATCCCCAACGAAAACGGGATGCGCGCGGCGGAAGAGATCCTCGCCCTCGCGCGAAAGACCGGCCCGGACGATCTCGTGTTCGCCTGCATCACCGGAGGAAGTTCCGCGCTCATGCCGCTTCCGGTTCCGGAAATCTCCCTTGACGACAAGAAAGAGGCGAACCGAATCCTGCTGACCTGCGGCGCCAACATCATCGAGATCAACGCGGTCCGGAAGCACCTGAGCCTCATCAAGGGAGGGCGGCTCGCGCAGGCCGTCCATCCGGGGGCGCTGCTCGTCAATCTCACGGTATCGGATGTCATCGGGGACCCGCTCGACTACATCACGGACCCGACGGTGCCGGACACGTCGAGCTTCCGCGACGCGAAGAACACGATGGACAAGTACGACCTGTGGGGGGCGATGCCCGCTCCGGTGAGCGCGTATCTTCGGAACCCTCCGGCGGATCGGGAGACGCCCAAGTCGCTCGACACGCGCCATATCGAGAACCACATCGTCGTCGAGGGGGATGCGGCCTGTACGGGAGCGGAGGCGCGGGCGAAGGAGCTCGGCTATGACACGGCGATCCTCTCGACGATGTTCGAGGGGGAGAGCCGGGAACTCGGACGGACCTTCGGCTTCATCGCCCGGGAGGTCCTTCTGAATTCCAGGCCGCTCAAGGCGCCGTGCGCGTTCATCGGCGGCGGCGAGACGATCGTCACGATCCGGTCCGGAGAGCGGGGCGAGGGGGGGCCGAATCAGGAGTTCGCCCTCGGCGCGGCGCTGGAGATCGCGGATCTCGAGAATGTCGTCGTCGCGGGGCTCGATACGGACGGCACCGACGGCCCAACGCTCTTCGCGGGCGGAATGGCCGACGAGGAGTCCCGCAGGCGCGCCCGGGAGTGCGGCGTCGATCTGTTCGCCGCGCTCAGGAGCCACGACGCCTCCCTGGTCCTGCAGGCGACCGAGGATATCTTTGTCACCGGGAACACCGGGACGAACGTGAACGATCTGAAGATCATGCTCATCGGAGGGTGACAGGGGGGCGAGGGGAAGTGGAGCGATTGGGTGCGGTCCTCTTTGCGGACTCGTTTCATCTGACCGCGGACGCCGAAAGGAAGATCGCGTCGGCGGCGGGCATCGTGCGTCTCGCGCTCGACCAGCGGGAAGAATTTCTTGCGGCGAGCGGAAGCGCCGACATCATCGTCGCGGAGTACGCCCGCGTCGACGAGGAAATCCTGTCACGGGCGGGACGCCTCAAAGGAATCGTCGTCTACGGCGTCGGCGTGAATCACATCGACCTCGACGGGGCGTCGAAGCGCGGCGTCCCGGTCGCGAATTCAAAGGGCGGCAACGCGCAGGCGGTCGCGGAACTGGCCGTCGCGCTGATGCTCGAGTGTTTCCGGCATGTCGGGCGCGCCGACGGGTTCGTCAAGGCCGGGACGTGGAGCGCCGCGGACAGCGCCGCGCTGCCGCCCTGGACGAACGGCCGCGAGCTGAAGGGGAAGACGCTCGGCGTCATCGGCCCCGGCGCGATCGGCGGGATCGTCGCGTCGATCGGCGAGGCGTTCGGAATGACGCCGGTCGTGAC
Organism: uncultured Synergistaceae bacterium; assembly: GCA_964630155.1. GTDB lineage: Bacteria > Synergistota > Synergistia > Synergistales > Aminobacteriaceae > CALFXN01. The sequence continues at coordinate 24,493 of CAZVUT010000015.1, forward strand.
GTTCGGGAGAAGCGGAAAGCATCCGAAGTATCCGCAGCTTTCGCTCGACGACCTTCTGGCGCGTTCCGACGTCGTCTCCGTCAACATTCCGCTGCTTCCAGAGACGCGCGGCCTGCTCTCCCGCGAACGGCTCTCGCTGATGAAGCGGGGGGCCGTCCTCGTCGTCACCTCGCGCGGAGGGATCGTCGACGAGACGGCCGCCTCGGAGATGCTCGCGTCGGGACGTCTCGCGGCCGCGGGGTTCGACGTGTTCGGAGAGGAACCGCTGCCGCCCGGCTCTCCGCTGCTGCGCGCCCCGAACGCGGTTCTCACGCCGCACATGGGCGGCTCCACGGAGGAAGCGGTGGAGAACATCTCGGAGATCGTCGCGTCCTGCTGCGTCGCCCTCCTGCGCGGCGAGATCCCCGAAACCCTGGTCAACGGAGACCTTCTGCGGTCGAACGGCTTTCTGCGCTGATTGCTCCCGCGAAAACGGCGCGAGGCCCTGCGGCGGAGTGATCTGCGGCAGGGCCTCGTCGTATGCGGTCTATTCGGGCGAGACGAGGACGGTCTTGACCGATTCGTGACGCTGCACGGTCCGAAGCGCGTCCATGGCCCGCGTCAGCGGGAAGCGGTGCGTCACGAGGCGGCCGTATTCCTCCGGGCGGGCCGCGACGAGCGAGACGGCCCGGACGAGGTGCGTCGTGTCGCTGACCCACGACCCCTGGATTCGGATGTTCCGGCTCGACACCTGGCGGAACCAGTCGATTTCGACCGGTCCGATCGGCACTGCGACGCCGGGCGCGAGGTAGGTTCCCCCCCTGCGGACGAGATCGAGCCCCTCGTCGATGCCGTCGCGGGTTCCCGCCGTTTCGAGAACGAGGTCCGCGCCGCGCCCCCCCGTGAGGTCGAGAACGGCCCGCCTGCGTTCCTCCCGCGTCGTCGCCTTCCGGTCGAGAAGCAGCGTCGCGCCCATCGCGCGGCACATCTCCATGCGCGCGGGCGTCGCGCCGATCACCACGATGTTGGCCGCGCCGGAGAGCCGCGCGAGATCCGTCCCGTACACGCCGAGCGGACCGGGGCCCTGGATCACGACCGTGTCGCCGACGTTCGGCCGCGCGAGGTCGAACGCCTTCGCGGTCGTCGCGCCCGAGCAGCTCGCCGAGACGAGAACGGCCGGGTCCACGTCGGGCATTCCCGAGAGGCTCAGGATCTTCGTGTTCCGGCGCAGGATGATGTGGCTCGCGTAGCAGCCGTTCAGATAGGGGAACTCCGAGCAGGGCTTCGCGATCCCGTAGGCCCAGCGGTTCGGGCAGAGCGAGGGGTCCTTGAGGACCGCGCAGTACCAGCACTCGCCGCAGGGCATTCCGCGGTCCCAGATCACGCGGGCTCCCGGCAGGAGCGGTTCGCCCGCGATGTCGGAGAGCGGCGACACCATGTCCTCGATCACGCCGACGCCCTCGTGCCCCGGGATCATCGGCAGCCGGTTGCGCGGATCCTCGCCCATCCACATGTGGACGTCCGAGCCGCAGACGCCCGCCGCGAGAAGCCGGACCAGAACCTCTCCCTCCCGCAGCTCGGGGATCCGGATCTCCCGCTCGGCGAGGGGCTCGTTGTACGCCTCGATGACCATCGCGCGCGCTGTTTTCGGTTCCGTTCCACTCATGATATTCCGCCTCCGTCGTGTATAATCCGGTTGTCCTTGGTTATCCGAGATAAGTATATCACCGGCGGGACGACGGACGAAGGGGTGGACGCGGTGAACGAAACCCGGAGACAGCTCGTGGAGAAGGTCTATCAGGACATCGTGACGGGGAGCATCGTTCGGGACGGAAAGCTTCCGACGGAGCGCGAGCTTGCGGAACGCATGGGGACGAACCGGACGTCGATGCGGGAAGCCCTGATCGTTCTGGAAACGCTCGGCGTCATCGAAGTCCGCGGGAAGCAGGGGCTCTTCGTCAAGAACGCCGGAATGGACCGAATCAACCAGAGTCTCGACCTGTACGCATCCTGGCCCGCGCACGTCATCACGCAGGTATTCCAGGTGCGAATCATGCTCGAAAGCCCGGCGGCCGGTCTCGCCGCGGCGAACCGGACCGAGTCCGACATCGCGCGCCTCCGCGAGTGCCTCGAACAGTTCGGCCGCCTCTGCGGCAATCCCCTTCCCGACGCCGAGAGGGAGGGCGCGCGCTGGAACGACGTCTTCCACCACGTCGTCATCGCGGCCACGCACAACGAAGTCCTCATCCGGATCCACGAGGGGCTCTCCTCGACGATCGAACGCGTCATGCGGACGCTGAACCGGAACAGCCTCACCACGCCGCGCGACGAGTGGCCCGAGCGGATTCTTGGGGAACATGAGCGGATCGCGGAGCGGATCATCGGACAGGACGTCGCCGGGGCGAGCGCCGCGATGCAGAAGCACCTCGAAATATCGGCGAAGAATATGGAAAAGCTCTGCCGCGATCACGAAATATCGAGTCTCGGCGTCGCGCCCGCGACGGGGAGCGTTCCGGTCGCCTGAACAAGATGCTATAATTCGGCTATTGTGGTTGTCCTTGGTTGTCCCTAAAAGGGGCCCCGATACCGGACAGCCGGAAGGAAGGACGATCCGATGGCGGACTATCATCCCTTTGCATTCCGGACGGAAGAGGAGCTTCTCGCGAAGGCCCGCGAACTTGGGGTCCCGCTCGAACTGGAGAGCGATCTCTCGTTCCTCCTGAGCGGCGCGGACGTCGGACCGAAGCGCGTGCCGAACCGCTTCGCCGTCTTGCCGATGGAGGGGCGCGACTCGCTGCCCGACGGGACTCCGGGAGAGCTGACCTTCCGGCGCTATCGCCGCTACGGCGCGGGCGGATGGGGGCTGATCCTCTTCGAAGCCTGCGCGGTCTGGCCCGGGGGGCGAAGCTCGGACCGGCAGATGCGCCTTGGGTCCGATACGGAAAGGGATATCGCGCGCCTTCTCGGCGAAACGCGGAACGCCGCCCGCGGTGCGATGGGTGCGGATCACGCGCCGGTCTGTATCCTGCAGCTCCAGGACGCGGGGCGCTACCGCCACGCGACGGGAACGACGCCGGGGCTGACGACGCCCTATCCGCTGCTCGACCGCCGTGCGAACGTCCCCGAGGGTGTGGCGCCGCTGACCGACGACGACATCGCGCGGATCCAGGACCACATGGTCTCCGCAGCCGTCCGTGCATGGACCATCGGCTTCGACGGCATCGACGTCAAGAGCTGCCACCGGTACCTGAGTTCCGACCTGCTGTCGGCCCACACGCGCCCGGGACGCTTCGGCGGGGACTTCGAGGGCCGAACGCGCTTCCTTCGCGAGACGGCCGCGCGAATCCGCGACGCCGTGTCCGACCGATCGTTCCTCGTGACGGTCCGGATGAACCTGTTCGACGACTTCCCGTATCCATACGGGTGGGGCGTGGACCGCTCCGACCCGCCGAAGCCCGACATGACGGAGCCGCTCCGGCTGATCGGCATGCTCCGCGAAAAAGGGCTCGACCTGCTCACGACGTCGTCCGGGACGCCCTACTACAACCCGTGGGTCGTGCGCCCGTTCGACCGGCTCATTCCCGGCAACATTCCCGCGCCGGAACATCCGCTCGAAAGCGTGACGCGCCTGTTTTCGCTCACGGAGGCCGTGAAGCGGGCCTACCCCGGTCTGCCGCTGACGGGATCGGGCTACACCTGGCTCCGGGAGTTCGGCCCGCGCGCCGCGGCCGCGAACGTCCGGCGCGGGGCGACGACGTTCGCCGGCTTCGGGCGGACCGCGTTCGCGTATCCCGGCCTGCCGAAAGACATTCGGGAGAAGGGGGCTCCCGATCCGAGGAAGGTGTGCGTATGCTGCAGCCTGTGCAGCGAGGTCATGGGACAGGGCGGATCCACCGGATGCTACGCGAAGGACCGGGACGTCTACGGTCCGATGCTGAAAGCCCACCGGGCCGCCCGGGCGAAGAAGGAGGAGATGCACGGATGAGAACAGGGATGCGGAAAGGGCTCTACGTATGTGCGGTCTGCGCCGCGGCGCTTGTTTTCTCGCTGCCTGCATGGAGCGCTCCGAAGGAGATCGTGATCGGAAACCTGCAGGACATCAGCGGCCCGACCTCGGTCTGGGGAAACGCCGTGACGCGCGGCGCCGAGATCGCGATCGAGAAGATCAACGCATCGGGCGGCGTCGACGGCGCGATGCTCAAACTCATCACGCTCGACACGAAGGCGAACGTCCAGGAGGCCATCAAGGCCTATAACAGCCTCGTGAGTTCGCAGGCCGTCGCGGTCGTCGGTCCCCCGGTCAGCAACATCGGCCTCGCGCTCGCGCCCATCGCGAACAAGGCGGGCGTTCCGCTCGTCGGCAGCTTCATCGATCCCCGCGTGACGGTCGGCGAGGACGGCAAGGCGCAGACGGCGATGTTCCTGATGCAGCCGTCGAGCATCCAGTATTCGGAGATCATGGCCGGATACACGGTCGAAAAGCTCGGGCTCAAGAAGGTCGGCGTGCTCTACGACCAGTCGAACGCCTTTGCGGTCTCGCTTCTCAAGCCCTATGTCGAGTACGTGAAGAAGGCCGGCGGGCAGATCGTCTCCGAACAGATCTACACCAAAGGCGACAAGGACTACAAGACGCAGCTCACGAAGATCAAGGAAGCGGGCGCCGATTGCCTGTACTTCCCGAACTACATCCAGGACGCCGTGCTCGCGATGAAGCAGCGCAAGCAGATCGGCCTGAACATCCCCGTGATCGGCGGGCTCGACTTCGCGCCGCCCTTCGCGTCGCTCGTGAACGATCCCGAGGCGGCGGACGACATCTACCTCGCGAACAACTTCTCCGAAAAGGAGCCGCAGCTCGCCGAAGTCTGGAAGATCTACAAGGCCAAGTTCAACGAGGACCCGGTCAACAAGGTGTTCCTCGGCTACGACAAGATCCTTCTGATCCGCGAGGGCATGAAGCTCGGCGGCGGAACGTCGTCGGCGCAGATCATCGCGGGACTGAACAAGGTGACGAACCTCCAGGGGACGACGGGCGTCCTTACGATCTCCCCCGAGACGCACCAGCCCACTGGGCTGTCGATGGTCATGTACAAGATCGAGAAGGGAAAATACGTGGAACTCGGACGCTACGTGCCCGAGGGCCACAAGAAGTAACCGGAGCGTTTCCCAGAGGAAGGTCGCCGTCCCCGAAACGGGGGAGGGCGGCCTTCCCGCACGAAGGAGCCGGATGCGGATGCTGCTTCAGAGCCTGATCAACGGACTGTCCCTCGGATCGATCTACGCGCTCATCGCCGTGGGGTTCGCGCTGATTTTCAACGTGCTGAAGTTCTCGAACTTCTCCCAGGGCGGACTCATGACGGTCACGGCCTATATCGGCTATGTCGCAGCCCGCTATCTTTCCGGGGTTCTCGACGGCGTGCCGCTTTTCTGCGCGACGCTCGCAACGGCGGCCGGAGCGGGCGCGGTCCTCGCGGTATTCGTCGAGCGGACGGCCTTCCGGCGGCTTCGCCGGAGCAAGAGCCAGCCGATCTACTACTTCATCTCGTCCATCACGATGGGAATCCTGCTTGAAAACCTGGTCACGATCTTCGCGAGCAGCAACTTCTACTCCTACCCGACCTTCTTTCCGTCCGCGCCGATCCCGGTGTTCGGCGTAAACGTCGCGGTCACGGACGCGCTCATGTTCGTCCTCTCGCTGTCGTCGCTCCTGATCCTGCTGTTCATCCTGTACCGGACGAAGATCGGACTCGGGATCCGCGCCGCGTGCTACGACGTGAATACGGTGCAGCTCATGGGGATGAACCCCGATTTTCTCGTGACCGTCGCGCTGATGATGTCCGGCGCGCTCGGCGGGATCAGCGGCGTCTTCCTCGGGCTGAACTACTCGCTCTTTCCGCAGCTCGGACAGATGGTCGTCAAGGGGTTCGTCGCGTCGGTTCTCGGGGGGCTCGGAAGCATCTGGGGCGCCGTCGTCGGCGCCGTTCTGCTCGGCGTTCTCGAAGTGTCGTTCGTCACGCTCGTGGGGTCGGGGTGGTCGCCCGTCTTCATCTTCTTCGTGATGCTCGTCTTCCTCTTCCTGCGCCCGCGCGGCATCGCCGGGGTCATCGTGCAGGAAAAGGCGTAGGGCGCGGCCGATGGACTATTTCCTCTCGACCGCAGCCTTCACGGGGATCACGCTCGTCGGCGTTCTCGGCGTCTACCTGATCACGGGGCTGACGGGGCTCTTCTCGCTCGGACAGGCCGCCTTCATGGCGATCGGGGGCTACGTCTCGGCCGTCCTCGTGAAAAACCTGAACGTCCCCGTCCCGCTTGCCGTCGTCGCCGCGATAGCGACCGGAACGCTCGCCGGGCTGCTCGTCGGCTATCCGACCGTGCGCCTCCGGCGCGACTACATATCGCTCGTGACGCTCGGCTTCGGCGAGGCGATCGTCGCTGTGCTCAACAACTCGGCGAACATCACTGGGGGCGCGATGGGGATCTCCGGAATCCCGCAGCTCACGACGCTTCCGGTCCTGGGCGTCAGCGTGGTCGTCTGCCTCGCGATCGTGATCCTCTACAAGAACTCGAAGTACGGGCGGCAGTGCCTCGCGCTGCGGTCGGACGAACTGGCCGCGAAGTCGATGGGGATCGACGTCTGCCGGGTCAAGCTCGTCACCTTCCTGCTGGCGAGCGCGATCACGAGCTATTCGGGCGTCCTCTTCGGCTTCTACACGACCTACCTCGAACCGGCCGCGTTCAACTGGGTCATATCGGCCGAGTGGACGATCATCGTCTTCGTCGGCGGCGTCAACAGCCTGACCGGCGCGGTGCTCGCGACGATCCTGCTCTCGGGCCTGCCGGAGCTTTTACGTTTCGCCGCCGAGTGGCGCATCGCGATCTACTGCGTCATCGTCCTCCTGATCATCAACTACCGGACGTCGGGGATCATGGGGGAGCGCGAACTCACGTGGAGCGCGGTGCGGCGTCTGTGGAACCGGAAGGGGGCGGGGCGCGATGCTTGACGTCCGGGGCATCGCGAAATCGTTCGGAGGCGTTCGCGCCGTGGACGACTTCTCGTTCCGCGCGGGCGCGGGGGAGATCGTCGGGATCATCGGCCCGAACGGCGCGGGCAAGACGACGGCCTTCAACCTCGTCACGGGGATCTACGCGCCCGACGCGGGAAGCATCCTCCTCGAAGGCGCCGAACTCGCGGGCCGGGAGCAGCACGAGATCACGCGCGCGGGGATCGGGCGGACCTTCCAGAACATCCGGCTCTTCCGGGGCCTCTCGGTCGTCGAGAATGTCATGACGGCGGCCGACCCGTATTCGGCGTATTCGCTCATGCAGCTTCTGACGCTTCGCCCCGCGGTCCGCGAGCGGGAGCGGGCCGTGAGGGAAATGGGGCGGGAGTACCTGCGCCTCGTCGGGCTCGAAAGGTACGAGGACGAAAAGCCCTTCAACCTTCCATACGGGATGCAACGGAAGCTCGAAATCGCGCGCGCCCTGGCCGCGAACCCGAAGGTGCTGCTTCTCGACGAGCCCGCCGCCGGGCTCAACCCGAGCGAGGTTCAGGAGTTCATATCGCTTGTCGGAGCCCTTCGGGAGCGATTCGGCTTCGCCGTTCTCGTGATCGAACACCGGATGGAGGTCATCATGACGCTGTGCGCGCGAATCTACGTCCTCAACTTCGGGAAGTTGCTGGCGTGCGGGACGCCCGCCGAAATCCGGGAGAACCGCGATGTCGCCGAGGCGTATATCGGCAGGGAGGACGCGACATGCTCCGCATAGAGGATCTTCACGTCTCCTACGGGCACGTCCGGGCGCTGCTCGGCGTATCGCTCTCCGTGAAGAAGGGGGCGATCGTGAGCATCATCGGCTCGAACGGCGCGGGAAAGAGCACGCTGCTGAACACGGTCTCCGGCCTCGTGAAGCGCGAGAGCGGAAAGATCTTCTTCAAGACGCGGCTGCTTCCGAAGGAGCCGCACCGGATCGTCAAGAGCGGACTCGTCCAGGTCCCGGAGGGGCGGCAGGTCTTTCCCGGGCTGACTGTCCGCGAGAACCTTCTCGCCGGGGCGTATCCGCTCTCCGACGCCGGGCGCGTCCGGCGGAACCTCGACCGCATGTTCGACATGTACCCAATCCTCGCGGAGCGGGCGGACCAGCAGGCCGGGACGCTCTCGGGGGGCGAGCAGCAGATGCTCGCGATCTGCCGCGGACTCATGTCCGACCCGGAGATGCTGCTTCTCGACGAGCCGTCGCTCGGCCTCGCGCCGATCATCGTGAATGGCGTGTTCGACACGATCCGGCGCATCCGCGACGCAGGCGTCACGGTCATGCTCGTGGAGCAGAATGCGAACCGGGCGCTCGCGCTGGCCGACTACGCCTACGTCCTCGAGAACGGGCGGATCGTCCTCGAAGGGGAGGGGAAAGCCCTGCTCTGCGACGGAAATGTCAAAAAAGCCTATCTCGGCGCGGCGTCGTAGTGCTATGCTGATGCCGGGAGGTTGATGCCGCCATGAAGAAAGCCGTCGTACAGCCGCTTCTGTTCGCGTCGCCGGTCTACTATCCGGATCCGGACATCCTCGGAGAGGACGTCCGCGCCGTCGGGCGCATCCTCGAAGACCTCGACCGCGAGACAAACTGCATGCGTCCGCCCCGGACCGTCCTGACGGACGACGACGCGGAACGCGAGGCGCTCGCGCTCGCCGGGGCCGTCCCCCTGTTCGTTCCGATGTCCGGAGCGGTCCAGAAGCGCGTTCTCCGCGTCGCGTCGTCGGTTCCGGAAAGCCTGCTGTGGGTCTGGTTCCCGAACGAAACGCTCTTCGGAGACGAGATCCAGCGCTCCGTCAGGCGCATCGTATCGAAAAACGCGCTCCCCGCGGTCGCGGATATCCGGGGGACGCTTCGCAACCGGGAACATCGGGTCGGAAAGGCGTACGACGCCGATTCCTGGAAACGCGCCGCGGGGCTCCTGCAACAGGTCGCGGCCGTTCGCGGCGCTCGGCTGCTGCAGATCGGCTGCACGCAGGACTGGGTGGCGTCGGCGAGCGTGGACACGCGCAAAATCGAAC
>CAZVUT010000016.1:0-31418 GCA_964630155.1 uncultured Synergistaceae bacterium
CGGGCGAGAATGCCGCCGAAAATTCTTGGGTGGAGCGTTTTGACCCGTCCTTCCATTATGTGCGGAAACTCCGTCAGTTCGCTGACTTCGGTCACGGCAATCCCCGCCTTGCGTATACAGGCGGCGGTTCCGGAGCTTGAGAGCAGGTCGTACCCCCTCTCCGCCAGAGCTCCGGCGAATTCTTCGAGCCCCGACTTGTCGTGCAGTGAGAGCAGAACCGTTTTTTTCATCCGGTGATTCTCCTTTCGTACGGTTGTGTCTGCGAGTCCGCTATGCGTTGCGGCGGGGATTCATGCGCCGCTTCAGCGGCTCCAGTCTCCCGGAGAAGAGATCCCGCAGCGTTTCCCAGTACTGAGCGTGTTCCGTGCTGTGAATGCGTTCTTCCAGCGTTTCGATCGTGTCTTCATCCAGGACCGATACGGCGCGCTGCGAGAGAATCGGCCCGGTATCCACGCCGTTATCGACGAGATGCACCGTCACCCCGGTGAGGCGGACGCCCTTGTCCCACGCGTCCCTGACGGCATGGGCTCCGGGAAAGGCCGGAAGGAGCGCGGGGTGGATGTTCACGATTCGGTTCTCGAAACCGGATATGAACTCGGCGGAGAGAATGCGCATGAATCCCGCGAGGACGATCCGATCGACGTTCTCTTCGCGGCACAGGGATTCGAGCACCCGCTCCGCTTCCATTTTCCCCCGGAGTTCGTACGGAAGCGTGAATACGGGGACCGAACGTGCCGCAGCCTTCCGGAGTCCCGCGGCGGATTCGTTGTCCGATGCGACGAATGCAACGGTCGCATCCAGATCTCCGGAGGCGATGCGATCGAAGATCGCCTCCATGTTGGTTCCTTGTCCCGAGATCAGGATTGCGATTCGGGTCGTCATGCGGTTACTGTCCCGATAATGGCGGCCGTTTCGTTCATCTCCGTGCAGCGGCGGAGAATTTCGTCCGCATCGCCGGCGCCGGCGACAAGGCAGAAGCCGATGCCGATGTTGAACACCTTTCGCATCTCATCCTCGTCAACTCCGGCCTGTTGTATGAGATCGAACACGGCCGGACGCTTCCACGAGGAGTAGTCGATGCGTATATCGAGCCCCTTCGGAATGATGCGGATGATGTTGCCGTACAGTCCCCCGCCGGTGATATGCGCCATCCCCTTGACGAGTCCCGTTCCGGCGAGAGAGAGAGCCTGACGGACATAGAGACGCGTGGGACGGATGAGCGCGGCGCCGAGCGGTTCTTCGAGAGGTTCGTACGTCTTCGAAAGGTCGAACGCGTTGTCCTCGAAGAGGACCTTCCGGACGAGGGAAAATCCGTTGCTGTGAACTCCGGAGCTTGTCAGCCCTATGAGGACGTCTCCCGCCCCGATCCGGCTTCCGTCGATGATGTCGGATTCGCGGACCAGTCCGACCGCGAACCCTGCTAGGTCGAAGCCGTCCGACGGATAGACGCCCGGCATCTCGGCGGTCTCCCCGCCGAGAAGCGCGCATCCCGTCTGTGAACACGCATCGGCGATTCCTTCCATCACTCGGGACATGAGCGGAACGTCGAGGCTTCCGCAAGCGATGTAGTCGAGGAAGAAGAGCGGGCGTGCGCCGCAGGTGACCAGGTCGTTCACGTTCATCGCCACGAGATCCTGCCCAAGTCCGCGGAACACTCCGCAGTCCTTCGCCACCTCGAGCTTTGTCCCGACTCCGTCGCAACATCCGGCGAGGAGCAGGTCTCCGCCGATTCGATAGAGCCCGGAGAAACCGCCTATCCCTCCGACCGATTTCGGATCGGAAGGCATGGACGAGACGATTCGCTTGATGACGTCGACCCAGCGGTCGCCGCCTTCGATATCGACGCCGGCATCCTTATAGAGTGACATCCTGTACATCTCCTCCCTCTTCGAGATACTTTCCGGAAAAACACGCGGTGCAGACGGCGGATTCGCCGAGTCCGATCGCTTCTACGAGATCCTCTTCCGAGAGGTATTCGAGGGAATCGGCTCCGACTTCCTTTCCGAGCTGTTGTATATTCATCCGCGCGGCCGCAAGCTCCACGCGGGTCGGCGTATCGATTCCGTAATAGCAGGGGAAACGGACCGGGGGAGAGGAGACGCGCATGTGAACGGCGGATGCGCCGGCCGATTTGATCATGGCGATCATCCGCTGGCACGTCGTTCCGCGAACGATGGAATCGTCAACGACCACGACGGATTTCCCCGAGAGGACGCGCGTTATGGGATTGAGCTTGATCCGGACGCCGAGATCGCGAACGCGCTGCGTCGGCTCTATGAAGGTTCGTCCGACATAGCGGTTCCGTACGACCGATAGCTCATGCGAGAGATTGCTTTCCTGCGCGTATCCCATCGCGGCTATCGTGCCGCTGTCAGGCATGCCGGAGACGAAGTCGGCGCCGGGGCAGGGGCCTCTCCGGGCGAGACGCCGTCCAAGTTCCTTCCGGACGGCATAGACCGATTTCCCTTCGATAACGCTGTCGGGACGAGCGAAATAGACGAATTCAAAGGAACAGAAACGCCGCGTTTTCGCTTCGAGCGGAATCCGGAGCGAGTGGGGGCCATCCGGTCCCAGGACGACGACCTCTCCCGGTTCGATGTCCCGGATAGTGGTCGCCCCGACGAGATCGAGAGCGCATGATTCGGAAGAGACATACCAGACGTCCTCCCTCCTGCCGAGGACCAACGGCCGGAATCCCCAGGGGTCCCGGACGGCCACGAGGCGTCCGTCGATGATGAGCGTGAGCGAATACGCCCCGACAAGGCGGGTCAGGGAATCGACGAGCGCGTCGATCGGACGTTTGTGCGGCTGATGGGCGACCAGGTGGAGAATGACCTCGGTGTCGGTGGTCGACTGAAAGATCGCGCCGCGGCTTTCGAGGAGCGTTTTCAGTCCTTCGGCGTTGGTCAGGTTGCCGTTATGCGCCACGGCGACGGAGCCCCGGGACGTCGTCGAAATAAGCGGCTGCGCGTTTCCGAGATCCGATCCGCCGGAAGTTGAATAGCGGACATGTCCGATGGCGCAGCTCGCGGGGAGAAGCGCAAGTTCTCCCTGGTCCAGGGCTGCATGGACCAGACCGTTTCCCCGAATCGATGCGATGCGCCCGTTTTCGCCGAGCCACGCGATCCCGGTCGATTCCTGTCCGCGATGCTGCAGCGCGTAAAGGCCGAGGTACACTTCTTCCAGGACGGCGTTCCCTTTGGGCGAGTATGCGCCGAATACGCCGCACATATCAGTTTCTTCTCCCGTAATTTTCGGGTACGGAAGAATGGGCGTCGCGCAATGCGTCGAGAGGGAGCGATACGTCTCCGAAGCGAAGCGATTCGCCGCCCGCCGCACCGATGTGCGAACACGGGAATCCGCACCAGGTTTCTTCAAACGCGGCGACGTCCTGTTCGGAAACGGCGTAGCATGCGCGCGGCCCTCCCTCGCCGAAAAGGGCGACATCGTCATTCGCGGAGGGATCGATTTCCAGCGATGCGCCGATTCCGCTCGCGAGCGCTTCTTTTGCCAGCGCAACGGCCATGCCTCCTCCGGCGAGCACGCGGGCGCTTCGCGCGAGCTTTTTTCGCGCCGTAACGAACGCCAGTCTGGCGAAGGTCCGTTCCATTTCGGGATCGAACGGCATCGGCCTGCCTGAAACCTTTCCGTCGATGACGTTCTGGTAATGACTTCCCGCAAGGGAACTCTCGCGTTTCCCGACAAGATACAGACGATCACCCGATTTCCAGTTTCCGGACGGAATCCATGAAAGAGGCGCTTCGATCAGGCCGACGACCCCGATGACGGGCGTGGGAAGGATACGACCGGAAGCGCTTTCGTTATACAGGCTGACGTTCCCCGATACGATGGGACATTGAAGCTCCGCTCCACAGGCGGCGATGCCCCGGACGACCTCTGAAAGCTCGAAGAATTGTTCGGGTTTTTCCGGAGACGGGAAGTTGAGGCAGTCCGTCGCGCCGATAGCGACCGCTCCCGCTGCCGCCACCGCACGAATGCCGGCGGCGAACGATTCCGCTCCGCCCCGGAAGGGATCGAGCGAGCACTTCCACGGGTCGGATTCAAGCGCGATCGCGATCATGTTCCCGTTTTCCCGGATCCGGAGGAGGCTGACGGGCGCCCCGGGTCCGACAATCGTGTTCGTCTGCACCATCGAATCGTACTGATCATAGATCCAGCTCTTGTCCGCGAGAGAGGGGGAGCGCAGAAGCCGAAGCAGCGTGTCCCGCATATCGGACGAGTCGCGGGAGCGCGTCGGTTCCCGCGGCGCCCATAGGGATTCGTAGCCGGGGGAGCGTGACGCCCACGATGCTTCGGGACACTCGTCGACGATCAGCGACGCCGGAAGCGATACGATTTCTTCGCCGAACCAGTTGATGACGTACCTGTCGCCTTCCGTGACTTTCCCGATGATGGCGCAGTCAAGCCCCCATCGTTCCGCGACGGTCGCCATTTTTTCGTAATCTTCGGGAAGAACGATGAGGAGCATTCTTTCCTGGGATTCGGAGAGCGCGATCTCCCACGGTTGCATTCCCTCCGCGCGGAGCGGAACCTTGTCGAAATCGATCCGCATCCCCACGCCGCTCTTCGCGGCGATCTCGCTGCTGGAGGACGTTATTCCGGCAGCCCCCATGTCCTGCATGCAGACGATCAGTCCCTTGTCCCGCAGTTCGAGGCACGCTTCCGTGAGGAGCTTTTCGATGAAGGGGTCGCCGATCTGGATGGAAGGTCTGCTCGCCTTCGAGTCCTCGGAGAGTTCCACGGACGCGAACGCGGCTCCGGCGATGCCGTCCCGTCCCGTTTTCGATCCGAGAATCACGACGAGCTGTCCCGGCCGCGCCGTTTTGGAGCTTATGACGTCTTCCCTGCGGACGATGCCGACGCACAGGGCGTTGAGAAGCGGGTTATCCGAGTAGGACGGATCGTAGAGCGTCTTGCCTCCCACGGTTGGGACGCCGACGGCGTTTCCGTACCCTCCGACGCCGCTCACGATTCCCGAGGAGAGGGATTGGGTTCTGGGATGAGAGGGATCTCCGAAAAACAATCCGTCCATCGAGGCGATCGGACGCGCCCCGAGGGCGATGATGTCGCGGATGATGCCCCCGACGCCTGTCGCCGCTCCCTGGTAGGGTGCGACTGCGGAGGGATGGTTATGACTCTCCGCCTTGAAAGCCGCTCCATACCCGTTGCCAATGTCCACGATCCCCGCGTTCTCTCCCGGACCGGCCCATACGCGATCTCCCTTGTTGGGAAGAGTTCGGAGAAGCGGCTTTGTGGATTTGTAGCTGCAGTGTTCCGACCACATAACCCCCAGAATCCGCAGTTCGGTTTCGTTCGGTTCGCGTCCGAGCGCGCGGACGATCGCGTCGTATTCCGACCGGCGCAAACCGGCCTGTTTGTAGTCAATCATTGTCCCAACCTCCCGTCCGCCCAGTCGCGCATCCCTTTCCAGAAGTCCGTTCCGTCGGAATGCGCGCCGGATGCGTCTCCGAGGAGCATGTCCCGGGCGCGTTCCGGATGGGGCATCAATCCGAGGACATTTCCCCGTTCGTTGACAATGCCCGCTATGTTGTTCAGCGCGCCGTTCGGATTGGACGAATCGTCCGCAACGCCGTCGGGCGAGGCGTATCGGAATACGACCTGTCGCCTTTTTTCGAGAGCGAGGAGTTCGTTCCCGGGCAGGAAATAGAGGCCTTCATAGTGGGCGATCGGAAAATGAAGGATCTGTTTTTCGAGAAAGGCCCGGGTGAACGGGGTGTCCGTACGCTCAACGCGGATTGTGCAAGGGCGGCAGATAAAACGAAGAGTGCGGTTCGCGAGCAGTGCGCCGGGGAGAAGCCGCGATTCCGTCAGAACCTGAAAGCCGTTGCAGATTCCGAGAACCAGTCCTCCCGACGCCGCGTGGCGCGAAACGGCCCCCATGATGGGAGAACGGGCCGCCATGGCGCCGCAGCGAAGATAGTCCCCATACGAGAAGCCGCCCGGGAGGACGACCAGATCCGTATCCGGAGGAAGCTCAGTCTGTGCATGCCAGACGAAATCCGCCTCCGTCCCCAGAGCGGACCGGAGGCCATGTCCGACATCCCGGTCGCAGTTGCTCCCGGGAAAGACGACAATGGATGCTCGCATCAGGCGTCTTCCTCTCCGCGGAGTTCGACGGTGTACTCCTCGATGATGCCGTTGACAAGAAGGTCTTCGCAGATGGCGTTCGCCTGTTTCAGAGCCTCCTCCCGGGTCGGAGACTCGAGCTTGAGCTGTACGTACTTCCCGATTCGGACGTCCCGGATGTCCGAATGCCCGGCTTTGAGCAGGACGGATAGGACCGCCTTGCCCTGTGTGTCCAGGACTCCCTCCTTGAGAAAGACGAGAACCGTGACATGAAATATCATGACTCAGACGCCCTCTTCCGAAATGCGGGACCAGATTTCCCGATAGGCTCCCAGAACATCGCCGAGGTCCTTTCTGAAACGGTCCTTGTCGAGTTTTCTTTTGGTTTCCTTGTCCCAGAACCGGCAGGTGTCCGGTGATATTTCGTCGGCGAGAAGAAGCTCTCCTGCGGAGTCGATGCCGAACTCAAGCTTGAAGTCCACGAGGATGATTCCCTTTTCATCGAAGAAGCGTCCCAGAATCGCGTTTACGGACGTCGCGATGTGTTTGATCTTTTCGATCTGTTCTTCGTTCGCCCAACCGAAAAGCGTGGCGTGATCCTCGGTGATCAGCGGATCGCCGAGTTCGTCGTCTTTCAGGTAGAATTCGAGCAGAGGGCGTTCGAGCGTGACGCCTTCAGGAACCCCGAGCCGTTTGCAGAGGGTCCCCGTCGTGATGTTCCGGACGACGACCTCGACCGGAAGGATCCGGACTCTGCGAACCAACTGATGCGTATCGTCAAGAATCTTTATAAAATGATTCGGGATGCCTTCTTCCGCTAAAAACGTAAACAACCGGGCGGAAATCCTGTTGTTCAGCTCACCTTTTCCTTCGAGGGAATCCTTTTTCTGTGCGTTGAACGCGGTGAGGGAGTTTTTGTATTCGACCAGCATTGTCGCGGGATCGTCTGTTGCGAACATCTTCTTGGCTTTTCCTTCGTACGCAAGTTCTCTTTGTTCCATAAGAGAACACCTCCGTTGGGGGATAATACGAACATTATCTTGAAAACCACGCTAAAAGTCAAGTTTTTTTTCGCCTCGTTTTCCTTTACAAAGATGCGTCTCCATGATATGAACTCTCTGCATAAAACAGAGATGGAGAGATGATGCCGAAAAGGAAGGCATCTTCCGCGGGAGGCTTTGAAAAGTATGGAAAGAACAAGCATTCGGAATTTCTGCATCATCGCACACATCGATCACGGAAAATCGACGCTTGCCGATCGTCTTCTTGAACGAACCGGAACGATCGACAAACGCGGGATGAAAAACCAGGTCCTCGATTCAATGGATCTCGAACGGGAACGCGGCATAACGATCAAGCTCGTTCCGGTCCGGATGGACTACACGGCCAAAGATGGCCGTTCGTATGTCCTCAATCTGATAGACACCCCCGGCCATGTCGACTTCGGATATGAAGTGTCCCGTTCGCTGGCTTCCTGCGAGGGCGCGATTCTTGTCGTGGACGCGACGCAGGGAGTCGAGGCGCAGACGCTGGCCAACGCGTATATGGCGGTCGAACAGGGGTTGGACGTCATTCCGGTCATCAACAAAATCGACCTCCCGTCCGCGCATCCCGATTCGGTCAAAAAGGAGATCGAGGACGCGATAGGGCTGGACGCGTCGGACGCCATTCTTGCGAGCGCGAAAGAAGGAACCGGCATCGATGACATCCTGGAGCGCATCGTAGAATGTGTGCGCCCGCCCGAGGGAGATGCTGAAGCGCCGCTCCGGGCGCTGATTTTCGATTCGATTTACGACAATTATCGCGGCGTCATCTGCTATATCAGGGTCGTCGACGGAGAGATCCGAACGGGAACGAATATCCGCTTCATGATTTCGGGGCAGGAGTATCCGGTGGAGGAAGTCGGCGTCTTTCGTCCGTCGTACGTTCCGGTGGATCGTCTCGGACGGGGCGAGGTGGGATATCTCATCGCGAATGTCAAAAGCGTTGCCGAGGCGCATGTGGGCGACACCGTCACCGACGCGCTCCACCCTGCGCCGCAAGCCCTCGCCGGCTACCGCCGCGTCAAACCGGTGGTGTTTTGCGGCTTTTATCCGATAGAACGGGATGAGTATCCGGAGCTTCGTGACGCGCTGGAAAAGCTGACGCTGAACGACGCGTCCATAACGTTCGTCCCGGAAACGTCCGTTGCGCTTGGATTCGGTTTCCGGTGCGGCTTCCTCGGACTTCTGCACATGGACATTTCCAAGGAGCGCCTGCGTCGTGAATTTGACATCGATCTGGTGGCCACCTCGCCGAATGTCGTCTATGAGGTCGCAACGACAGCCGGAGAAGTGATAGAAGCGAAACGCCCGTCGGATTTTCCTGACGGGTCGGAAATCAACGAAATCCGCGAGCCCATAATCCGCCTCACGTGTTTCGTTCCGACCGAATTCGTGGGAAAGGTTATGCAGTTCTGTCAGGACAAGCGGGGGACGTTCGTTTCCATGGATTATCTTTCTCCGGAAAGAGCTCGTCTCTTTTACGATCTGCCGCTCGCGGAATTCATCATCGATTTTCACGACAAGCTCAAGTCGATGACGCGCGGGTACGCTTCGCTGGACTACGAATACCGGGGCTTCCGCGCCGCCGATCTCGTCCGCGTCGACGTTCTCATCAGCGGTGAAGCCGCAGATGCATTTTCCTTCATATGCCACAGAGACGCCGCATTCCATCGCGGGCAGGCGGTCGTTCGCAAGCTGAAGGAGCTCATCCCGCAGCAGCTTTTCGAGGTTCCGATACAAGCGTCCATCGGCAAGAGAGTCATCGTGCGGCAAAACATAAAGGCATTGCGGAAAGATGTTCTCGCGAAGTGCTATGGCGGCGATATCTCGAGAAAGAGAAAGCTTCTGGAGAAGCAAAAGGAAGGGAAGAAACGAATGAAGCAGATCGGGAAGGTGTCCATCCCGCAAGAGGCCTTTCTGGCGTTTCTCAAAGTGGAAGAAGGGGAAGACGAATAGAGGCGCCCTCGTCGCTTTCGGCGCGAGCGCGCGTCGCGTCGCCGCGTTCCCTGTACATCCATGCGCCCTTTTGCATCCGGAAGTGTCCCTATTGCGCCTTTTCCAGCGCGGCGCCGGCGCCGGGAGAGATAGACGAATACCTCCGGGCATTGAATGAAGAGTGTCGCTTCTGGTCGAACATGTGCTCGTTTCCGATCCGGCTCGATACGCTCTACATCGGCGGGGGCACTCCGACACTCCTCGACGGTCGCCAGTGGAGTCGCCTTTTTGAGATTCTCGGGAAATACTTCGTCCTTGACGCCGTGCGCGAGATGAGCGTGGAAGCAAATCCGGGCAGCCTCGTCCCGGAACATCTGAAGGTCTGGCGGGATAATGGCGTCACACGGGTCAGCGTTGGCGTTCAGAGCGTCCACGACAACGAACTGGCATGGCTGGCGCGGCTCCACAACGGCGACGAAGCGGTCCGGGCCCTTGAATGCGTGGTCGAGAAGGGATTCCGGTGCAGTGCGGATCTCCTTTTTGGCCTTGCGGGGCAAACGCTCCGGTCTTTCGCGGAATCGCTCCGGCGTGTCCTGAAAACCGGCGTCGAGCATGTCTCAACGTATCATCTGACCCTCGAGCCCGGAACGCCGTGGGGGAATGTCGCCCCTTCGGGAATACCCGAAGGGTACCCGTTTTACCGTTTCGCCCAGTGGTTTCTTCCGGCGAAGGGCCTGTCGCACTATGAGATCGCGAGTTTCTCTCGTCCGGGTGCGGAATGTGTCCATAACATGGCGTACTGGAACGAGGACGACGTACTTGCGTTTGGAGCGAGCGCATCGGGGCATCTGTCAGGGTTGCGGTATACGAACGTATCCGGGGCCCCGGAATATATTTCGCGAATGAAGCAGGGAAAAACACCCGTCGATACGTTTGAAATCCTGTCTCCCGGAAAGAAAGCGAGGGAGGCGGCCATCCTTTCGCTCAGGACACGACAGGGCATACGATATACGGAGTTCCGTTCACGCTACGGCTCGGAGCTTTTACGCGAGATCCTGAAGGTTCTCGACGCGTTTCGTCCGGATTTTTTCTTCCGGCGCGACGACGGCATAGCGCTCTCTCCACGGGGAATGCGGATCGCAAACCGCATTTGGGAGGAGATCCTCTAAATGCAAAAACGATGGAGGCTGCCATGCAGTATGGACTGATTCTCTTCGAAACGGATGAGGAAACGATCTTCGAGAACCTCCTCCTGACGCTCTCTTCGTACCAGCCCTCCGTCACCAAGGTGCCCGGGTATCCTGTAAGCGTTGTCGATTCGCTGAAGGGGACGCTCGATTACATCGGAGACGAGAAGAGCGCCGTGGGGCTCTTTACCGCAAGCCTGATTACGCGCGTCTACGCGTCGTATGTTTACGAACGTCCGGCCGTGCTGATCGCGGCCGATACCATGGAGGGGCGGGCGCGATGGATCACCGAGCGATGGAGATCCCGGACGGGACGGAACTATAACGGGATGATCCTCTCGAGCTATCCCAAAGGGATCGACTGGGATCTGATCGGAATCGCCACGCCCGGCTGGGTGCTCCTTTTCGACGAAAGCACCGATTCCGCGGCGAAGGATATCATCGACGACTCCCTTCACGTGGCGTATCTGCCCGGCGCCCAGGCGCTCGCGAAGAGGCTTCAGCCCGACGTGCCGTCCCCCGATGCCCTGGTGATGCTTCTGGACGTCCTTCTGGACAGCCTCCCCTGGAAAACGGAGCAGTCCTGATCAGAGCGAGAGCGTTCTTTCTGAACGCAACAACGTTGCGGTAATATCCTGGAGGGACACCACGCTTCCGACGCCCAGAACCTCTTCGATTCCGAAATGAGCCAGACAATCCCGGCTGACGAGAACCCTGCACCCCCTGTGATTCAGGGAAGAAATGCTCGAACAGGTCTTCGTTCCCTTTACGGCGAGTTTGACGCCCTCATTCATGAGAACGATCGTCTGGGGAAACGGGGTGACGTGCTGCAGGGATTGCAGGAACGCAAGCGCGAGGTTTTCTCCGTGGTCTTCGTCGCTTCCGCCGATTGTCCTTCGTGACAGGATGATTGTCGTTCCTCCGAACACCGGGTGCGCCTGTTGCGCCGACGGGGAAACAGGCGGCGCCTTTTTCGGTCGTGCGGCAGGAATGCGGACAGGCTCCGCTTTCGCCGGAGAGCCGGGAGCCCGCATTCTCGCCTTCAAAACGACGGTGCCTTCGTCATCCTCGAGGCTGACATCGCAGCCGTTCTCCGTGAGGGAGCTTCGCACTCTGGACGCGACCATCGGATTATCGAGAAGGACCGAAAACGAGGAGGTTTCCGACTTCGGAATAGCCTGGACGGAACGTATCGCTTCTTCGGGGGATTTTCCCCGGAAGTCGTATGCATCGGTCATCGAATCACCTGAAATTCTCTCCATCCGGAGAGATATAGTCGGTTTCCAAAACTAAGGTACAATTATAGTACAGCATCGTTCTTTGAAGCTACAGGAAAAAGGGCGTTTCTTCCGGAAGGAGGCCGTGCAATACGATGACTGAACCGCACTTTCAGGCAAGCTTGAGGGGGCTTCCGCCGATGGATTCCCTTCTCGATCAGAACTGGCTCGAGGATTGGATTCCGTCGCTCGGGCGCGAAACGGTTAAGCGCGTCTTCACGTCCGTGGTCAACGACATTCGCGAAGGAATACGGAACGGCTCCGTGGAAGACGCCTCGATGGAAGCGATCAATCGTCGGGCGTCGTCCGTGTTTGCGCGACGGGGCCGATCGAGCCTTCGGCCTCTTGTCAACGCCACGGGCGTCGTTGTTCATACGAATCTCGGACGCTCCTGTCTCGCCGAAGAAGCCGTACGGTCCGTTTCGGACGTCGCGCGTTCCTACAGCACGCTCGAATACGATCTTCACACCGGAGAGCGGGGGCACAGGAACGATCATGTCGAATGGCTCCTCTCGGAGCTCTCCGGAGCGGAAGCCGCACTGGTTGTCAACAACAACGCGGCCGCTGTGCTCCTGTGTCTTGCCGCGCTTGCACGCGACAGGGAAGTCATTGTATCGCGCGGCGAACTCGTGGAAATCGGCGGATCGTTCCGGATCCCGGACGTCATGGCCTTTTCCGGAGCGCGCCTCGTGGAGGTCGGGACAACGAACAGAACGCACCGCGCCGATTATCTCGACGCCGTCACCCCGGAAACCGCAATGTTTTTGAAGGTTCACCCGTCGAACTTCAGGATACAGGGATTCACGACATCCGTGGATCGGCAGGATCTGGCGCAGAGCGCACGGGAACGGAGCCTCATTTCCATGGAGGATTTGGGGAGCGGTATGATCGTCGCCTGCGGGGAACTCGGCTTGTCGGGCGAGCCCACGATCCGCGATTGCATCACCGCAGGAATCGATATCGTGACGTTTTCCGGCGACAAGATGCTTGGAGGCCCTCAGATAGGGTGTATCGTCGGAAAGCGCAGCCTGATCGGCAGGCTGAAATCCTATGCGCTGCTGCGGGCTCTTCGAGTGGACAAAATGACGCTTGCAGCTTTCGAGACGACGCTGCGCTTCTACCTTGCCGGGCGGAATGACCGCATTCCCACGGTTCGGATGATCTCCGAAAGACCGGAGGCTTTGCGAAAGAAGGCGCAGCGGCTCGCGCGACTGCTCAGGAAAAGGGTATCTGCGGGCGTTTTCGAAGTCATTCCCGTTTCCGACGCTGTCGGCGGCGGCGCGTTTCCCGCAGAAACGCTCCCCGGTTTTGGCGTGGCGGTACGGTTTCAGGGAGGCGTGCCGACAACCGGGCAACTCCTTTCATCTCTCCGCTCGGCGGAATACCCCGTCGTTGCGGGAGCGAGGGATGACGTCGCGGTGTTTCATGTCCGGACGCTCCTTGAAGGTGACGAAGAGAAGCTGGCCCGTTCTCTCGAATCCGTCCTTTCACGGAGGTGACGGAATGTCACAGCAGGAGATTTCGCTCGTCCTCGGCACAGCGGGGCATATCGACCACGGGAAGACCACGCTCGTCAAAGCACTGACGGGGGTCGATTGCGACCGTCTCGAAGAGGAAAAGAAACGCGGCATTACCATAGAACTGGGGTTCGCTCCGCTGGTCCTCCCGGATGACCGGGTCGTCAGCATCATCGATGTCCCGGGGCACGAGCGCTTCATTCGGCAGATGGTGGCCGGCGCATCGGGCATCGATGCGGTCATGCTCGTCGTTGCCGCGGACGAGGGGGTGATGCCGCAAACGAGGGAGCATCTCGCCATATTGAGTCTTCTTGGAATCCGTCACGGCCTTATCGTCGTTTCGAAAAAAGACATGGTCGACGAGGAACTTCTGGAACTTGCGCTGGACGATATCCGCTCGTTCGTTCAAGGGACTTTTCTGGAATCGGCCCCGATCATTCCGGTTTCCGCTGTTTCCGGCGAGAATATGGAGACGTTGCGGAACGAATTGCGGAGATTGGTTGACGCCGTAACCCCGAGGCCCAGGAAGGGACCGTTTTTTTTGCCGATTGACCGGGCCTTCGCGGTGCCCGGGTTCGGTACGGTCATAACGGGGACGGCATATCGGGGACGAATTATCTCGGGAATCGAGGCCAACGTTCTCCCTCTGGGAAAAGACGTCCGCCTGCGTAGCGTGCAGGTCCACGGAAAAACTGTCGAGGAAGCATGGGCGGGACAGCGGGTGGCGGTGTGCTTGAACGGCGTCTCGGTCGATGAGCTTTCGAGGGGAGATGTCGTGTGCGCCAAAGGAGTGTTTCGTGAAACGAGATGTTTCGATGTCCGTCTTTCCGTGCTGCAATCCGCATCGGTTCCGATCCGTCATTGGCAGCGCGTCCGGATCCATATCGGCACGGCCGATGTCGTCGGGCGAATCTCTTTCCTGGAGGTTCCGCGTCTTGAGCCGGGCGGCGAAGGAATAGCGCAGATCATAACCGAAGAGAAAGTCGTCGTCATATCGGATCAACACTTTGTTCTCCGGACATATAGTCCCCTGGACACGGTTGCAGGGGGACATGTCGTGTTTCCATACGGAAAAAAACCCAGGGGAAAGGCGGAAAGGCTTCGGTATCGCGATATGCTTGCCCGTTTCATGAGCGCGCAAAAACGCGAACAGCGTCTCAGGGTCCTTGTGGATTTCTTCGGCGTTGTGCCGCTGCCGGAGCTCGTCGCGGATCTTCAGGAAATGCCCGGCGACGTCCGGGCATTATCGCAAACGCTCCATGAGCGAAAAGAGATCGTCTTTCTGGAAGGAAATCCCGAGTGCCTTCTTTCGCTTGAAAAGTCTGCTTTTATTTTCGATCGCATCCGTTCGTTTCTTGCTTCCTTTCATGAAACCCGTCCCTATCAGCCGGGTTGCCAAACGGAGGAAGTCCTGCTTCTTCTTGTTCGGGAGCTTGAGCAGAAAAACGCGCGTTCCCTGCTGGAATATCTGGCGAAGAACGGGCGCATCGCCTGCGAGAACGGAATCGTTCGTCTGCCGGAATTCCGTCAACGCGACGATGAAACATTCGGGCGCTCCTCCGCCAGATTGCTGGCGCTCTGTGAAGAGAGAGGATTCCAGCCTCCGGAAATCACGGAAGCACGGGAAATTCTGGAAATGAGCGAAAACGAATTCAATGGATTGGTCAAGGATCTCAAGGAACAGGAGAAAATTTCGATCGTAACGGGCGGATTCCTCCTGAGTTCGCTGATAGAAGAGCGGTTTCTTCGTCTCTTGCGCGATGTGAATCAGGACATTACGCTTGGAACGGTGCGCGACGCGACGGGCAGCTCGAGAAAGTTCATCTTGCCTCTTCTGGAGTATCTTGATTCAAAGGGCTTTACACGACGAGTTGGTGAAAAGCGGATCTTATTGCAAAAAGCAGCGTTAACTAAAAAGAATCATACTGAATGAGCATTAAGAGTAATATAAGGGGCGCTTGCACCCTATAGCCTGGGGTGGTATAATCAACCCAAGGTTAGATGGAGAGGTGACCCGTATGACCTATAGCCTTGCGGAAATCCGGCAACAGGTTGCTCTTTTCAAAGGCATGAGAGTCCGCTACAGAACCGCGAAAGGTCGACGAAAGGTCGAGGAAAAGCAGGGCGTCATTCTGGAAACCTATCCGAATCTCTTCACTCTTTACGTCGATTCCCTGGATAGCAAGGTCTCCTTCAGCTATGCCGAAATCCTCACCAAAGAAGTCGAGCTGGAGCTTGTTCAAAGCAACAGAAACTGACGGAAACACTCTGCCAGAGTCGAAGAAGCCCCGACACGTCAAAGTGTCGGGGCGTTTTTGTGGGAGGTGACCGGGTGTATCTGCAATTTACTCCTTCAAAACTCAACCTGACTCTTCGCGTCGTCGGGATGCGATCTGACGGCTATCACAATATTTGTTCCCTGTTCTACAGGAACGATGCGACGGAACAGTTGACAATAGGTGTAAAAATGGCCAATAATGTCAGCGATTCAGTGACGACGGAACCTTTTCCTATCCCGGGAGAAAACATCATCTCCCGGTGTCTGTCGGCTCTCCGTCGCATGGAATCCTTTCAGGATCTTCCGTTTCTCGACATCACCATACACAAGAGGATCCCTCCCGGAACAGGCATCGGGGCGGGAAGCGGGAATGCCGCAGCCTTTCTTCGCTGGGCTGCGCGCTTTGCGGGAACGACTCTTCCCTGTGGTTTTTGCGAGTCCATAGGCGCGGACATCCCGTTTCTCTTTGAGGAATCAAAACTGGCGCTGGTTGGCGATATCGGAATAGTTCGCGAGCGTCTTTCGCTGGACCGGAGGTTCAACGTGATTCTCGTGATACCGGATTGGTTTTCCAATACACGACGTGCGTTCTCGAAACTGGATTCTTTTTTCAACAGGTCTTTCCCGTTGGACGAAACCCGCGCGCGCGCGGAGGCTTTCGATGTCATCGGGGGGTTGAACTCCGGCCGGCGCGTCGGATTTTTGCCGAACGACTTTGCAGGCGTTCTCTTTCGGGAGCATCCCGAATACGAACTCCTTGCTGCTCTTGGACAATCCTCCGGAGCCCCGGGGTACGGACTTTCCGGGAGCGGAAGCGCATTCTTTTTCCTTGCGGACAACGAAACATCGGTCGTTCAAATAATGCATGCCGTCAGCAGTCTTCCATGGTGCAGAAGAATCATTACGATGGGGTGATCTGATCCATGAAAGGTCAAAGAACAGAAAGATTGATTCGAACTGTCGCGCGCTTTCTCTCCTCGCCTTCGTCGCAGATTTCCCTTACGGCGCTCGCATCCTGTTTCGGCGTATCGAAGACTGTTGTCAGTGATGATGTGGCGATCATCGACGACGCGCTGTCGAAAGAAGGAATCGGCGATATACATGTCGACAGGGGAAGAAGCGGGGGGGCCTCGTTTGTCCCGCGCTTTTCGGAAGAAGCGAGAAACGAACTGCTGTCGGAGATCGTTCGCCTGCTCTCTCACGAGGACAGAATCCTTCCCGGCGGGTTAATCTACTATACGGATATTCTCTTTAATCCCTCGGTAGCAATGCGGCTTGGATTTGCGATGGCGTCCATGTTTCACGGTTCGGCGCCGGATGTCGTCATGACTTCGGAAGTGAAAGGCATCCCATTGGCGATGTCCACCGCCTTTGCGATGGGAATTCCGTTGGCCGTCTGTCGTTTCAGGAACCGGCCAAGCGACGGATCGGCAGTCGCCGTTCACTATCCCACGAAAATCGGCGATGTGAAGACGATGTATATGAGCACAAAACAATTATCACGCGGAAACAAGGTTCTGATCATCGACGATTTCATGCGCGGCGGATCGACCCTTTCCGGGATGCAGCTCGTCGCGAAGGAATTCGGCGCTGAAGTGACCGGGATTGGCGTGTTCATCGTTTCTTCGGAACCTGAAATCAAGACGGTAAACGATTTTCAGGCTCTTTTACGTCTGGACAGCATAGAAAAGAGCGCTCCCGAACTTCGGATATGGGGCAAGACTTCCGTTTGACGTTCGGAGAGCCGTGTTATACAATCGCTTGCGCGAAAGGAGGTGCTCGCTTTCATGCGGGTCTCTCTTGACAAGAACGAATGTATCGGTTGTGGAGTGTGTGTACAGATCTGCCCGGATGTCTTTTCCATGGACGACGCCGCCGGCGTTTCCAAAGTGATCAACGCCGGAGGATCTCCATGCGCGAAGGAAGCCGCCGAAAGTTGCCCGGTCGGTTGCATCCACGTCGACGAATAACCCGTCATTCCTTGTCCGCGACTGGCGAAAAGGGTATACTCAATGAACGGGCCTATAGCTCAACGGGTTAGAGCCACCGGCTCATAACCGGAAGGTTCCTGGTTCGAGTCCAGGTAGGCCCACCAACTATTTGCCGTTTCCTGACCGGGGAGACGGCTTTTTTTTTAGGAGGGAACAATCATGCGTCTTTCCGATGTCATCGAGCGTATTGAAGCGGTTGCTCCGTTCGGAGCGGCTGAATCCTGGGATAACAGCGGACTCTTGCTCGGCGATCCCGGAGACGCGGTCCATCGTGTCGGAGTGTGTCTTGATGCGACCACAGCGTCCATTGATGAGGCGTCGTCGCGCGGATGCGACCTTCTTGTCACGCATCATCCGATGATCTTCCCTTCGCTTCGCCGCATCGATCGCGATTCCATTGCGGCCCGGGCGATACGAAGCGCGATCAGATGCGGAATATCCGTTCTATGCGCCCATACGAACTGGGATCGCAGCGATGTGGGGGTCAATGCGGTCCTGGCTGATCGCCTCGGAATGCGCGGCGCGTCTCCTTTGCGAGGCGAGGACAACGGGCTTGGACGGGTGGGCTTTCTGGATCCTCTTCCCTTTGGCGGCTTTCTGAAAGCCGTGAAGGAACGCTGGATGCTTTCATGGGTTTCGGGCTACGGAGATGCCGGACGAACGATTCGTTCCGTGGCCTTGTGCGGCGGTTCTGGCCGGGATTTTCTCCGCGACGCAGTCGAATCGGGAGCGGATGTTTTCTGTACGGCTGATTTGACGTATCATGATGTCATGGAAGCAAGGAATTACGGGGTGTGCGTTGCTCTCGCGGATCACGGCGAGATGGAACGAGTGTCCATGAAGCGGCTTGCGGAGATCATCGGAGGCAATGATCTCCCTGTCGATGTTCTCGTTCCGGAGGAGCTTGGGGAACGGCTTCATGTCTGATGCGCCGGCGATCGCAGGAGAGGAACGGAATTTTCTTGTTTCCGTCGAGACCTTTACAGGGCCGGTGGATCTCTTGTGCGTTCTTGTCGAGTCGAGGCGGATCGACATTTCCCGAATACCTTTGGCGGATATCGTGAGGGCATACGGACAATATCTGACGCGCAGAAAGGACATTCCTCTTCCCGAGGTGGCGGATTTCTTTCACAAGGCGGCTACGCTGCTTTTGTACAAAGTTCTTTCCCTTTTTCCCCTCGACTCGATGCAGCCGGACGGAGAAGATGCGGGAGACGGAGAGTTTCTCGAGGACATAGAACGACGAGTGGAACTCTTCGCTCCCTATCGTATCGCCAGGGAATCGCTGATCCTGCGGAAGAGTTCGCAGGATCGCCGCCTGACCAGAACCTGCGGCATTGAGGGCCCGGCGCACTACGACATCGGGGATCTTTATGCCCTGTCCACTCTGTGGTGGGATATCGCCCGGCGAAGAAAAGGCGAAAAAAAGGCGATCGACGACGAAGAGCATTGGGCGGGTGTCCCGGACCCGATCCCTGATGAAACGCTCATCGACCGAAAGGTTGAGGAGTTGACAGAGATTATCAGGGAGCGGAAGACCTTCTCGATATCATCTCTCCTGCATGAGAAATTGCACTTTTCCGTGCTTCTGGTTACAGTTCTCGCCCTGCTTGAGATGTGCCGCATGGGGCGTATCAACATCCGCCAGGAGGAGGTGTTCGGCGATGTCGTCGCTTTCGGAACAGAGTGTTCTTTCTCTGGAGGCCAGGATGCTTGAGGCGATCCTGTTCGTCGCCTCCAAGCCGGTCCCGGAGTCGCGCATCGCCGATATCACAGCTTTCGGAGAGGGGAGAGTCCGCAGCGCGATCGAGGAGTTGAAGAATCATTACGATGCAGGCCACGGCCTGATCGTTCAGCGCGTCGCAGGAGGCTGGCAGATGTGTACGTCCTCCGATGTTTTTGAAACGGTCTCGCGCTTTCAAGAGGACTCGCAGCGCGTCCGCCTGAGCAAGGCGGCATTCGAGAGTCTCGCAGTGGTCGCGTACAACCAGCCCGTGACGCGTGGAGAAATTGAAGAAATTCGCGGGGTCCGATGTGATCGTGTCATCGAAACGCTTTTGACCGTGGGATTGCTTCGCATCGCCGGAAGAAAGAAAGGAAGCGGTTCCCCTCTCCTGTACCGGACAACCGATTTGTTCCTTCGCGAATTCGGGCTTGATTCCATCTCTGAACTGCCGACTCTCGCCGAACTGAGCGAGATGGCCCGGCACAAAGACAGGGACGAAGATGCGTTTGAATAAATACCTTGCGCTTTGCGGGCTCGGCTCGCGACGAAAAGTCGAAATTCCGGTTCGCGAAGGGCGCGTCCGTGTCAATGGAGAACAATGTGATGATCTTTCCCGCGCCGTTGGCGAATGCGACGTGGTCGAAGTCGACGGCCGCAAGGTCGAACGACAGGATACAATATATCTGGTTCTCAACAAACCGAAGGGATACGTATGCGCGGTCAGCGACAGCAGGGATCCTACGGTCCTTGAATTGCTTCCGGAACGGCTCCGGATGTACCGGGTGTTTCCCGTCGGCAGGCTCGACCGGGATTCCGAAGGGTTGCTTCTTCTTACGAACGACGGGGACTTCGCGCAGAGAATGGCGCATCCAGGCGGCGGAATCGAAAAGGAGTACGAAGTACTCCTGGATCGCCCGCCCACTTCCGAGTCTCTTCACGCATGGCGCGTCGGCGTGTCTTCGGATGGAGAACTCCTGCGAGCCCGTCGCATTTGCGTCATGGACCGCGAGCCGAAAGGGAGATGGCTGTTGGTCACGCTCTCCGAGGGAAAGAAACGTGAAATACGACGTATGGCTCAGGTTCGAGGGTACGTTGTGCAATCGCTTCTACGCAAAAGAATTGGTAAAATGGACATAGGTTCTCTTGCGACCGGAGCGGTTGTGGAAATGCCTGTTCATGATCTGGAAAAGATGATTCGCGAAGGGGGAGCGATCGATGCTCCTTCTGAAGGGGAGGAAGATAAATGGACGGCATCGATGAACGTTCACGGGAGTTGATCAAATCCCGCATCCTGGGGAAAATGAAAGAAATCAAATCCTTCCCTCAATTCGTGGTGGAGACCCTCAGAAAACTCAACGATCGCGACAGCAGCGCCAGTGATGTCGCCATGAGCCTTTCACGGGACGAAGGTCTCGTCATCCGGACGCTGAAGCTGGCGAACTCGGCGGCCTACGGGATATCCCGCGACATATCGAGCGTCACGGAGGCTATCGCCATGTTGGGGTACAAGAATATCAGCAATATCGTCCTTTCCGCTTCGGTCTATTCCGTCATGGACAAATCGCTTCAGGGCTATGCGCTCGACCGGGGCCAGCTCTGGAAACATTCCCTGACGGTCGCGTACGCAGCCAGATATATCGCGCAGCGTTTTGGGAAGTCCGTCCCCGAAGAGGCGTATGTAGGGGGGTTGTTGCACGATATCGGCAAGGTCGTCCTGAATGACTATGTTCGCTTCGGATACGGCATCATCGTCAAGCTGGTCGAAGAGAAGCAGATTCCGTTTATCGAGGCGGAGACGCAGGTTCTCGGCTTCGACCACGCGCAGGTGGGCGCGATGCTTGTCGAGAAGTGGGGATTGCCCGAAGCGTACGGGTTTGCCGTTGCGTATCATCACGCGCCGGATTCCGTGCCGCCGGAGAAACGCGAGAAATTCCAACCCATAGCGGACGTCGTCCATACGGCGAATACCCTGTGCCTCATGCTCGGCGTCGGCATAGGCGCGGACGGATTGCAGAATCCCATGTATCCCCAGGTGTTTGAACGGCTCGGCATAGAAGACGGTGAAGGGCTTCTTTCCGAACTCGTGGATTTTGTCCAGGTCGCGGCGGAAGAACTTGAGTCATGGGAGAGTCCGGAAAATGAATGATGTCCCTCTCGTGATAACGGTCGACGGCCCGGCCGGATCGGGGAAGAGCACCGTGGCGAAAGCGCTTGCGAATCGGCTCGGCCTTTCGTATCTCGACACAGGGGCGTTATATCGGGCTATTGCCTGGTATCTGAACAATCACGGCATTTCGGCGGTTGAAGGAGAAACGCTGACGAACGCTCTCGAAGCGCTTTCCATTACGCTTGGGAAACAAGGCGTCTGTGTCGGCGAACAGAACGTCACACCCCTCATCCGATCGCCGGAAGTCGACGGCGTTGTTTCGAGCTATGCCGCTCTTCCTTCCGTGCGCCGAAAACTGCTCGATTTGCAGCGGCGACAGGCGACTCTTCCCGGAATCGTCGCTGACGGAAGAGACATGGGAACCGTCGTCTTCCCGTGCGCCTCGTGCAAGTTTTTTCTGAGTGCAACGCCCGAAATCAGGGCGCAGAGGCGTGTGAAGGAAATTCGGGAGCGGGGAGAGACCGTTTCGTATCAGGATGTTCTGGAAGGCATCCGGGAAAGGGACCGGATCGACTCGGAACGGGCGGAAGCTCCTCTTCGAAAACCGGAGAATTCCCTTGAGATTGACACATCCGGAATGAGCATCGAAGAAGTCGTCTCCCGAATGTACGGAATTGTCGCCGGCGTGGTGTCTCAATGAAGGAGATGTCTTTTTTCTCGCCGCTTGTGTACTTTCTGGTCCGATGGTTTTGTTGGATCGTTCTAAAGGTCTACAACCGCATGAGGGTTCTCGGACTGAAGGATGTCGATTCGAAACGGCAGTTCATTGTGGTGTGCAATCATTGCAGCAACCTGGATCCCGTCATTATTGGAGGAACCTTCCCGACGCGACTCCGGTATCTTGCGAAGTCGGAGCTTTTTCAGTGTCCCGGTTTCAGTCACCTCTTGCTGGCGCTCGGCGCTATTCCTGTGAAGAAACAGGACAGCCAGAGCGCCGGAGCGACGCTCAAAGCGTTCCTGTCACTTCTCGAAGATGGCGAGAGCGTCCTTATATTCCCGGAAGGCGGACGTTCCGACGACGGAACGTTGAAACCGCTCGAGGGCGGTGTGGCCCTCATCGCGTTGAAATCGAATGTTGCGATTCTCCCTGCGTATATTCGCGGCTCCTTTCAGGCGATGCCTCCCGGCGCCCCCTGGATCAAACCTGTTCGCATTTCGGTAACCTACGGAAATCCGATCGACCCCGCCCCGTATGTGTCCTCAGAGTCCGGCGGAAAAGAAGCCCGAGGCAAGTTGCTCCAGGCGATATCGGAGGCATTTATCGGTCTTGAGCGTCAATCCGATGAGTAAAAACATTCCGGAGGGAAAGACGCGAAAAGCTGTTGTCGCGGCGCTGGACATGTCATCCGCCGATTTAGACCTGGAGCCGTTGCTCGATGAGCTTGAGCTCCTGCTCGAGAATCTTGGAATCGTGACCGTCGGAAGGATCATACAAAAGAGAGACTGTCCGGATGCGGGGTGTTTCCTGGGAACCGGGAAAGCGGAGGAGGCGGCGCTTTTTTGCTCTTCCGTGGGCGCCGGGCTGATTGTGTGTAACGGCCGACTTTCGCCGGGGCAACGGGCGACTCTTTCGAAAATCACGAAATGCGAAGTTTGGGACAGAGCCTTTGTCATCATGAAGATTTTCGAGCGTCGCGCCCGTTCCCAGGAAGCGAAGCTTCAGGTTGAGCGCGCATTATGCGCTTACGAGATTCCGTATCTCAAGGGATTGGGGCGGGTGATGTCGCGTCTCGGCGGAGGGATCGGAACCCGGGGCCCAGGCGAGACGGAGTTTGAACGGCATCGACGGAAGCTTGAACGACGATTGCGGGATATATCGGGCAAACTCGGCGTCATTCGCGACCGCCGTCGTCTCAGCAGGGAGCGTCGCGCCAAAGAGAGATTCCCGGTCGTTTCTCTCGCCGGGTATACAAATAGCGGAAAATCGACACTCCTGCGGAGATTGTCCGGCGACAAGACGCTCATTGCGGAAGACCGGCTCTTCTCGACACTGGACACGTTTATTCGCGGCGTGCGTCTTCCTTCCGGGAAAACGATTCTCGTGGCGGACACGGTCGGCTTTATTCGAGACCTTCCTCATTCGCTGATCGACGCGTTCCGCGCTACGCTCGAGGAAATATGCCGGTCGTCGCTTATCCTCCTCGTTCTCGACGCCGGCGCTCCGGATTGTCTCGAGACGTTTCATGTCGTAACGTCGACGCTCGGAGACATCGGGGCCGGAGAAGTCCGGCGAATTGTCCTGCTGAACAAGACGGACATGTGTCGGGGAGAGGATGTCTTTCAGCTTCGGGAGCGGATCGCGGGAGAAGAGGATGTCGTTCTTCCCGTCAGCGCCGTCGATGGAAGCGGAATCGATTCGCTGCTCCGGTATCTGGATGACTTTTTCCAACAGGAGGAAAGACCATGATTCGAAGCATGACGGGGTACAGCAGAGTGTCCGTTTCGCACGAATGGGGAGTCGCGACGATGGAGATATCGTCGGTCAACCATCGTTTTCAGGATTTTTCGATTCGCCTTCCGAGAGAACTCTCGCAATTTGAATCGCAGATTCACTCGGTGTTGCGGCGACGTCTTTCGAGGGGAAAAGTCCGGGCTTCCATCGACGTTCAGTGGGCGCCGTCGCTTTCGGGATGCCATCTCGATGCGGCAGCGCTTGAAGGAATTTATTCCGAACTACGATCGTTTCGGAAAGAGCGGTGTATTCCGGGAGATCCCGTTCCCGAAATGCTCCTGCAGCTTCCCGGGATACTCATCGGACCTGCGAGCAGCGAAGAACGGACCCATGAGATTTGTGATTGCCTTGTGAACCTCTCGCAACAGGCTCTGGACAAACTGGAGGAAATGAAAGCGGAAGAAGGAATGCACATTCAAAGTGATATAATGTCACATCTGACCGCTTTCCAGAGCCTTCTCGGCGCTATTTCCTCGCTCTGGGACACCGAGTCGAAATCCGCCTTTTCCGATATGCAGGAACGAATTCGAAAAACGATCGGAGAAATGAAAGGGATCCTCGACGAAGGCAGGCTTGTTCAGGAAGTCGTCATTATGGCGGATAAATGGGACGTTTCCGAAGAAATCGCCCGATCGAGGAGCCATATAGAAAAATTTCACACGATCCTTCGCCAGGAGGAATCACAAGGGAAAAAACTCGATTTTCTCGTTCAGGAGATGAACAGGGAGATCAACACGATGGGATCGAAACTGGCGAGCTCGGAATTACGATGGAAGGTCGTAGAGGGCAAGACGCTTGTCGAAAGAATCCGGGAACAAGTGCAAAACGTGGAGTGATGCGGTATGCCGTACAGGCTCGTTCATATCGGTTTCGGCAATATGATAGTGGCGGAACGGATCGTAGCGATTATTCACCCTTCGTCCGCCCCAATAAAAAGACTGAAAGAAGAAGCGAAAGAAGCGGGCCGGCTTATTGACGCCACGCAGGGCAGAAAGACCCGGGCGATTCTTGTCACGGACAGCAATCACATCGTGTTGTCGGCGATCCAGCCCGAGACAATAGTGCATCGATTCGAGGACGAAGCGAATGACGGAGACGAAGAATAGAAAAGGACAGATATTCGTCTTGTCCGGCCCCAGCGGCGCGGGTAAAGGGACGGTTCGGAAGCGGCTCTTTCAGGAAATACCGATGCTGAAGTATTCTATCTCCTGTACGACACGGCATCCTCGTCCCGGAGAGATTGACGGAACGGACTACCGCTTCATCGACGAGACGCAGTTCAAGTCGTTTGTCCGGGAAGGCGCTTTTCTGGAGTGGGCGGATGTTCATGGTCACCTCTATGGAACGCTCTGCGCGGATGTCGAACGCGAATGCAGCGCCGGATACGATGTCGTTCTGGAAATCGACGTTCAGGGAGCGATGCAGGTCCGAAACAGATGCAAAAGGTGCATTCTGATTTTTCTCAGCCCTCCTTCCATTGAGGCATTGGAGCAGCGGCTTCGCCTGAGAGGGACGGAAAACGAGGAGAATGTGCGTGTTCGCCTGCGCAATGCGAACTATGAAATGAACCACGCTTCCGGTTATGACTATCTCGTTGTCAATGACAGCGTGGAAGAAGCAGCGCATAGAATCAGGGAGATTATTCTCTCTGAACGGAAAAGATACGCGTCTTCCGAATGTCTCCAAGGGAGGTGAAACGATTGAAATTCTACGATATCGATGAATTGGCGAGGAAAATGGGAATCGACAATAAATATCTTCTGACGACGTTAGTGTCCGGCCGAGCCCGAAGCATTAGCGAACAAAAGGGAAGAATCCTCGAAGAAGAGGAAAAATACATCTCCGTTGTCCTGGACGATCTGGACGAAGAGCGTCTTTCCGTTGTGCCTGCGGCGAAACCGTTGCAAGAAACGAACGAAGGTAAAGAAGATGTTGGCGTGGAAGCGTAACAGACGGGTTGTATTGGGAGTTTCCGGCGGGATAGCGGCGTACAAGGCGGCGGAAATTATTCGCCTTCTGCGGAATTGCTCCTGCGATGTGGAAGTCGTCATGACGGAGGATGCGGAGCGTTTCGTATCGCCGCTGACGCTTGCTTCTCTTTCCGGAAAACGCGTTTGGCGACAAACGGATTATCTCTCTGCAGAGTACGGCTGGACGATTCCACACATTTCTCTTGCGGACTGGGCCGAAGTCCTGATTATCGCTCCCCTGACCGCGAACACCATGGCGGGGATCGCTCAGGGGACGGCGAAGAGTCTTCTGGAAGCCGTCGTTCTTGCGACAACGGCTCCAGTGCTTCTCTTCCCTGCCATGAACATCCACATGCTGGAGAACGCGGCTACCCGGAAAAATGTCGAAACGCTGCGGGAAAGAGGGTGCCGGGTCGTCGATCCGGACAAAGGATTCCTTGCGTGCGGGTACGAGGCGAAGGGCAGACTCCCTTCTCCGGAAATCATCCTTCAGGAGATGTGGAAAGTCTTGTGCCCAGATAAATGTCTGGCTTCAAAACGTGTTCTGGTGACATCGGGGCCGACTTGGGAATTTCTCGATCCCGTTCGTTTTATCGGAAATCCCAGTTCGGGCAAAATGGGACGCGCTGTCGCACAAACAGCATGGTATCGGGGCGCCGACGTCACTGTCGTCGAAGGGCCGGTTTCCCTCGACGCTCCCTACGGCATGGAGCGCATATCCGTTGTTTCCGCCCTCGATATGTACGAGGCGGTTCTCTCAAGGTCGTCTGAATGCGACATTATCGTCAAGGCTGCGGCTGTCGGCGATTTTCGCCCCGAGAGAAGAGAAGAAGGAAAGATGAAGCGGGAAGGACGCGATCATCTTTCGATTCCGCTCGTTCAGAACCCGGACATCGCACGAGAGCTTGGGGCGAGAAAACACGCGGGACAAATCCTCATCGGCTTCGCGGCGGAATCCTCCGACCTTATCGCGCATGCCTCTGAGAAGATACGGAAGAAGGGGCTCGATTTTATCGTCGCCAACGACATCACTGCCGAAGGCGCCGGTTTCCGGTCTGATACGAACCGGGTTGTTTTCATCTTTCCGGACGGGACGACCAGAGAATCGGAGGGTACGAAAGAAGATGTCGCGGAGGTATTGTGGGACATCGTATCGTCTCTTCAGCGCGGAACGGAGAAGTGATGCGTGTCATTTCTTGTGGATGTGATTGTCCCGGGTCCGTGGTGGAACCAGCTAACCTATCTTTGTGAAGAGAACCTTTCCGTGGGATCCCGAGTGCGTGTCCCGTTAGGGAGAGGAACACGCGTCGCGTTTGTATCACATTTTCCATCCGAAGAACTCATTTCCCCTCCGACGATACGAAAAATCAGCGAAGTGCTCGACATCTCGCCCGTCTTTCCGGCTTCCTTGTGGAATTTGAGCAGCTGGATCGGCCAGACATTTCTGTGCGGCCAGGGAACGGCGCTGGGGGATATGTTGCCTCCGGATGTTCT
Organism: uncultured Synergistaceae bacterium; assembly: GCA_964630155.1. Taxonomy (GTDB): domain Bacteria; phylum Synergistota; class Synergistia; order Synergistales; family Aminobacteriaceae; genus CALFXN01. The sequence goes on from CAZVUT010000016.1 coordinate 27,146, forward strand.
GAAAGGCGCAACCTATGATTCCCTGTGTTTTGAGAAAACCTCCGGCGGCGTCAGCCGGACGACGGATAACGTCGTTTTCAGACCCCGCGACGAAGAGCGCTTCGAAGAGTACCGGCGATTAATCGGGGAGACGGAGGGAGCGTGTCTCGTCCTGTTCCCCGAAAGAGAGGCGGCGCAACGCTTTTACGCGTCGCTGAAAGGCAGGGACGATGTTCTCCTGTGGCCGAACGGAGGAGGACGGCGAGCGAGGCAGGCATGGGATTCCGCTCGTCGCTCCATTCCCCGCGTGGTGCTGGGGGCGCCGGGGGTCTGCTACGCGCCGCTGCCGCGCATCGATTTGGTTGTCATCGAAGAGGAAAGCTCATCGTCGTATGATTCGCAGAAGTTCCCTTTCGTGAACTACAGAATGATCGCCGCGAGGCGGGCGAGAGATCATGGCGCGCATCTCGTTCTTGGCGGAAGAATGCCTTCCGCTCGGGCCTTTCAGCGATATCGTCCGCCGTGCCCGGAACGGCCGGGAAGCAGACTTGTCCTGATACGCAAGAATGCGGCTCTGTACAAAGCGATGCTCGGAATAGACAAGGATCTTCCTGTCGGACGCGCAATAGTCCGGATGACAGAGCGCATGTTGCGCGAATCGCAGGTTTCTCTCTGGATTCTCGATCGTTTGGGATATGCGATTGGGATACGGTGTGACGATTGCGGCGCAACCATTGCGTGCACACGATGCGGGGGAGCGCTGCGATGGAAGGAACGTGACGCCGCGGCGACGTGCATGCAGTGTCGTCTGAACGTCGCCGTGCCTGAAAGATGTCCGTCCTGCGGCGGCGTGCTCCTGATCGGCGAACGGCCGGGAACTGAAGCCCTGCGCAAAATAGCGGCCCGTTGTTCCGGAAACCCGCAGGTCATTGAGTGTGTCGCTGAGGATTTCAGCGTCGTTTCCCGGAGAAAGGCGATCGAAAAACGCGCCTCCGACGGGGCGATACTTATCGGGACACGAGGGATCCTTCCGTTTTGCGATACGTTATCCGTGGGGCTGGTGTGCTGGATTGATCCGGAGGTCGAGCTGGGCTTCTCCCGCTATTACGGAGCGGTGCTTCTGTTTTCGATGATCTGGGAATCCTGCTGGAGAGGATCGGGGGCGGAGAAGAGAAAAGTTCTTGTCCAGACTTCCGAAACGGGGGCGAAGTGGATCAGGGGCGCCCGGCAGGGATGGAGCGCCTTTTGGGATGAGGAACTGAGGGAGCGGCAGCTCATGATGCTTCCGCCGTATCAGATGCACTACGAGATCGAAGCGCCTCCGGTTGCGCGGAGTTCCGTTATTGAGTCACTGAGACACGCGAACATTGATGTGATACCATGGTCCGAAGAGAATGAGCGGGCTCTCGTCGTCGGAGTAGGGCTTCGGACGATGAACAAAGCGATGGAGAGGTTCTTTTCGATCAAAAACTCTGGACTTGGTTTTCCACGCATTCGGGTCCGCATGGAATAAAAAGAAGCTCCTGGGAAGGAAGATAACGTGTTTGTCATATCGATCGTAGGAAGACCCAATGTGGGGAAATCATCTCTTTTCAACAGAATGGTCGGTCGCAGGGAAGCGATTGTGGACGACTTTCCCGGAGTAACCCGGGACAGGCTATACGGTGTCGCCACGTGGAAGGACCGCAGCTTTTATGTCGTTGACACGGGGGGCTACCTTGCCGACGATACACAGCCCATGATGGACGGCATACGGCAACAGGTTCAACGCGCCATTTCGGAAAGTGATGCGGTCCTGCTCGTTATTGACGGCATTGAAGGTCCGACCCTGACGGATATCGATGTTGCGGAGGTTCTGAGGCGTTCGGGCAAACCCGTAGTCGTCGTCGTGAATAAAATCGACGATGATAAGCACGAAGACAGGGCGCTGGACGGGTATTCGCTCGGTTTCAGATCGGTTTTCGGCGTGAGTGCGGAACACAAACGAAATATGGACGGTCTGCTTGATGGAATCGTTCGGATGCTTCCTCCCGTAGAGGAGGAGGCGGTTCATGATACGGACGATGAAGACGCGGAAGTGCGGGTCGCCATTGTCGGGCGACCCAATGTCGGGAAGTCGAGCCTGCTAAACAAACTTGTCGGGCAGGAACGATCTCTTGTGAGCGCGATCCCCGGCACGACGAGGGATTCGGTCGACACCACGCTGAAAACGGAGGGGCGCGTTTTCCGTCTTATCGATACGGCCGGACTCCGGCGTAAAAGCCGTGTCCGCGATGATGTCGAGTATTATTCTTTTCTTCGGACATTACAGGCCATAGATCGTTCGGATGTCTCCCTCCTGGTGATGGATGCGACCGAACCCGTCACCGACCAGGATAAAAAGCTCGCGGCGCTGATTCTCGAAAAAGGGAAAGGTCTTGTCATTCTTCTCAACAAATGGGATCTCCTGCAAAAAAAGGATGAACTTGGCGACCGCATGAAAGAACTTGTACGGGACGAGATGGTCTTCGCAAAACATGCGCCTGTGGCTTTTGTGTCGGCTCTGACGAAGCGGGGCCTTCAGAAGATATTCCATTCGGTCCTTGAAGTGTATGAAAATAGAAAAAGAAGAATCAGCACTAACGTCTTGAACCGGATCATTCGAGATCTTTTGGCTTTCGACCGTTTACCTTCGGATAGGAACGGAAAGCGTTTGAATATTTATTATTGCACGCAAAGCAGCGTTGAACCGCCGACTTTTGTCTTTTTCGTAAACGACGCCTCGCTCATAACCATTCCCTTTGAAAACCATATTGAAAACGAACTTCGTGGTATTTCTGGTTTTCAGGGTTCTCCGATACGGTTATTTTGGAGGGAAAAGGCCCGGGAGTGAGATTTTCCTTGACCAGAGCTAGGGTTGCTGGTAAAACTAAGGTGTTCGGGGTTTGGCTTCATATCATTATTATCCCGCTGGTTAAACCAATGAAGAGGAGGTTGCGAGTTTGACGAAGACGGATCTGATCAATGCGGTGGCGAAGGCGACGGGGCTCAACAAAAAGGAATCGGGCAGTGCGGTGAATGCAGTCTTTGAGGCCATTGAGAATGCCCTTGCCAAAGGGGACAAAGTCCAGCTCGTTGGTTTCGGGACTTTTGAAGTCCGGAAACGAGCGGCACGAGAAGGAAGAAACCCCCAGGACCCGAAGAAAGTCATCAAGATCCCGGCGAAGACAGTGCCCGCGTTTCGTCCCGGGAAAGCGCTCAAGGACAAGGTGTAAGGGGATCATTTTCGTATTTGACGTTTTTTTCTTTAAAAGCGGCCCTTTCGAGGCCGCTTTATTTTTTTCTATTCTCTTGGCCGAAGATGCGAATAAAGATGGAGCCAATCTTCTGTAGAAAGCTCCTCCGCCCTGACTTTTTGTTCCTGATCGAATCCGGAATACGCAAGGGCTTCCCCAACGATATCCTCCCGATACCCTGCACTGCGCAAATTTCCGAGAAGCGTCTTGCGTCGATGCCGGAACCCGTCTTCCAGGAGGGTTCTGAAGGTGCATTGAGTCGCCGAATTCAGATTTTCCGTCGTTTTGAATACTGCAAGCACGGAATCCGCGTGAGGGGTTGGTCTGAAAGAGCGTCTGTCAACATGGCGTGCGATGATACCGCCTCCAAGTGCGTCAAGAACTATTCCCAAGGGGCCTCTTGCCTTCGTTCCCGGAGGCGCCAGCAAACGTTCCATCGCTTCTTTCTCAAGAAGGAGCACGATGCGACGCACTGTTTTCAAACAGTGCGAGATAAAGGTCCATAAAAGAGGCGTCATAATGCTGTACGGTATGTTCGCTACGATTCGCGTGAGTCCTTCGGACGGAAGTAAGGCGTAATCCCACGTGCGAGCGTCTCCCCATAATATGGAAACCCGCCCCGGAAAACGTTCTTCAAGAGGCGCGAGCCAGGGCTCAAGCCTCCTGTCGATTTCTATGGAAAAGACTCTGCGACAACGTTCTGCAAGCGCTTCGGTCAGAACGCCCTTCCCGGGGCCGACCTCAAGAACTGAATGCTCGGGGATCAGTTCGGCGACGTCCAGAATACAGGAAAGCACATTTCTGTCGACCAGAAAATTTTGTCCCCATTTCGGTTTCGGAGAGAAGGAGTCGGTGCTCATACAGGAATCATCCTTTTGTTGAAGACCGTTCAAGATAAAAAAACGGGAAACCGTAATCGGTTCCCCGTAAATAATCTGGTCGGGACGAGTGGATTCGAACCACCGACCACCTGCACCCCATGCAGGTACGCTAACCAGGCTGCGCTACGTCCCGGGCAC
>CAZVUT010000017.1:0-26135 GCA_964630155.1 uncultured Synergistaceae bacterium
GAATGCAGGTGACGGAGCCGGACGTCGAAGCGTTCCGCAAGGCGGTCGAGCCCGTGTATCAGAAGTACGAAGCCCAGTTCGGCAAGGATCTGATCAAGGCCATTCTGGAGACCAAGTAAGGGCTCCATGGAAACGACACGCGACGGAGGCGAGCGGGTCCGCTCGCCTCTTCTCAAGTTGAGCGACATGCTGAACAGGGCGAGCGAAGTCGCGCTCTTCGCGATGATGATGGCGATGATTCTGATCACGTTGCTGCAGGTCGTCCGCCGCTTTTTCTTCGACGCGCTCATCTGGTCGGAAGAAGTCGTCTGTTTTCTGCTGGTCGCCGCCTCGCTGCTCGGCGCGGCGATCGCCTTCAAGCGCGGCTCTCATATCGCCGTGACGTCCCTTGTCGACAAACTCGATCCGGGCCTGCAAAAGGCCGTTTCGGTCTTTGTCCAGCTTATCGGGATCGTCTTTTTCGTCATCGTCGCGTGGTACGGCGGAGTGCTTGCGAAGAGCGAGTCCTTCCAGACCACCCCCGCCATGGGGATATCCATGAGCTGGATCTACATCATGTATCCGCTCATCGGCGGCATCACGCTCGTGCACCTCGCGGCGCAACTTTACGAGACATTCAGGAGGTGAGGGCGTGGGACTTCTGCTCGCTGGCGGATTCATCGTCCTGATGCTTCTCGGAATGCCCATCGGCCTTTCCATCGGCGTCGCATCGCTGCTCGTGGTTCTGGCGAGCGAGCTGCCGCTCGAGATGATCCCGCAGACGATGTTCTCGGGCAACAACTCGTTTGCGCTCGTCGCCGTTCCGTTCTTCATCCTCGCCGGAGACGTCCTGTCCAAGGGCGGAATATCCGAACGCATCGTCGCATTCGCCGAAGCGATGCTCGGGCGGATTCGCGGAGGACTTTCCATCGTTTCAATTGTGGCGTCGATGTTCATCGCGGCGATTTCCGGCTCGGGCGCCGCGACGACTGCGGCCGTCGGCGGGGCTCTCCTTCCGCAGCTCAAGAAAAAGGGGTATGACATGGACTTTTCCGCGGCCCTGATCGCGGCCGCCGGCACGATCGGAGTCGTCATCCCGCCGAGCGTGCCGATGGTCCTCTACGCGGTCATTGCGGGAATATCGGTCGCGAAACTCTTCATGGCCGGCTTTATCCCGGGGCTCCTCATGGGCGGAGGGCTGATCGTCTATGCCATGATCATCGCAAAGAAGCGGGGGTATCCCGCCGGAGGGCTCCGGAGCGGTCGCGAGAAATGGACGCTCTTTGTCGATGCGCTCTGGGGACTCATGACGCCGGTCCTCATTCTCGGCGGAATCTTTTCCGGCCTGTTCACGCCGTCCGAGGCGGCGGCCGTTGCGGTCGCGTACTCGCTGCTCGTAGCGCTGTTCGTATACAAGACGATCAACTTCAAACAGCTCTACGAACTTGTCGTCGGAGCGGGCGTCACCTCCGCGCTTGTCATGTTCATCATCGCGACGGCGAAGGTCTTCGGGTGGGGGCTCGCCTTTTACCAGATCCCCGAGGCGGTCGCAGGGACGCTTCTCGGAATTGCCGGAGGAAACACGTTTCTCATCTACCTGATGATCTCGATCATTCTCCTCATAGCGGGAATGTTCATGGAGACAGCGTCGGCGCTGATCATCCTGACGCCGCTCTTCCTGCCGGCGATCGTGCAGGCCGGAGGCAATCTCATTCATTTCGGGCTCATGATTACGGTCGGTCTCGCAATAGGAATGGCGACGCCGCCGGTCGCCATCGATATTTACGTTGCGAGCGCCATAACGGGGCTTTCTCTCGAGGAGATCAGCCGTCCGATCGTTCCGATGGTTCTCGTGCTGATTTTTGTCTTTTTGCTGACCGTCTATATCCCGGATATCGTTCTCGTCCTTCCCAGGCTCGTCTGGGGAGCGGCCTCGATCTGACGGGACCGGTATTCCGCGATGCGACTCCACTGAAACGGGAGGGTGAACTGTATGCGAAGCGATATGGCGAAAAAAGGACCCGAGCGCGCGCCGCACCGATCTCTGATGATGGCGAGCGGATACACGAAGTGGGAGATCGAACGCCCCTGGATCGGAATCGTGAACTCCTTCAACGCCCTGATTCCGGGACATGTTCATCTCCGCAGGATCACCGAAGCCGTAAAATCGGCTGTATATGCCTGGGGCGGCCTTCCTCTCGAATTTCCCGTGATCGGCGTATGCGACGGCATCGCCATGAACCACGAGGGAATGAAATTCTCCCTGCCGAGCCGGGAGTTGATCATGGATTCCATCGAGATCATGGTCCGGGCGCACGCGCTCGACGCTCTGGTGCTCGTCACGAATTGCGACAAGATCATCCCTGGAATGGCCATGGCCGCGGCGTCGCTGAATATCCCGTCGATCGTCGTCAGCGGCGGCCCGATGCTCGCCGGAAATCTCGGCGGACGCGAGGTGGATCTGAATTCCGTCTTCGAAGGCGTAGGAAAGCGGGTTGCCGGGAAGATAACGGATGAAGATCTTGCCGAGCTTGAAGAATCCGCCTGTCCCACGTGCGGCTCCTGCGCGGGGATGTTCACCGCGAACACGATGAACTGCATGATGGAGGCCCTCGGACTGGCGCTTCCGGGCAACGGGACGATTCCTGCCGTGCTTTCCGCCCGGGAGCGCCTCGCCAAGGAAGCCGGACGCATGATCATGACGCTTATCGAGAAGAACATCACACCCGACAAAATCCTGACACAAGCGGCTTTCGAGAACGCCGTCGCCGTCGATATGGCTCTCGGCGGCTCCACGAACACGGCGTTGCATTTGCCTGCGATCGCGCACACGGCCGGATTGAAGCTGACGCTTGAGCAGATGGACGAGATCAGCAGGAAGACGCCGCATATCTGCAGCATGAGCCCCGGAGGGCAGCATCATATCCAGGATCTTTACCGGGCGGGCGGCGTCCAGGCGGTCATGTCGCGGCTGCTCGCCGGAGGGCTTCTTGACGGTGGGGCCATGACGGTTACGGGTCACAGCGTGAGCGACAATGTGCGCCATTCGGTTGTCGAGGATGATACGGTCATCCGGACGCTTGAAAGCCCCTACCACGCCCAGGGCGGCATCGCCGTTCTGAAGGGCAATATCGCGCCGGACGGAGCCGTCGTGAAGCAATCCGCCGTAGCGCCCGAGATGTTGAAACACGCCGGGCCGGCGCGGGTCTTCGAATCCGAGGAAGAGGCGACGGCCGCGATCAGGGGGAAGAAGATCAAAGAGGGGGACGTCCTGGTCATCCGGTACGAAGGACCGAAGGGCGGTCCCGGCATGCGGGAGATGCTCGGGCCTACCGCCACGCTGGCCGGGATGGGGCTCTCCTCTTCTGTGGCGCTCATTACCGACGGACGTTTTTCCGGCGCGTCCCGCGGCGCGTCCATCGGGCACATCTCGCCTGAAGCCGCGGCCGGAGGGCCGATCGCGCTCATCCGTGAGGGCGATATGATCGAAATCGACATCCCCGCGAGAACGCTGAACGTGGCCGTTTCCGCCGGGGAGCTCGAACGGCGGCGGAAGGAATGGAGTCCGGTCCTGTCCTCGACGAAGAGCGCGTTCCTCGACCGCTACCGGGAGTTCGTGACGTCCGGGGCCGAAGGGGCGGTCATGCGCTCCTGAAAGCGCATGGTCTGACATCGCTTTCCGTGCGCGGAGGAAGTCGCTTCTTCCGACGAGCCGGGAGGGGAAAAAAAATCCCAGGATGCAACAGAAACAAAGGAGCCCCGGGAAACCGGGGCTCCTTTGTTATCGGCGGTCGGAAGATCATCCCAAGGGAGCGGCGACATCCGGCGGAGGCTGACCGAGTTACTCTTCTGCATAATGGAACTCCCCTTTCCATTATTCCGATATGTACCCGGAATGTACGGAAAGAGGAGTGCCATCCATGATATATAACCTATCGAGCCGAAACGTCCAGTATGTGGTGAAAGGAAAAAAACGAGTACTCTCGAACTCAGCCCACTCTCCACTTTTTCTCGACGAGCTGGAGGATCAGACTCGTGACGCTCGTGAGAATGAGGTACATGATGCCGACCGTGATGAAGGTCTCGAAGGAAGCGTAGGTCACGCTGCGAACCTGCTGCCCCACCATCGTGAGTTCGGAAATCGCGAGCGTGGACAGCAGCGACGACTCCTTGATGAGCGTGACGAACTCGTTGCCGAACGCGGGAAGCATGTTCCGGATCGCCTGGGGCAGGATGATGTGCCGCATCGTCCGGAAGTAGGAGAGTCCGAGCACCTGCGCGGCCTCCCATTGTCCCTTCGGAACGGCCTCGATGCCGCCGCGCACGATCTCGCCGACGTACCCGGCGGAGTTGATCGAGAGGCCGATGACGCCGGAGGCGAAGGCCGGGAGATTGATCCCGAGAGAGGGAAGCCCGAAATAGATCAGAAAGAGCTGGATCAGCAGCGGCGTTCCGCGAATGATGTAGATGTATGTCGCCGCAAGGGTTCGTATGGGCGTATACGGGAGAACGCGAAGAGCGCCCACGAGGATGCCGAGAAGAGAGCCGAAGATCACCGACATTGCGGATCCCTTCAGCGTAATCAGCGCGCCGGCCAGAAGCATGTGAAGGTACGGCGTGATGGCGGAGAAATCAAGCGCCATGCTGTGTCGCCTCCCCTGCCGGAGCATGTGTCAGGTTCTCGCCGAAATGGGCGAGGATCCGCTGGAGGAAAAGCTGCGTCCGCGCCATCTGCGGCCGCATGAGGACGTCGGCGGGCTTCCCCTGCTCGACGATCCCTCCGTCAGCCATGAACACGACGCGGTTCGATACATCCCGTGCGAAAAACATCTCGTGCGTGATGATCACCATCGTCATGCCGCTCTCGGCGAGACCGGCGATGACGTCGAGAACCTCGCCGACAAGCTCCGGATCGAGCGCGCTCGTCGGCTCGTCGAAAAGCATGATCTTCGGGTTGACCGCCAGGGCGCGGGCGATGGCGACGCGCTGACGCTGTCCGCCCGAGAGTTCGTTCGGCCACGAGCGGATCTTGTCTTCGAGCCCCACCCGCTTCAGAAGATTGACCGCGATCTCCTCGGCTTCCCGGGGATTCATGTTGAGGATCTTCAGGGGAGAAAGCGTGATGTTATCGAGAACGGACAGATGTGGGAAGAGATTGAACTGCTGAAAGATCATCCCGACGTATCGCGCCAGATCGCTGTGGGAATGCGTTCCCGTGTCGATGCGGTTTCCGTACAGATAAATTTCGCCGCCGTTGATCGGTTCGAGACGGCAGATGCAACGGGCGAGCGTGCTCTTGCCCGAGCCGCTCGGACCGATGACGGATACAACTTCGCCTTCGTCCACCGAAAGGGAAACGTCCCTGAGGACTTCCAGTTGATCGAAGGACTTGCAGAGGTGTCGAACCTCGATCGCCTTCTGCAAAATAGTCACCTCCTGTTTAGCGTAAGAATTATAGCTCAACTGAAAGTCACTGACAAAGGAATTCACAAAGGGAGGGAAAAGGAAGATAAGGTGTACAATAAAAAAACCGGCCCGGGGGGCCGGGCCGGTATGTCTTCAAAGAAAACCGCAATCAGTTGTCGAGCGGAGCGCGAACCATTTCCTGATTCAAATCCGTCATGACGGCATTGAAATCCTCAAAACCCTTTCGTTCCTCCGTGGATATGACGCAGAGAGATTTCTTGTCCTTGTCCATGCCGTCGGCACCTCCTGATGATACCTGAGAATCCGTACCAAAGACGCAAATAGGAATTTTTGGTACGTACCAAAACTGGAGGAAGTATAGCATCATTTACGAAGAAACATTCGATTTGTGAATAATCTTTCTTGTCTATCTTTGGGAGGTGTCGACGTGGATCTTGTAATTCGTCCGATTGCGGGAGGATCGTATTACGTTCCCGGCAGAGTGAATGTCGGCGTATGGGTGGATGGAGGCGACGCGGTCCTGATCGACAGCGGTGGAGACGAGAACGCCGCGCGTCAGCTCTACAGGGCCATTGGCGGGATGGGGTGGAAGCTCGTCGGGATCGTGAACACCCACTCGAATGCCGATCACATCGGCGGCAATGCGTATCTCCAGAAGAAGACGGGATGCTGGATCGCCGCGACGAGCGTCGAGAGCGTCCTTATTGAGCGCCCCCGGCTCGAACCGACGTTTCTGTGGGGCGCAAACCCCTTTGCGGAGCTGAAGAACAAATTTCTGGAGGCGCAACCGTCAAAGGTCGAACGAATCATTGGCGGCGACGGATCGATCCCGGGAACTCCGCTTCGCGCCGTCCCGCTTCCCGGTCACTTTCTGGATATGGTCGGAGTCCGGAGTCCGGACGGCGTCTTCTACGTTGCGGATTCGGTCTTCTCAGCCGAGATAGTCGAAAAATACCGTTTCATCGTGACGCTGGACGTCGGGGCGGCGCTTGCGACGCTCGACCTGCTTGAAGCGGACGACGCCGCGTTCTTCGTCCCGTGCCACGCGGACGCCGGAACGAGCATCCTTCCGGCGACGGAAGCGACGAGGAAGGGAATCCTTCTGCTTTCGGAACGAATTTACGACGTATTGGCCGCTGCACGAAGCGAAGAGGATGTCCTTGCAGCGGTGTTCGAGTCGTGGGGACTCGAGATGACGCCGCAGCAATTCGTCCTGTCGCGGGCGACGCTGGCCGCTCACCTGACGCATCTCGCGTCGGAGGGGCGGATCGCGCCGCGCATCGACGGCGGGCGGTTTTTGTGGGAGAGGACTCAGTAGCTCCACTCGAAGGGGGGGATCCCCTGGTCGAGGATGCGCCGGCGCATATCGGCGCTGATGCGTTCGAGCGATTTCGTATCCTTCCCCTCGCAACGCGCGACGAGAACCGGTTGCGTGTTTGAGGCGCGAACGAGTCCCCACCCGTCGGGGTAGAGCACCCGGACGCCGTCCACGGTGATCGCGTCGTGATCCCTGAGGGCGGCGTTCCGTATCCGGTCGATGACGTCGAACTTGCGGTCGTCGGCGCAGTCGATCCGCACCTCGTCCGTGCTGGGATATTTCGGAACATCCGAGAGCAGCCCGGAGAGGGGCCGCGTCGCGTGAGACAGGATTCGCAGCAATCTGCCCGCCGCGTAGAACGAGTCGTCGAATCCGTAGTACTCGTCCGCGAAAAACATGTGTCCGGACAACTCCCCGGCGAAAAGCGCCTTTACTTCCTTCATGCGCGCCTTGATCAGGGAATGCCCCGACCGGCAATACTCAGGAACGCCTCCGAGCTTCCGCACCTCCTCCTCGAGCGCCTGGGAGCATTTGACCTCGATCAGAACGGTCGTCCCGGGATGCGACGGAAGGATCTCCCTCCAGTAGAGCGTCATCAGGATATCGCCCCACACGATCTCCCCGCGTTCATCGACCACTCCAAGGCGGTCGGCGTCGCCGTCGAACGCGAGTCCGACATCCGCTCCGTTCCTCCGTACCGTTTCGGAAAGGGCGAGAAGGTTCTCGCGGCGTTGCGGGTCCGGGTGGTGGTTCGGAAAAGTCCCGTCGGGATCGCAATAGAGCGGGATGACGTCGCACCCCAGCCCTTCGAGATACCGCCGGATGAAGAGGCCTGCCGTGCCGTTTCCTGCGTCCGCGACGACTTTGAGCTTCCTGGGGCCGAGGGTGATGCGCGAGAGGAGCATGTCGACGTATTCCCGGCCGATCGTCCGCGCCGTGACGCGTCCCGGCTCCCGTGCGCCGGAAAGCGCGCCTTCGGCAAGACGCAGGATATTCTGGATCTCTTCCCCGTAGATTGTGGTTTTCCCGAGAGCGAGTTTGAGTCCGTTCATGTCCTTCGGATTGTGGCTTCCCGTTATCATGACGGCGCCGTCAAGGTTCAGCTCGAAAAGACTCCAGTAGAGGATCGGCGTCATGACCACGCCGAGGTCGGTGACCGAGACGCCCGAGCGGACGAGTCCCCGCGTTACCGACCTGCGGATCCGTTCGGTCGAGAGACGGACGTCGCCGCCGACTGAGGCTTCGTTCACGCCGTTTTGCATGAGGTACGCGCCGAAGGCGGCGCCGATGAGTTCCACGTTTTCGTCGGTAAGATCGCTGTCCGCGATGCCGCGGATGTCGTATTCCCGGAAGATGTTGGCGGGCAAAGACATGGAAGTCCTCCCTGTTCGCGCCCCGGTGGGGCTGGTATGATACCACAATATCCATATTAACGATTTTCGGAGGCGATGTCCATTGCACTCCTTTCTGATCATTCTCCCGATCGCGCTGGTTATCGGCGTCGGCGTCGCTTTGCGGCGGGCCGGATTTCTCGACGAACGCGCGGTCGTCGCGGTTAACCGCATTGTCTACTGGGTGGCCATCCCCGCACTGCTCGTGCGCCTGACGATGAAGGCGAACCCGGCCATGTTCGCGGACGCGAATCTGATCATCGCCGGTTATGTCTTCTTTCTCATCGCCCCTCCGATTGCGTGGCTGATTGCGCGCACGCAATCGACCGACAGACGGCATATCGCCGTTTCCGTTCTGGTTTCCATACGCGCCAACAATGTTTTCATGGGATTGCCGGCGGTATCCATGGCTTTGGGCGCGCCGGGTGTCGAGGTCGTGTCCGTCTTCTTCGCGCTCAGTTTCGTCGGGTACCAGATTATTTCCATATCCTGCGGACAACTCGTCCTTTCGGGGGGACTGTCGCTTCGTTCCATTGTGCGTACGCTGGAACGTCTCCTGAAAAGTCCCTTCATTCTGGCGTGCCTGTTCGGAATCGTCCTTTCCGCCGCCGGAATTCACACGTTCCCGCGCTGGCTGGACGAACCGCTCCGGATCCTCGCCGACATGGGAACGGGACTGGCGCTCCTCTCGCTCGGGGCGTCGCTGCTTTTCCGGAAACTGCTGAACACAATGCGGGAGATGTGGCTCGACGTGCTGTACAAACTGATCGGCTGTCCCGCTCTGATGCTTTTGTGCTTTCATATCTGGCCGACGAGCCGGCTCGTCATGGATACGGTCATTCTGTTGACGGCGATGCCGATCGCCGTCAACACCTTCATTCTCGCGCAGGGCATGGGAATGGACGAGGACTATGCCGGGAGGCTCATCGCCATGAGCACCATCTGCTCCGTCGTCACCATTCCGTTCTGGATCGCCGTGATAGGGATATCCGCGTAAAGAAACGAAAATTCCGCCCAGGGAAAGATAGTGCTCCGGAATGTCGTTTTCCACGACTTTTGAGTGTCGGAATGATAAAAATATGTTTTAATATGTGAGCGGGAATGTTCCGGAATCCGACGAAAAACATCCTATGCGGCTATGACGGTTGTTTTGTCGTGCTGGGAAAAGATGACGTATGCCTATGATCGTTACTATCGATAACCTCAAACCCGGAATGGTTCTCGCGCGTCCCCTGATGGGGAGCGGGGCGCAGGTCTTGCTCTCCGCGGGAGCCGTTCTGGACGACAAGACGATACGGAAACTGGCGCGCAGGGGGATCGAAGCGTGCTTTATCGCACTGGACGGGGAGCGTATTAGCGCGGATGTTTCGGCGCCTCTTCCTGAATCCCTCGAACGAATGCGGGACAAAATGCGCGGCATTTTCGACGCCGTCGCCTCGAACCGTTCCATTCGGCGCACCGCCATCCAGGAAATCCAGGAACTCATTCAGGAGATCATCAACGATGTCTGTTCCGACCCGAACGCGGTGCTCTGCGGCATCGGGACCATAGCGGAACACGACCATTACACGCTGGAACACTCTGTCGGCGTGATGGTCGCCGCGCTCGTCCTCGCCAAAAGGGCCGGGGAAAGGGAACTTCTGCATCTCGAAGCGTCCGGCTACAGAAATCTCGGAATGGGCGCCCTCTTTCACGATATCGGCAAGATGATGCTCCCGCTCGACGTCCTCAACAAGAGGACGCCTCTCGACCCCGGAGAATGGGATCTTGTGCGGCGGCACCCGCTCGAGGGGCTCCGCATCGTCCGCCAGTTCGATATCATCAGCCCGATGTCGCGCGCGGTTGTTCTGAACCATCACCAGCACTGGGACGGCAAGGGCTACGGCGGGTACGAAGGGCGGAGGATCCTGGGCAAACGCATCCCGGCTCTCGTTCGGATTGTCTCCATCGCGGACAGCTACGACGCCATGGTGAGCAACCGCCCCTATCGAGAAGCCTATCTGCCCGCCGAGGCCGTTCGCATCGTGCGGGAGGGAGCGGGAAGCATGTTCGATCCCGAACTGGCCGCGCTGATCGGCGACGTGGCCGTTTCGTATCCGTCGGGCAGCATCCTGGCCCTCGGGAACGGGCTCCTCGTCGCGGTGATCGAAGAGGACAGAACGATGAAAGACAAGCCGGTGTGCCTTGTATTGGCGTCGTTCGTCGAAAGCGGATCGGAGATGCCGGGTCGTGCGGTGGATCTCCGGAAATCGAATGAGACGATCTGTTTCGGCGTGACCTCGATCGTCAACCTCAAGGCGAGAATGGAGCAACTCTTGCGCGAAAAGATGCCCTGCCCGTTTCTCGATACGATCCGGAAAGAAAGCGGCGGAAGTCTTCCGCCGCTCTACACCGTTTCAAACTGGGGCGCCTTGCTTCAGAAGACCTTTCCCCCCGAATTCCGCTCGCTGCTTACCCTGTACAACCCCACGTAACGGTCAGAACGTCATCGACCAGGTCAGAACGAAGCTTCTCTCCGGGGCGAGATAGACCCGATTGAGGGAGGTGTAGTCGTATGCTTCGTCGAAGACGTTGAGGCAGGAGAGCCGGATCTTGTGGCTCCCGCCGCTCTTCGTGACGGGCGAATTCCATTCGAGGGACAGGTCCGTCAGGAACGAGGAACCGTCGGCGCCGCCTGCCGCGTTGTACGGCCGGTCGTCGATATGGCGAAGGGCGAGTTCCGCCGACCAGGGCCGCCTGTCGTATCGGACCGCCCCCTGGACGGTCCATTCGGGCGTTCGCAGGGATCGCCGCCAGTCGTCGCCCGCGCTGTCCCGTTCCTCAGCGCGCATCCAGGTTCCGGAGAGGCGGGCCGAGTACGGTCCGCCAAGCGACCAGGTCCGTTCCGCCTCGATGCCGTAGGAGCGGAACTCCGCGACGTTCTCGTACGTTCCCTCGAATGTCGCCGGGTCGGTCACATAGACGATCTTGTCATCCATGAACATCGCGAAGGCGCCGATCTGCCAGCTCCCCAGCGAGTCCTTTCCCCTGACGCCCGCGTCGTAACTCCATCCCTTTTCCGGCTTCAGATCGGGGTTGCCCTTGACGAGCCACATCGTGTTCGTCGTGTACAGTTCGTAAAAGCTCGGCATCGCAAAGAAACGTCCGGCCGAAAGATACCACGTCTGTCCGCCCGGCGACTGATATTCGAGGCTGAGCTTCGGCATCAGCTCCCTGTGGTTTTCCGCGTCTTCCTGATCCCAGAATTCGTAGCGAAGGCCGGCGTTGACGACGACATCTCCGGCGGGAAGGGAGACCTCGAGATACGGGGCGAAGTTGCTCCGGGAGTGGTCCTTTTCGCTTTCGGCGAGTTCCTCGCGGAAGGTCGTCCATTCCCTGCGGTGGAAGAACCCTCCGACCGCCCGCGCCGAACCGATCCTGAAGGGCGTGTAGATGTCGACCGTCAGGCTCCGGTCGTCATACGAGCATCCGGGAATGTGTTCGTATTCCCGTTTCTGGATGTCGTACCCGAGGAGTGCGTGGATCCGTTCTCCCGCGTAGGAGAGCGCGTATCGCGAATAGGTCTTTTCTTCCGTGTCGATGACTGCCGTGTATGGCGGCATGTACGTGGGAGAAGAGGCGTCCTCGAAGGTGTTCGTATACCTTCCGGCCTCGGCCTTGAACGACCAGGGGCCCCGCGAGATCGTGACGCCGCCGGCGTTTCCCTCGTATCCGCCGGAATAGTAGGGCTTCCCGCCCTCGTCGGTCGTCCTGTAGATCCCCCTCCGCCCCTCTTCGGTCCGCTCCGCGTACGCCTGCACGCGGAAGAGATCGCTCGATGCGGCGGCCGTCGCCGCGTATCGCCGGAGTCCGTCGGGACCGGCTTCGACGGTTACGCTTCCGCCGGGTTCGTCCCCCTTCCGTGTGATGATGTTGATGACTCCTGCGGCCGCGAGGGATCCGTACATTGCGGATCCGGCGCCCTTGACGACTTCGATGCGTTCGATGCTTTCGACCGGAATGGAATGCAGATCGATCGACGCGCCTCCGGCGACATGCGTGGGGCGATAGAAGGGGACGCCGTCGACGAGGACGAGCATTTGCGTCGTGAGGCCGCGGACGCTGACCTCGGCGTCCTGCGCCCATCCCATGCGGTTGGACTGGCTGACGCCCGGAACGCGCGAGACGAGGACGTCCGCGACCGTTCGCGCCCCTGTGGCGACGATGTCCGCGCTCGAAATGACGTAGGTCGGACTTGCGATTTCGTCCATCGATCCGGCGATCCGGCTTCCCGTAACGACCACTTCCGGAAGCGAAACGACCTCCGGCGCCCCGGAGCATGCGGGGTTCGCCCACAACAGGGACAAAAACCACGGACACAAAAGAAAAAGACGATAACGGTTCTTCATGACGCTGCTCCCTCCCTGAAAAAAAAGAGGGGGAACCTGTATACAACAGGTCCCCCCTATCCGTATGGATATCTCCCACACAAACCGGGTTTCCACGCTGTGTCGCGCCCTCGCGCTTCATACAGGTCATCATGTCCGGCCGGTCTCCTGGCTTCCGTTCCGCCTCCTCCGCGCCTTCCCGACTTTGGATCGGTGGCGTTATGCGGATTCGTCCCGGATACAGTGGCGGGGCCGCTCCAGCTTTGTACTGGATTCCCGAGCACCGGACACGCGTATGATATGCTTTTATGTATTCTATCCGCAGGACCGACGGCTCGTCAATCCGGCGGACACAGATCGAAGGGAAACGCATGAATCGGAAAGGAACCGGCTGTCTGGCGGCGCTTTCGCTTGTTCTCGTGTTGTTCGCCTGCGGAATATCGCGCGCGGACGCGCGTCCCGTTCCGCTTGCGAAGGCCGGGAACGTCATGATCGAACGTGACGGTTCGTGGGTGCGGCTTCGGGTTCGCAACCCGGTCCCCGGCGCATCGGGCGACAATGTCTATATTCTCGTCCCGAGGGACGTTCCTCTGCCGCCGGACCTGCCGCCGGGCCGCGTCATACGCACCCCGGTGCGGACATACTGCAATATGTCGACGACGCTCATCCCTTTTCTCGAGAAGATGGACGGCCTGCGGGGCCTTCTCGGGCAGTGCTGGCGGCAGTATGTGTACACCGCTGCGCTCGACGCGAGGCGCACGGCGGATCTCGGCCCGGGAAATTCGCCGGATCCGGAACGGATCCTCTCGCTCGCTCCGGAAGTGGTCTTCGCGTACGCGAGCACTCCCGATGAACTCGAGACGCTTCGGAGACTGGAGTCTTTCGGCCTGTCCATTGTGCTGATTTCCGAGTTTTCGGAGATCCACCCCCTGGGACGCGTGGAATGGATCCGGGTCTTCGGCTTGCTCTTCGACCGGGTCGGCGCCGCCGATGAACTGTACGAAAGGATCCGTTCGTCCTACGAATCCCTGGCCGCCCGCGCGGCCGTCCTTCCCGACAAGCCCGGCGTTCTCGTCAACGACTCGTTCAACGGCGTGTGGCACGTTCCGGGGGGGATGAGCTGGCCCGCAATTCTGATCCGGGACGCGGGGGGAGAATACCTTCTCGACAGGAGCGACCGGACGTGGAGCGCTCCTGTCGATTTCGAAACGGTCGCGGCCGCGTCCGCGCATGCGCGTTTCTGGCTGAATCCGGGCGCGTGGACGTCGCTCGACGACGGCGTCCTGCAGGACTCGCGATACGGGGACTTCAAGCCCTTCCGCGAAGATCGCGTCTTCAACAACAACGCCCGGACGACGGAAGCGGGCGGGTCGGACTTCCACGAGAGCGGAACCCTCCGGCCGGATCTGATACTCGCCGACCTCATTTCGATCTTCCACCCCGAGCTGCTTCCCGGGCATCGTCTGTACTACTACAGAAAGCTCGACTGGAAGGGCGGCTCCCGGTGAAAGACCTCATCCGCCGTCATCTGTTCCCGCTTTTCGTCGTTCTGGCAGGCGGTCTCTTTGCCGCCGAACTGTTCTGGGGAACCTCGTTCGTTCCGGCCCGGGATGTCGTCGCGGCGCTGTCGGGCCGAATGTCGCCCGATGCCGGATCCGCCAGAATCGTCATTGACGTCCGGTTGCCTCGGGCCGTTTCGGCGCTGCTCTGCGGAGCGGCGCTTTCCGTCAGCGGCATTCTGATGCAGACGCTCTTCCGAAACCCCCTTGCGGGTCCCGATGTCCTCGGCGTCACGTCCGGAGCGAGTCTCGGCGTCGCCCTCTCGATTCTCGGCGCGAAGGCGTTCGCCGGATTCGGGGCGTCGCCGTTCCTCGATCTCGGGCTCGGCGGCGGGGCGATTCTCGGCGCGCTCCTCTCGATGAGCGTCGTTCTCGCGGCGGCGCGGCATGTCCGTGACGGAGCCGGGCTTCTCGTGTTCGGCGTCATGTTCGGCTTCGCGGTCAGCGCGCTCGTGAGCGTGCTTCTGAGCTGGGCGCTTCCGGACCAGGTCCAGCGGTATGTGGCCTGGGGGTTCGGCAGTTTCGCCTCGTCCGGCTGGGATCGCGTGCGGGGGCTCGGCGTGGTGATGATTGTCGCTCTGGCCGCGTCGATTCCGCTGATGAAGCCGTGCAACGCGCTCCTTCTGGGAGAGACCTACGCCGCGAGTCTCGGCGTGGACGTTCGCTTCATCCGTTTCGCGGTCATCTGCGTCGCGTCCGTTCTCGCGGGGCTGACCACCGCCCTGAGCGGTCCGGTCGCGTTCATCGGCATCGCCGCGCCGCACATGTGCCGGATGATGGCTTCCTCGACCGACCACAGGATCGTCCTTCCGCTCGGCATCGCAGCCGGCGGAGTCGTCGCGCTGCTGGCGGATCTCGGAACGCGCCTCGGCGGCGCGACCGTGATCCCGCTGAATGTCGTGACCTCGCTTCTCGGGGCCCCCTTCATCATCTGGCTCATCCTCGCCGGAGGAAGGCGCGGCCGGACATGACGCCCGTTCTCGAGGTGCGGGGCGGCGCTATCGGATACGGATCCGTCTCTCTCGTCCGGAACCTGGACCTTGCGGTCGAAGCCGGGAAGTTCACCTGCCTGCTCGGTCCGAACGGCGCCGGAAAGACGACGTTGCTGCGCGCGCTCGCGGGGCTCGGCGCTCTGCTTTCGGGAGACGTCCTCCTCGACGGGAGGCTCCTGCGCCGGTGTTCGAGGGCGAATGTCTCGACACGTATCGCCGTGGTCCTGACCGAGTCGCTTGCGATCCCCGGGATGACTGTGGGAGAGCTTGTCCGTCTGGGGCGGCACCCGTTCACCGACTGGAAGGGGAGTTTGTCGGACGCAGATCTGTCGTCTGTCCGGAAGGCGTTGGCCGTCATGGACCTTTCCGGCTGGGAAGACAGGGCCCTTCAGGAACTCAGCGACGGCGAACGCCAGCGCGCCGCGATCGCCCGCGCGCTGGCCCAGGAATCGGATGTCCTGCTGCTGGATGAACCGACCACGTATCTGGATCTGACGCATCGGGCTGAGGTGCTCCGGATTCTGAGGGATGTCGCGTGGGCGGAGGGGCGGGCGGTCGTGGCGGCGCTGCACGATCTGGATCTTGCGTTGCGGTACGCGGACCGCGTGTGGCTTTTCGATCCGAAGGCCGATCCGTCCCGTGTGATCGTAGGCGGACCGGAGGATCTTCTTTTCAGCGGAGCCGTGGAGCGCGTCTTCTCGTCGCGCTCCGTGCGGTATGATCCGCTGGAGGGAACCTTTGAAATGCGCGACGGCGCGCCCCTCCCGGTCCATATCGAGAAGGGGACGGACGACCGCCTCTTTCGCATGGCGCTCCGGACCGTCAGCCGCGTCGGGGGCGTCCCGGCCGACAGACGGGAGTCCCGCATTTCGCTCGCGTGTCCTGCGTCGGGAGGGGTGTGGGTTCTCGAAGGACCGGGCGGGACGGAATCGTTTCGCTCTCTGGAGGAGGTCGCCGCGAGCCTTCGAAAGAACTTCGTCCTCATGCGGCGGGACGAATCCCGGTAAAGGCGATCTCTCCGGGACTCATTTCGCTTCGGCAAGCCGGAAAGAGACGGGGATGCGAACCCGCAGCGGTTCCTTCGAGGCGAATGTCCATCGCAGCACGGCGAAACGTGCGGCCGCATCCAGACGATCGAATCCGCTGGACGTCTCGACCGTCACGGAGAGGACGCGCCCGTTTGCGACCTGCGCGATGAGGACGGTCGTCCCTTCCTCGCCACGGACCCGGGACGCGAGCGGGTAACTTGGGGGCGTCCTGCGGACGGGCGACGCTTCGGAGATCGAAAGAATCCGCTCCGCCCCGTCGCCCGGCGCGCCGGAAAAAGGACCCCCGGAAGGGGCGGTTCTCCCCGGATCTTTTCCGGCGTTCGTCGGACTCGCGGGTTCGCTCGCAGGTTCGACGGATGCTGCGGGACGCCCGCCCGACGCCGGGGATGCGTGCGCTGACGCCTGCCGTCGCTCGGGAATCCTGCGTCGCGGGGCCGTCTTTTTCGCGGGGCGAATGTCCTGAAGCGGTTTCGGAGCCGGCTCGATGCTTCTTTCGGGCTCCGGACCCGATGGATCGGCCGTGCGGACATTTTCCGCACCCGGAGCGGCAGCAGGCGTTTCGTTGCGTTGTTCCGGCCTTTCCATTGCTTTCTCATGCGAAGGGGTGACGTCCGCGACCGGCGTCGTATCGCCGGCGGCAGGCTCCGGGGAGCGGGGAGCGTGCAGGGCGACGCGTATACGGTTCTCCCGGGGCGTCGGGAGAAGGGCGGCTGCGGAATCCCATCGCGGCAGAAGCGCCAGTATTGCGGCGTGAATGAAAATGCTCAGGGCCAGGATGCACATCCGTGACTTCAGGGACCTTCACCTCCCTCCAGCGTCGCGGGCGCAAGCATGAGCCCGGCGGAGGAAAAACCCTTTCGCCGCAGCAGATCGAGAAGCGACGCGACAACGCCGTAGGGCGCGTTCGTGTCTCCCTCGACGAGAACGGCATCGGCGCGTTCCCTGAGAATGTCGAGCGCGGCTGACATCCGCTCCGGGGCGACGGCGTTTCCGTCGATGAACACATCTCCGGATCTGGTGACGGCGATGACGACGCCTTCCCGCGCAACGGACTCGCCGCGCCCGACGGGGAGATCGACGGAGAGTTGTCTTCCGTTCCGGACGAACGATGTTGTCAGAACGAAGAAGAGGATGAAGGTGAAGAGAATGTCGACGAGGGGCGTGAGATCGACGTCCGGCGAAAGACGTCGCCGCGAAGAGCGCATGGCCCCTCTATTCCTCCCGCGAGGTCGGGGAAACGGAGGAAACCGCCCCGGAGCGGCGAAGGTGCGCCATGTTCTCCCGGATGATGTAGTCGGCTCCGCGATTCAGCATCTCTTCCTGATTGTCTATCCGGGATGCGAGAAACGAGTGGAACAGAATGGCGGGAATGGCGGCCGCGAGTCCGGCGACCGTCGTGAACAGCGCCTTCCAGAGCCCTCCCGAGATGGAGGCCATCGGCGAGTCCGTTATTGACGGCAGCGTCTGGAAAATTTCCACGAGCCCCAATACGGTGCCGAGCAGTCCGAGAAGCGGCGTGACGCGGGCGATCGTGGAAAGCAGCGGGAGTCCTCGTTCCCATCGGTAGACTTCGCGGCGGACCTGCTGTTCCATGAGGATGCGCATCGCCTCTGTTTCGATGCCGAAATGATTCACACCGGCCTGGAAGAGCCGATGGAGCGAACTGGCGCCGGAACGCGCGATGTGAACGGCCCGATCCTTGTCGCGCGCGAATATCGCCTCGCCGAGAGCCGTTTCCAGCGACTCGGGATCGGTCGAGGCCTTGAAGAAAAACAAAAACCGTTCGATGACGACAGCGAGTCCGACCACGGAAAGGGCGGCGATGATCCACATGATCGGCCCGCCGGCCTGCATGGCGTTCATTCTTCGGGAACGCCCCCCCGCGTCTCTCCGGATTTCCGTATCCCTTCCAGCGCGATTCCGTCCTGAAGCGTCCGGTAGACCCGAAGGACATGTTCCGTCATCAGCTTCGACGCCTTTCTGATATCGCGGCCGAGAACGGCGTTGTAGATTCCATCGTGCTCCCGAAGGAAGATCTCCTTGTCCGCGAGAAGGCCGTAAATGCGTTCGTGCGTTACCATGACGAGGTTGAACATCATCTTCATGATATTGACGAAAATGAAGTTGTGCGTCGCCTCCGCCATGAGCAGATGGAAGTCGTAATCGCACTCCGCGCGGTGCGTGAGGGATTCGACATCTTTGCTCGTCTTCGTGAGGATCCTCCGGATCTTCGTCAGGTCGGAAGGGGACGCGTGCTTCGCGGCTTCCGCCGCGATGGCCGGTTCAAAGATCATGCGCGCCTCGACGAGCTCGAGGATCGACTCGTCCTGAAGGGGAACGACTCCTGATGGGGTTCTCTCGATGCGGGACTTCCGCACGAAACGCCCCTTGCCCGGAAGGCACTCGATCAGGCCGACGTTCTCGAGAATCCGGTATGCCTGCCGCAGCGTCGTCCTGCTGATCGAAAAACGCTCGATGAGTTGCCGCTCAGCCGGAAGCGGCGACCCCGGAGAGAGTTCTCCCGAAGAAATCATGAACTTGAGATTTTCCGCAACGCGTTCGTAGACCTTCAGCTGCGTTCCGCGGGTCGATTCCATACGTTTCAGTCCTTTCCCGGTTTTCTGCCGTCCAGCATAGTGCATCCGCGGGTTTCCGGCAAGAAAGGCCAATGCGAAAACCTCCCGGCTGTAGTAAAGTGAGTGCACAAAAAAGAAACTGTCCGGAGGGAGGCGCGGAAGATGTCGATCACGATTCAGGTTACGAACGGACCATTTCTTTGCAGTGAAGTTCCCATGGCCGGAAAATCGGTGCTGGCCGAGTGCGAGCCCGACAAATGCATCGCCCGTTCCGGCGCGGAGATCGTCGCGTGGCGCGTCAACAGGTACCTCCGATCTCTCGACTGGGTTCTGGATGAGGATTCGGAGGTGTCGTTCGTCGACACGAGTTCCTTCGAGGGAATGGAAGTCTATCGCCGGTCCCTGAGCTTTCTCCTCGTCATCGCGGCCAACAGGGCGCTTCACAGGGATGTGATCGTCCGTCACTCCATCAGCGAAGGGTATTACTGGGAGTTCGCGGACGGCGAGATATCGGAGGACGATATCCGGTCCATCAGGAGCACCATGGACGATCTGATATCCCAGGATATCCCAATAACGCGACGCATCCTCTCGATCGACAAGGCGAAACGCATCTTTGAACGTCAGGGCAGCCCCGAAGGGGCGCGCCTTTTCGCGTGGTCGGGCGAGGATCCCGTAGAACTCTACAAGTGCGCGGACCGCTACGGATTCTTTTATGCGCCGCTCGCCCCGTCGACGGGCTATCTCCGGGACTACGACCTGATCCCCTTTTCCCCCGGAATGGTTCTTCGCTTTCCCACAGTCGGGTATCCGGACAGGCTCCCCCCGTTCCAGGCTTCACGCAATCTTTCGGAGGTGTTCCTCGATTACGCCCGGTGGCTTCACGTTCTCGGCGTCGGGACGATGGACAGCCTGCACCGGATGATGGCCGACGGCAAGGGGAACGAACTGATTCTGATCTCCGAGGCGCTTCACGCGCAGAAGCTCGCCCGGATCGCCGAAGACATCGCCGCCCGGCAGGCGGTGAAGGTCGTCGCCATAGCGGGTCCGTCCGGGTCGGGCAAGACGACCTTTTCGGAACGGCTCAAGATCCAGTTGCAGGTGTGCGGAAAAAGGCCCGTCGTCGTCTCCCTCGACAACTATTTCCTGGATCGGGAGCAGACGCCGCGCGACGCGGAGGGACATTTCGATTTCGAGGTGCTGGAGGCTCTGGATCTCCGGCTGCTTGAAGATCAGCTTCGCCGGATCATCGCCGGAGACGAAGTGACGTTGCCGGTCTTCGATTTTCGCGAGGGGCGGAAGAAGACGGGACCGAAGCTCCGTCTCGGCCCGAGGGACATCCTGATCATCGAGGGAATCCACGGTCTGAACGACGCGGTCACGGCTCCGATCCCGGACGATGTGCGCTACGGCCTCTTCGTCTCGCCCCTGACGGGAATCTGCCTGGACTGGCATAACAGGACGAGCACGACGGATAATCGGCTCCTTCGCCGTCTTGTCCGGGACGCACGGAGCAGGGGGCACTCGGCGGAGGCCACGCTCGCGCTCTGGCCGAAGGTCATTCGCGGTGCGATGGAGTACATTTTCCCCTATCAGAAGAGGGCTGACGCGATGTTCAATTCCTCGATCCCGTATGAACTCGCCGTCCTGAAGGGGTACGTCCAGCCGGTTCTTCATACGGTGTCGGAGGATTCCCCGGTTTACGGAGAGGCGCGGCGGCTTCTCGGGATGCTCAAATTCGTACCGATGATTCCGTCGGAAGCGATTCCGAACAACTCCATCATCCGTGAATTCATCGGAGGAAGCTGTTTCAATGTCTGAGTCCGATACTCCCGTTGCGGGACACCTCCCCCGGATGGATGACGTCGCGCGGCTGGCCGGTGTGAACAAGGCCACCGTGAGCCGCGCGCTCAAGGGGGATCATCGCATTTCGCCCGCGACACGGGAAAAGGTATGGAAGTCCGCCAAAGTGCTGGGATATCACCCGGACGCCGTAGCCCGCGGCCTTTCGTCGAAGCGGATGGATATGATCGCGATCGTCGTTCGTCGGCTGGACTCTCCCTGGATCGGCGGCGTCCTGTGCGGCGTTTTACGCGTCCTCGAAAGACAGGGGATGGATGTCCTTCTGAAAGAGGCCGCCGAAGAGCGTCAGGCCGCCAGGGTGTTGCGGGAAATTTCGTCACGGAGGGCGGACGGGGTGCTCTGGTTCGGCAAAGCCCCGGACGCGCCCGACGAAATGCGTTTCGGAGAGGGCTCTGTCCCGATGGTTGTCGTGGGGGATACTACCGCGCGAGACACATGTGTCGTTCCGGCGCTCGAGGAAACGGTCGCCATGTTGAAGGCGCATTTCGGCGGCGCCGTGATCTGCATCGGCGGCAGGGCCCCGCACATCCCGGGCCTTGCGGGGTTGCTTCCCGCAGCCGATCCGGACGCGAAGGCCGCCATACGCGACGGGGAATCCGAAGCGCCGATCCTCGGAATTCCCGTCATCCGCACGCTGGAATCGCCCGCTCCGGCCGATTTCGTGCTTCGCTGGCCCGCGTTCGAGGTCGGAACCGCCGCCGCGCGAATCCTGATGAACCGTATCGACGCCCGCGGACTTCAACCCTCGCAGGTCCGCATCCCGCTCCAGCTCGAAGAAGAAACTAAAATATAGTTTACTTACAACTTTTTTTTAAACGATAGTTGACAAACTGGCCCCCGGGGTGTATCTTCTCATCCATGATCGACGATGACGAAGCGTCGAAGGAAGCGACACCCGAAGGGGAGGCGAAGGACATGTGGCAGAAAGACGGAAACGGAGAGTGGTTCGTGGCGGGCGTCATCGATATCCCCGCAGGGAACGCGAAGATGCTTCGCTGGAGCAAGGATGACGACGGAACGTGGTTTCAGACGAGCACGCTTGCCGTCCTTTCGCCGGGGATCAGGCTCGGCCTCGCGGGCTAGCGTTCGACGCTCCCGGTTCCCCGGGGGCTTTTCCCGACGAAGCGAAAGAGCGGGTCATTCGTTTTCGGCGAGCGAATCGTAGAGCTTCTGCATCATCTCGTCGAGGGATAACGGGTAGTTTCCGCTGTAGAAACACGATCCATGCCGTATGACAGCCTTGCTCGGGCTCGATTCCATATATTGCCGCAACGGATCGGGAATCTGAATCAGCTTTGTCTCGACATCTTTCGCGCCCTGTTGCGGCGTTTCCGGCAGGAGAATGATGACCTGCCTGTTTCCCAGAAAGAACGCCAGATCGCTCTCCCGCGTATTCGCTTTGACGAACTTGCAGAATTCCGCCACGAAATAGTTTTCCCGCGCGGCGTCAGGATGCGTTCCGGGCAACGAGTGGAATTCCACCCGGAAGAAAACGGATGAGAGCCAGCGCCGGTATCTCGACGCGCGGCTGATCTCCTCCGGAATCCGGACGTCCCCGTATGCTTTCGTGAAGAGCAGCGTTTCCGGATCGACAATCTCCAGCACCGTGATGGTTCGTTGAGCCGCCCCTCCCCCCGTATTTCCCCGTTCGAGAAGAGTGAAGTGGAAGACATCCCCGGCCTGTCGGTGACCCATGCTGAACTGCCGCCCCTGGATGGAAACGGAGTCTTCTCCGAGAGGCAGAAAATCCGTCACGGGATGTCCGACCACCGACGAAACATCCTTTCCGAGAAGTTTCAGCATCTCCCCGTTTGCGGACAGGACGCTTCCTTCTTCGGACGCGGAGAGGAACGGCGCAGGAATATCCTCGACCGAAAGGCCCGACGACGGAGCGACGCCTTCGGATGGGCTCCGGGGCGAAGGCCGGGCGGCGGTGTCGGGAGTCCGGAGCAGCGATCCCGCCAGAAGAATGAGGCCGACGATGGTTGTCGCGTTTGCGGCCCAGGGAAGGATGGCGTACGTTCCGAGGTGCTGCGCGATGATGTTGACGAAAATGCCTTGCGCCACGAGCTGGAGTGAGAAGCGTGAAAGCGACGATTCGCGCATCGACGCGAGCGTGTACGTTGCGGTGACGAAGAGGTACAGGGAGCCGAGAAGCAGCAGCGACGCGCCGGAATACGCCTGCCGGTCGCCCGTTCCCTGCAGGAACAGCGTGAGCAGCGCGAGCGGGATTGAAAGGACCGGAGGGAAGGTCAGCCAGAACATGCGGTTCAGAACGTCCTTGTCCGGGTTCCACCGGGTTCGGACGGGAAGTGTGACCGTGCTTCATTGTTCGTCGGAATGGCCATTCGCATCTTTCGCTCCCTCTGTTGACCGAAGTTCCCCCACGGGAATGAAAACGATTATAATGCATTCGGATGAGACTGCACACCTTTCAGAGCAGGAGGAGCACAGCATGTTGAAATGTGGCATCGTCGGATTGCCTCTGTGCGGGAAGAGCACCGTGTTCAATCTGATTACGAGGGCCGGGGCGGAGGTCAAAGCCTACGCCAGCGGGAAGACCGACCCGAACCGGGCCATGGTGGCCGTTCCGGACCCCCGGTTCGATCATCTGGTTTCCGTTTTCGAGCCAAAAAAGGAGACGCCCGCCACAGTGGAGTTCGTGGACCTGGCGGGGCTGAGCAGGGACGCCAGCAAGGGCGCCGGGCTCGGCAACTCGTTCCTTTCGTTCGTCGCCGAATCGGATGCGCTCGTGCATGTCGTCCGGGCGTTCGACAACCCGGATGTCTCGCACTCGGAGAACAGCATCGATCCCCCCAGGGACTGGAAAATCGTCGAAATGGAGCTGATCTATCGGGATCTCGGCGTCATGGATAACCGGATCTCACGCCTGAAATCCAAGAAGAAGCTTCTGCCGGCCGAAGATGTCGAGATGGCGTTGCTCGAGCGGCTTCAGGGTGAGCTCATGGAGGAGAAACCCCTGCGGGAAGTCACCCTGAGCGCGGAGGAGCGGCGTTCGCTGAGCGGTTTCGCGTTCCTGACGCTCAAACCGGAACTCGTCGTGCTCAACCTCGACGAGACGCAGACGCCCGAAACGGTCGTGGGCGGCGATGCGCTCCGGGCGATTGCCGAACAGCACGGCCTTCGTCTCGTGTGCGTGTACGGACGGATGGAAATGGATATCGCCGAGCTTTCTCCGGAAGACCAGGAGGAGTTTATGACGGGCCTCGGGATCCGTGAGCCGGGCAGGGATCGCCTGATCCGGAACGCATACGGACTGCTCGGGCTCATCTCCTTTTTCACGACGGGCAAGGACGAGGTTCGCGCATGGACGCTCCACAAGGGCGAGACGTCCGTCGACGCGGCCGGAACGATCCATACGGATCTCGCGCGCGGATTCATCCGCGCCCAGGTGGTTCATTACGACGACTTCGTCGCCTGCAAGGACTCTTTCGCGGCCTGCAGGGACGCCGGTCTGCTGCGGCTGGAGGGGAAGGAATACCTCGTCCGGGACGGAGACATGATCGAAATCCGTTTCAACGTGTGACGTTCGCGCGCCCATGTGTGCGGGCGGGTGGACACAATCGGAAGGATTGCTATAGAATGTCTCGCGTGACGCACGCCATACAGAAGGAGGCCTTGTGCAATGCCGATGCAAATCAGTTTTGACGAGTTGATTTCCATGATGCTCTCCCGCTTGGACGGTCTCGCCATGAGCGACGAAAATATGAAGAGCCGTTCCAATATCGTGACACGGGTTCTGTACAAGAAGGGACTCATCACGGACGCGGATATCATCCAGTCCATCAGGGAGGAACACAGAATCCTCAAGGAACTGGGTCTGATCCAGGAGGAACCGTCCGACGACATGGTGAACGCCGTCGCAGAAAGCATTCTCCTCTGGATCAAGGGGGACGTCCAGGCGCTCAGGAAGAGCATGGAAGACTATGAAAAGAAACTTCAGGACGCTATGTCCAAACAGACGCAGAAACCCAAAATCGACGTAGCCTCTCCTGCCGTTCTGCAGCAGCTCAATCGCATGGGCGGCCCGCAGCAGGGCGGGGGGAAAAAGATCATTCTCTGACGTTTCCGTTTCTTCGTGAAGGTGCGCGCGCCATGCGCGCACCAACTGGGAGGATGATCGCGTGAACACGCTACACGTCCGTTTCGTATCCTGGTGGGTCGGCCTGGCCCGAAGGACCAGGAACGTCGTCCTGATCGACATCATCTGCTGTTTCATAGCTTCCTATCTGGGGTTCGCCCTTCGGCTGACGCTCTTTCTTCCCTCCGTCTACATCGACATCTTTCTCAGCAGCACGTCGCTTTTCTGTCTGATCGTGTGCAGCAGTTTCGCCGCGGGAGGCATGTACTCGGTGTACTGGCCGCAGGCGAGCGTCGAGGAGTATTCGCGCCTGTCGCGGCATTACGTCATCGCGGCCCTCGTTTTTTCCCTGATAGGAATCTTCTGGCGGGGGCTCATGCTTCCGAGGGTATCGCTCGCGATCCTGCTGCTTTCGGGAATCATCCTCTGCGGCACGGTGCGCGCCTCCTGGCGTTTCTTCGCATCCGGAAACCGAGCGCCGCGCGAAGGGATCCGGACGCTCATCGTCGGAGCCGGCGAAGCGGGAACCCTGCTGGCCCGGGATCTGAGCCGGAACGTATCGGATCTGCTCCCGGTCGGATATGTGGATGACGATGCCGACAAAAAAGGAAAAACGGTCGCCGGTTTTCCCGTTCTCGGCTCCGTCGACAGGATCGGCGACATCATACGGGAAAAAGACGTCCGAGTCGTGGTCATCGCGATCCCTTCAGCGAGCGGAACGCGCATCCGAAAGATATTCGACTCGATCGTTCCGACGGGCGTGGAAGTCCGCGTGCTTCCGAGCCTGCGCGAGATCGCCGGAGGAAAAGTCTCCATCAGCCGCCTCCGAAAGGTCCGGCTCGAAGACCTGCTGGGACGCGAACCCGTGCGCCTCGACCTCGAGGGGATCGCCGGCGTCATCAGAGGACGGTCCGTCCTCGTGACGGGCGCCGGTGGATCGATCGGTTCGGAAATCGCCCGTCAGGCGGCGCAGTATGCGCCGAAGGAACTCATCCTGCTCGGACATGGGGAACAGTCGATCTACACCCTGATCGAAACGTTTTCGCGCGAACATGTCGGTGTCCCGTACAGGCCTGTCATAGCCGATGTGGCGGATCCCGTCGCGATGGACGCCGTATTCCGGCTGTACTCGCCGGGACTGGTGTTTCACGCCGCGGCGCACAAGCACGTCCCGCTGATGGAGATGAACCCGAGGGAAGCGGTGCGCGTCAACGCCGGAGGAACGCTGAACGTCGCGCGGCTGGCGGGACGCTACGGCGTGGAAAAAATGCTTCTCATCTCGACGGACAAGGCGGTCAATCCGACCAGCGTGATGGGGGCGACCAAGCGCGTCGCAGAGATGATTCTGAACGACGTCCGGAAGGAGCATCCGAAGACGGCCTATATGGCAGTCCGCTTCGGAAACGTCCTCGGAAGCCGGGGAAGCGTCATCCCCAAGTTCGAGGACCAGATTTCGGCCGGAATGCCCGTAACGGTCACGCATCCCGAGATGCGCCGCTATTTCATGCTCAT
>CAZVUT010000017.1:26235-28184 GCA_964630155.1 uncultured Synergistaceae bacterium
CCGGAATGCCCGTAACGGTCACGCATCCCGAGATGCGCCGCTATTTCATGCTCATCCCGGAAGCCGTCAACCTCGTGCTTCAGTCTGCGGCTCTCGCCGCCGGCGGAGAGCTCTTCGTCCTCGACATGGGGGATCCCGTCCGGATCGTCGATATGGCGGAGATGCTCATCCGCCTGCACGGCTACGAGCCCTACAGGGATATTCCGATCGTCTTCACGGGGATACGGCGGGGAGAAAAGCTTTTCGAGGAGCTGTTTTACGATCCGACGAGAGTCCAGACAACGGTTCACGAGAAGATCTTCGTCTCGAATCTCGGCGTGCACAGCTCGACGCCCGGTGCGGTTGCGGAATGCGTCGAGCGGATGATCGCCGGGAGCGAAGGGGATATACTCAGGGAACTCGAGAGTCTTGTCCCGGAATACACGCCGTCCGCGCCGGTCAGCGCTTCCCGCTGACACCGGCGAAAAGGCCATTGGCCATCGAATAGCCGCGGATCGACGCCTCGCCGATGGCATGGACTTGCGAGCGGATACGGAAAGGAGACGGAGCGATGGAGCGAAAACGCGACGCGGATGCGGATATCGCGGGTCTGATCGCGGAGGCGCGTGCATCCGAAGACCCCGAAGAAATGGAACTCCTCGCCGGGCGGGTGCTCGAGCGCGATCCCGGACATCCCGAAGGACTCCTGCTGCTGGCGAAGGCGAATGAATCGGATGCCGAAAGAATACCGCTGCTTGAGAGAGCCCGCGGGAGTTTTGAGACGCGCTTTCCGGAAACAGGCGGCGACGTCGATCTTCTTGTGGAGATTCTGCAGGAACTGGTGATTTCCCTGCTTGCCGAGGGGCGATCTGCCGAGGGCGTCGACGCGTGCAGGGAGATACTCGATTACGATCCGGACGACCTGAGCCTTGGGCGGACGTTGCTCTACCGGTGTCTTATCGAGGACGGGAGGTTCGCGGAGGTTCTTGAGGAAGCGCTGGCCGACCCGAACCGTTCTCTTGCCCGTGAACACGCGGTCGCAATAGCCACTTTCCTGCTCGAAGGCGTTACTCCGGAATCATGGCGAACATTGTGGAACGTCTTTCGCGCCGGAGCGGCGGTTCCATTCCTGATGCTCGGCTATCTGGAATCGAGCGGCGACGCGGAGACGGACGCCTTCGCGGAGTTTTACGCGGACGCCTGGTCGGTGGCGATTCCGCTGAGGAACTGGCTGACGGGCGGAATGCTGCTCTTCGGGGAACTAACGGGCCGTCTCGAAATGCTTCCCCGGGAGTCGTTCGATGTTCTGGCGGAATCGCTTCTGGTAAAGGAACCCCTCGAAGAGGCGCGGATACGCCTGTTTGAAGCGGGGGACGCCGACGGACTCGATCGGGATGATCAGGACGCGGCCGTCATCGACGTACTCGCGTCCGTCACTTCGGAACTGGGATATTCCTGAAATCTGGAGGCGAAAAGCGCATGCTCGAGGATCTGTCGCAACATATCCTGGATATTTCCGAAAACAGCCTCGGCGCCGGGGCCACGGACATACGAATCTCCATCGCGAACGGAGAGGAAACCGGTTTTCTGGTGTTCGAGATCGAAGATAACGGTCGGGGCATGGATCCCGATCTTCTGCGCCGCGTGATCGATCCTTTCTGCACCAGCAGGACGACGCGCCGCGTCGGTCTCGGAATTCCCTTCCTCAAGCAGTCGGCCGAGCTGTGCGGCGGCGGGCTCGAAATCCGTTCCGAGACGGGCGTCGGGACGCTTGTCAGGGCGCGCTTCCGGACGGACAGCATCGATCTCCCCCCGCTTGGCGACGTGCCTGCGTCGGTCGGAATGATGCTCGTGCTTCACCCGGACATCCGGTGGCGTTTCCGGTACGCGACCGGCGAAGGCGATTGGACGCTGGACAGCAGGGAGATCCTCGAAGCGCTCGGAGATCGGGAAACCCTTCGGGATCCTTC
>CAZVUT010000018.1:0-27779 GCA_964630155.1 uncultured Synergistaceae bacterium
CTGACATCTCCCCGGAGCTGCTCAATTCCCTCAGAACCGATCTGATAGAGGTCATATCCAAATATATGGAAATCGATTCCTCAAAAATTGAGATGGATCTTGACCGGGCTGACCGTTCCGTGGCCCTCGTCGCTAATATCCCGATTATTCGCGTCAAACGGGGGAGCAAGGTCGAAGAGTAGGTCGCGCCGCGAATGGATGACCAAAAGAAGGGTTTTCTCGATTCTTTAGTGTGGCTGGATTGGGTTTGCCTCGTTCCGGCATTGCTTTTGTTTTTTGTAGGGATTTTTACTGTATACAGCGCCGGAGGCGGAATGGCCGGGCGCGGAGGTTTTTTCGCGTTGCGACAGTTTCTGTGGGGCGGCGTTAGTGTCGGGACGTTTCTGTTTTTCCATGCGGTCGGATACAAAAAGCTCCTGAATCTGGCATATCCCATTTATGGCGGCATCCTTACGCTTCTTTGTGTCGTTCTCTTGGTCGGAATGACGGTTAAGGGATCGCAAAGCTGGTTTTATCTCGGTCCGGCGCGACTTCAGCCGTCGGAGATCGGTAAAATTTCGCTCGCTCTGCTGTTGGCGAAACATCTCTGCCGGTATCCTCCCGTAACGTTCGCCGCGTTATCCTCCGGCGCGTTGCTGGCGGGACTGAGTTGTCTTCTGGTGCTTGCCCAGCCCGACATGGGGAGCGCGCTGGTATATGCGGTGATGATCTTCGTCGCGCTGGTCGTCGCGGGAACTCCGAAACGATTCCTCGCGGGCGTCTGCGCTCTCGGCCTTGTCTCTCTGCCGGTCGGCTGGCGGTTTCTGAAAGAGTACCAGAAAATGCGGATCCTCGTGTTTCTCGATCCTTCCGTGGATCCCTTGGGCGCCGGGTATAACGTGATTCAGTCGCGAATAGCCGTAGGTTCGGGAGGACTGTGGGGAAAGGGATTCATGCACGGGTTGCAAAGCAAGCTCCGGTTTCTCCCGGAACCCCATACGGATTTCGCTTTCAGCGTCTTCTCCGAAGAATTCGGCTTTATCGGGACCGTTCTCGTTCTGTTTCTTTTCAGTCTCTTGCTCTGGAGATGTATCGAAGTCGGGCTCCGGAGTAAAGATGCCCGCGCGAAGGTTCTGGTCGCGGCGCTTTCCTCATGGATCTGGTTTCAGATGGCCGAAGGAATCGGCATGAGCATGGGAATCCTTCCGGTAACAGGGCTTCCCCTTCCGTTCATGAGTTACGGGGGAAGTTCGCTTGTGGCTCTTTCAGCAGCTTTGGGGCTGGTGACGAGCGTCTACCGTACGACAATAAAATCTTATGAATGAAAGAAATGGAGTATTGAGACGCGATGTTCGATGAGTTCGACGATCCTTACTGGCCGTTGCTTTCCGAAGTCAAGCGCCCGTCCAGGTACGTCGGGTGCGAATGGGGAGCCGGTATTCCCGAGAAAAAAAACGAGCCCGTTCGATTCTGCCTCGCTTTCCCCGATGTCTACGAGATCGGAATGAGTTACGTCGGGTATCAGATCCTGTATCCTCTCATCAAGAGTCTCCCCGGGGCGGATGTCGAAAGGGCGTACTGTCCCTGGATCGACATGGAGCAGCAGTTGCGGTCGCGCAACCTCCCCCTCACATCATTGGAAACAAGGCAGTCCCTCTCCGCTTTTGACGTTGTCGGGTTCACGCTTCAATACGAGTTGAGTTATACGAATATCCTGACAATGCTCGATCTCGGAGGAATTCCGCTTTTTGCGAACGAGAGGAGCGACGAAGACCCGCTCGTCATTGCCGGGGGACCCGGCGCGATGACGAGCGAACCCGTGGCGCCTTTTTTTGACGTCATCTGTATCGGAGACGGGGAAGTGACGTTGCCGATGCTTGTGAGTCGTCTTGTCGGGACCAAGGGACGTTCCCGGTCGGAAAAGCTGGACGCACTGGCCGATCTCCCGGGAGTCTACCTTCCCGGGCGCTCCTGCGCCGGGTTCGGCCCCGAGGGCTGCGTGATCCGTTCGTCACAGTCCCTCCCGATACGACGGGCGACGCTGCCGTCCATGAAGGGGGCCTTCTTGTCGGACGGACTTCTCGTTCCGTCTGCGAGTGTCGTGCATGACAGGATCCCGATTGAACTCTTTCGCGGTTGCACTCGGGGATGTCGCTTTTGTCAGGCCGGAATGCTGTACCGGCCGATACGAGAAAGGCCCGCGGGCGAGATTGTGGACGCTCTGCTTCGTTGGGTGGAGAAAACCGGCTGGGAGGAGATCGGCCTCGTTTCCCTTGCCTCGTGTGACTACAGCGGCCTTGAAGAAGTCATGGGAAGATTGAAACCGATTCTCGAACAAAAACGTGTGAAACTGAGTCTGCCGAGCCTGCGGATGGATGCTTTTTCCGTCGGTCTCGCAGCGGCGCTCGAACCCGTCAGGCGCGGCGGCTTGACGTTTGCGCCCGAAGCGGGAACGCAGCGGCTGCGAAATGTCATCAATAAAGGCGTCTCCGACGAGGATATCGAATCGACTCTCGAGGCCGCCTTCTCCCGCGGCTGGGAGCGGATCAAGCTCTACTTTATGATGGGACTGCCGACAGAAACGCGCGAAGACCTCGAAGGAATAGCGAAAATATCGGAACGCGCAGCCAGAATCGGCCGAACGCACAAAAAACGTACGGAAATAGCGGTATCGGTCGCCGGGTTCGTTCCGAAACCGCATACGCCCTTTCAATGGGAAAAACAGGCGTCCGTTGAAGAACTCTCCGAACGCGGCCGGTTTATCAAGAGACAGGTGAATAACCGTCACGTGACGGTGCACTATCACGAAAGCGAACAGACATGGCTCGAAGGCGTCTTTGCGCGAGGGGACCGGAGACTTGCCGGCGTGCTTCATGAGGCGTGGAAGGCCGGCGCACGTTTCGACGGATGGACGGAGACCTTTCGTCCCGACATCTGGCGTGCCGCGTTCGTTGCGAAAGGCGTCGATCCGGACTGGTACGTTGGCAGGGAACGAACGCGCGACGAATTGTTCCCGTGGGACCATATCGAATCAGGCGTGACGCGGGAGTATCTGTGGCGCGAGCGCGAGCGTTCGACGGACGGACTGCTGACGCCCGACTGTCGTCTTGGAGAGTGCCACGGATGCGGCTGGGAACGGAACGGATGCGCCGTTTTTGAGCGAAAGGCGGCCGACGCGTGAGAAGGATCAGACTGGCGTTTTCGAAGCGGGGGAGGGCCTGCTTTATCCCCCATATCGCGTTGCCGTCGATCTTTTCGAGAGCAGCATCCCGCGCAGGAATCCGTTTTATGAGAACCGAAGGGTTTTCGCCTCGTCCGAAGATCAGTCTCGGGCCGGAGCTTCCCGTCGGAGTCGTCGCGCTTTGCGAGCCCATGGATGTATGGCTTGAAGAATGGGAGCCCGGGTTCTTCCCTCTCTGGCGTGACGCCCTTCCGGAAGGCGTCTCCTTCTCCGGATGGACGGAAGATCCGGAAGGGACTTTGGGAACCGCATGCGAAGCGGCTTTCTACATGCTGCGCGTCAGGGACGAAACGGCGCGCCGGACAATCGTCGCGGGGTATCCGTGGCCCGAATGGGTTCGGGAAGCGGACTGCCGGGATGAGTGGTTCCGGCTCGTAACGGAACGCCCGGGAGAGCACGGCCCCGGCGTCCTTGTGCGCGGATTGCTGGAATTCGGCGGACTGAAGAGCTGGGCTGACGTGAATGTCGTTCGCCTGGTGGTCGGGAGGCTCTCGCCGATCGAAGTGTCGGCTGCGGAAGAAAGGGTGCTCCCCCTCGTTCTGCGTGACGCAGGGGAGAAGCATGGACAATAACGCGCCCTGGAGGGTGAAGATGGAC
This sequence comes from uncultured Synergistaceae bacterium, assembly GCA_964630155.1. Lineage (GTDB taxonomy): Bacteria > Synergistota > Synergistia > Synergistales > Aminobacteriaceae > CALFXN01. The sequence goes on from CAZVUT010000018.1 coordinate 3,818, forward strand.
CGAAAGATCGTTGCGAACACGATCGATGCAGAGGAAACGAGAGTGGCCATCGTCGAAGACGGCCGGCTCGTGGATATATTCATCGAACGGATGTGGGAACGCCAGCGAGCCGGAGAGATCTACAAGGCCCGCGTCGAAAGCGTGTTGCCCGGGATACACGCTTCTTTCGTCAATCTCGGAGATGGCAGGAACGCTTTCTTGTATCTGAACGATGCGAAAGGACTCAATCTGCAGCCGAATGCCGAAGTTGTCGTTCAAGTGGTCAAAGCTGCACGGAAAAACAAGGGCGCCAGGGTAACATCCCGGATTTCCCTCCCGGGCCGGTATCTTGTGCTCGTGCCCAACGGCCAGGAGTCCGGCGTTTCCAAGCGGATTACGGACGAGGAGGAACGCAAGCGGCTTCGGAGCATCGCCCGGGAGCTGAGGCACGATGGATGCGGTCTCATTGTCCGGACCGCGGCGGAAGGCGTGGACACGGATGTGCTTCGTCACGACATGGAGACGCTGGAATCCCTGTGGAGCGAAATCCAGCACAATGCCGAGCTGCAATCCGCCCCGTGCCTGATCTACAGGGATATCGGCCTCGTCGGGAAAGTTCTTCGGGACGAGCTGACGGATTCCGTCTCGGAGATTATCGTCGACGGAGAAGAGGAATACCGGAATATAGGGGAATATGTGAATTCCTTCTTCTCGCGGAATCCCCCGGATCTGTCTCTGCACCGGGGACCGACACCGCTTTTCGAGTTCTACGGTCTCGAGAAGGAACTCGAAACCGCGCTGGAGAGAAAGGTCTGGCTCCGTTCCGGCGCGTATCTCATCATCGACCATACCGAAGCATTGACCGTGATCGACGTGAACACCGGGAAATTCGTTGGAGAGACGGATCTTCGGCATACCGTGGTCGAAACGAATCTCGAGGCGGTTGACGAGATTGCACGACAGCTCAGGCTTCGAGCGATCGGAGGAATCGTCGTCATCGACTTTATCGATATGGAATATGAGGAAGACAGGGCGGAACTGTTGCGGCGTCTGGAAAACGCCTTCCAGGGAGACCGCTGCAGGGCGCGTGTTTTCGGAGTCAGCAGGCTGGGACTCGTCGAGATCACGCGCAAACGCGCCAGGCCCGATATCCGTTCCGTCCTGACCCGCGGCTGTCCCTTCTGCGGGGGATACGGCTGGGTCCAGAAAGAAGACACGGTGGCGCTTTCCATCAAACGGTTTCTCCGGAAAGTCTCCGGCGCCAATCGCTCCGAAGCGGTTCTGGTTGAAGCGAACGCGGCCATTGCACGCTATGTCGCGGAAACCTACCTCACTCTGTGGGAATCCGAGCTGGAACGAAGGATCATTCTTCTCGAACGGGAGGACTTTCCCTGGGGGCGGTATCGGCTCGAAGCCCAGGGAACCCGGGAGCAGATGGAGCGACGGCTCGATCAGATGTTGAAGCGGGAGGTTTCTCTGGTTGTTCATCGAACGCCTGCGCCTTAAGGGGTTTAAGAGCTTCGGCGGCTCGCACGATCTGCCCTTTTCACAGGGGATGACCGCAGTTGTCGGCCCGAACGGAAGCGGAAAGAGCAACATTCTCGACGCGCTCGCCTGGGTCCTGGGGGAAGGAAGCCCGATACGCCTCAGAATTTCCCGTCAGCAGGAGCTTCTTTTTCAGGGAACCGCGACGAGCAGCGCCGCGAAAGAATGCGATGTGACGCTCACGCTTCGGGACACCGATCGTCTGTCCACGATTCGCCGGACATTCTCTCCCGATGCGGGGAGCGTCCTCTATCATGACGGGCAGCGGATCCGCCTCCAGGATCTCGAGGAAATCAAGCGGACGCTTCGCCTCGGCGGGGAAACCTTCGCGTTCATCGGCCAGGGGGAAGTCGCAGAGACGATCAGACAACGTCCCCTGCAACGGAGGATGCGCCTTGAAGTCCTCTTCGGGATCGATCAGTACCGGAAAAAGAGAAACGAGACGGATGCCCGTCTTTCAAGCGTTCGCGATGAGATGGGACGTCTGGCGACGCTTGTCTCCGAACTGTCGCATCGACGTACGGAGATCGCTCCCTCCGTGGAAACGGCGCGGAAGGCGAAGACCCTTCTCGGATTGCTGGACGAACACCGGCGCCGGGCGTATCACGGAAGGCGCGCTTCTCTGGAGGCGAGGCTCGCAATCCTTACGGCAAGTTGCGCGGACATCGAGGAGGAACAGAAAGGCCTTCTCCTGTGGCGTTCGATATGGGAAAGAGGCGAACACGCGTTTCTCGATTCCTTCAGGCAGGGAAAGCTCGAAGAGCAGACGTTGCTTGCAGAACTCGAATCCGTGACGCGGAATCTCGAAGCGGCGCGAAGAAACTGTGTTTCCGCCGCCGCCGCCGTCCGTTCCGGCCTGAGCCGGAAATCGGTCACCTTCGGGGCGCTTCGGGAAAGCCGCGCAGAACTCGTTTTACGGGAAGAAGAACTTCAACGGGGCCGTACGGACGTGGCGGTCCTGCGGCTTGAGGCGGAAGCGTCCGCGCAGGCGTGCGAGGAAATCAGGGCCCGGGTCCGACGGTGCGAAGACGAACGAACGCAGACGGTTCGGAAACGTGAATCTCTGGAAACCTCATTGAACGAAGCGCGCGTCCGCAGCGGTTTTCTCGAACGGCGTTCTGAGTCGATATCCGGGGAGAAAGCGGCTCTTGAACAGGATTCTCAGGATTTCCAGAAAGAAGAATGTTCTCTTTCGCGAGAGATCGAGGAAAAGCGAACGCTCGTCGCTGAAATCGCGGGAAGGTACGATATCGCAGTGGAACGGCGTGGAGCCGCGGGAACGGAATCCCAGGCGGAAGGCGCGGCGCTTCACGCGGCGCTTCGTTCCGTTTCGCAGGTCGAGAACGTCCTCGAGCGGATGAAGGATCGCACCGAGCAGACGCTTCTCCCCGAACCCGTGCGCTTTCTTCTCTCCGCAGTCCGGCTCGGAAAATTGAATGCGGATATTCGAATGATCGCCGATGCCTTCTCTTGTCCGCAACCGCTGACAAATGCGCTGGAAGCCTTCCTTGGCGGGCGTCAGTACTGGCTCGCGGTTCCTTCTCTCGACGAGGCGAAACGATGCATCGACCTTCTGAAAAGCAAGCAGGCGGGACGAACGACGTTTCTTCCGCTTGATCAGATCACTCCCAGAACTCCCCAGCCGGGTGTAGCGGCTTCGCGTTCCGGGATCGTCGGATGGGCTGCCGATCTGGTCGATTGCGATCCGAAATGGGAACGCGCCATTCGACATCTCCTTGGCGACGTGCTCCTCGTCGAGCGGTTCGAGACGGTTGCAGAAAGCCTGTTCTCCCACAGAAAATTCCCCGTAGTGACGCTTGACGGAGAGGTCTTCGCCGCGACAGGAAGCGTCAGCGGGGGGAAAAGAAGGGCGTCGGACGGCGCCATTGCCGCCAACCGCCTGATCAGGGAACAGGAAGAACGACTCCGGTCTCTTCATGAGGAAATCGAGAGACGGCGCGCCTCGCTCACCCGAGCCGAAGAGAGGGAGCATGCAGCCGTTCGCGAAGTGGATGCGCTGAAAGCGCGACTTCAGGAGGAGCGTCTTCTCGAGGACGACATGGGCAAGCGGCTGGATCGCCTTCGCGCCGCAATAGAAAAGACACGCGAGAGAATCGCGGTCCTTTCGCGCAGCGCGGAAGATGTTCGCTCCGAGCACGACGAAACGAACAGGAATGTCGCGGCGTTCGAGAGAGAGCTTGCGGAGATTCGGGGCGAAGCGGATCCGTCTTCGGATCTCGCAACGCTTGCGAACGCCGAGGCGAAAGACGCACTGCGCCGGGAACGGCTTCGAGCCGGGGAGTCGCTTGTCGTTCGTCTCGGGGAAGAGAAGGCGCGGACATCCGGGCGCGTGGAATCGCTCATTCGGGACATGGAATCGATTGAAAGGGAAATCGGCGCCCTCTGGGACCGCGTGAAGAATGCGGGGCGTGAATGCCGGAGCCTGTGGAATCGCTCCGGAGTGTTGCGCGGCGAACTCATGCGGAAAACCAGATGGAGGGAGCACGGCGACGCACGCCTGACGCGGTTGCGGAATAGGCGCGCCTTGGCGGAAAATCGCTCCTCCGGGGCTGAACTCCGTCTTCAGGAAAACAGAAGACAGATGGAATCGGCGCAGCGGGAAAGGGATCAGCTCGTCGAGGCCTGGGAAGAACAGTATCCGTACCCCGGCGCTGCCGAAATCGCCGGCGAGAACGACATCGCCGGAATCTGGAACATGGTGCGCCGATATGAACGGGATCTGAAAGCGATCGGAGAGTACGACCTCGGCGTGTTGTCGGAGGATGCCTCCCTTTCCGAACGCATAGGATTTCTGAAGGGAAATCATGAGGACCTTCGTGCGGGGGAGAATGAACTGTGCCGGCTTATCGAAGAAACCGACCGCTATGTCGGTGCGCTCTTCGGAAATGCGCTTTCCGATATCGCCGTCCGGTTCGACGATCTTTTCCGCCGCCTTCTTGGAGGCGGCGAAGCGCGTCTCGAGCTGATCGAAGGGGAATCCTTCTGGGAATCCGGGGTCGATATCGTCGCACGACCGCCCGGAAAGAGAATGCAGAGTCTCGCGCAACTCTCAGGCGGCGAGCAGTCTCTTACCGGCATCTCGCTGCTTTTCGCCTGCATGGAAGTCGCGGCGGTTCCGCTTGCCGTCCTCGACGAAGTCGATGCGGCGCTCGACGAATACAATCTCCTGCGTTTCGCCGAGTTGGCCAGGGAATATGCCGCACGGTTGCAGCTCATCGTCATGACGCATCGTCGCGCGACGATGGAACGTTCCGACGTCCTCTACGGCGTGACCATGTCGGAACCGGGGCTGTCTCAGGTGGTAGGCATCGATCTGGAGGAGTGGCGATGAGAGGTACGGACGCATGACGCTGAGCAGGGACGATATCGTCCGGGGGGCTCTCTGCATGTGGCAGCCTCATGACGGACCCAGGGTTATGGTGGACACCGTGCTCTTGTCCGCGTTTGCGCATATCCGCAAGGGCGAGAAAGTCCTCGAACTCGGGTCCGCGACCGGAGCCGTGACGCTCCTGCTCGCATTGCGCTTTCCGGATGCGGGGCGGATTTCGGGCGTGGAAATTCAACCGGACCTGGTTGAGCTGGCGAAGCGGAATGCCGGCGAAAACGGACTTTCATCGCGGGTGTCGTATGTTTGCGGCGATCTGCGAAACATCGCGGACTTTTACGCTCCCGAAACCATGGACGTCGTGGTGACGAATCCGCCATACCACGAAATAGGCAGGAACCGGAGGAGCGCGGCCGAGTCCTCTGCGACGGCGCGGCAGGAAGTGTGCTGTTCCCTTGAAGACGTTCTCCGGTGCTCGAAGTGGCTGCTCCGGAACAAGGGGCGGCTCTATATGGTCTTTCTCGCCGACAGGACCGCCGAACTGTTCTCGGCCCTTTCAGGCATGCGATTGGAACCGAAGCGTGTCCGTTTCGTGCACCATCGTCCCGGCGCTTTCGCCTCTGTCGTCCTCGTGGAGGCGGTTCGAGCGGCCGGGAAGGGATTGTTCGTGGAACCCCCCTTTTTCCTTTACGGGGAGAACGGAGAAGAAACGGACGACATGAAAAACGCCTACGCTCCGGGAGGCGCCGCATGCCGCTGACTGTCGTTCCGACACCCGTCGGGAATCTTGAAGACATGACGCTCCGGGCTATACGGATACTGCGGAAGGCCGATGTCATCCTGTGTGAAGATACGAGAACGACGTCGGTCCTTACCAGGCGATACGCGATCCGAACCCCGCTCGTCTCCTATCACGCGCATAACGAGCGTTCACGGACGGAATCCTTTCTTCGCCGGCTCCTCGCCGGCGAAAACATAGCGCTCGTGTCGGACGCCGGCACTCCCGGAATCTCGGACCCCGGGGCGTGTATCATTGCAGAAGCGATACGGGCGGGAGTCCCTGTCGACGTCCTCCCCGGAGCGACCGCATTCGTTCCGGCCCTTCTGCTTTCCGGGCTTCCCGTGCACCCGTTTCTCTTTTTCGGGTTTCTGCCCGACAAGGCCGGCGAGCGGCGAGCGGCGCTCGAAAAACTCCAAAACGTCACGCATACGCTGATCTTCTACGTGTCTCCGCATAAACTTGAGGAACAGCTGGAATCAATCGTTTCGACGCTGGGGAACAGGAAAACGGCTCTGGTCCGGGAGATATCGAAGATCTATCAGGAATGTATCCGCGGAGCGTCCGAAGAGATCCTGAAGCGAGTGAAGACGGGAGATGCCCTTCGCGGGGAGATGATCCTTGTCGTCGAGGGGTCTTCCCCGTCAGCGCCCGATGACGACGAATGGCAGGCTGCGTCGAAGCGGTTGCGGAACGAAGAAATCAGTGAGAAGGATATTGTAAAAACGATCAATCAGTTGTATGGTGTACCGAAAAACCGTGTCAAGGAATATCTTTTTTCAGAAAAAAGCACCGGAAGATAGCGCTAAAAGGCGAAAAGCTCCACCCCCGGTTTCGCAGGAGCAAGGAGGAGAACGAACATGTCAGAGAAAAACTTCTATCTCACCACGCCCATTTATTACGTGAACGATATTCCGCATATCGGCCATGCCTATACCACCATCGCCGCGGACGTCATGTGCAGGCACATGCGCATGCGGGGCGACAACGTCTTTTTCCTGACCGGCACGGACGAACACGGCCAAAAAATACAGCAGAGCGCGGAAGCCAAAGGCATGACGGCCCAGGAACTCGCCGACAAGACCATGCTGAACTTCAGAAACCTGTGGACGGTGCTCGGAATTTCCAACGACGACTTCATCCGGACGACGGAAGAGCGTCACGAACGCGTCGTTCAGAGCATGTTCCAAAAGCTCATGGACCAGGGGGATATCTACAAGGGGTCCTACGAGGGGTGGTACTGCGTCCCGTGCGAGACGTACGTTCCCGAGAGCAGCATGGGGGAGAACCGGACCTGTCCCGATTGCGGACGTCCGCTCGTTCAGATGCAGGAAGAGAGCTACTTCTTCCGGGCCTCGAAGTACGCCGAAAAGCTTCTGGCGCACTATGAGGCGAATCCGCAGGCGATCCTGCCCCGGAGCCGTTATAACGAAATCGTGAGTTTCCTCCGTTCGGGCGTGCGCGACCAGTCGATCTCGCGAACGACGCTGAAATGGGGGATTCCCGTTCCCGGCGACGACAAACATGTCGTCTACGTCTGGTTCGACGCGCTGATCAACTACGCGACCGCATGCGGATATCTCGACGACCGCGAGAAATTCGCGCAATTCTGGCCGGCGGTCCGGCATCTGGTTGGGAAGGACATCATCCGTTTCCACTGCGTGATCTGGCCGATCATGCTCCTCGCGCTCGGGCTCAATCCGCCTGTGTGCGTCTTCGCGCACGGCTGGTGGACCGTCGAGGGCGAAAAGATGTCGAAGTCGAAGGGGAACGTCGTCGATCCGTTCGAAATGGCCCGTGTCTACGGAGTGGATCCGTTCCGCTATTTCCTTCTTCGCGAGGTTCCGTTCGGACTGGACGGAGACTTCTCCGAACTGGCCATGGTGCAGCGCATCAACTCCGACCTTGCGAACGACCTCGGGAATCTGCTGAACAGGACGCTTCAGATGATGGGCAACTACCGTGACGGCAAGGTCCCTGCTCCGGGAGAGATCCTTCCCGTCGACGAGGAAGTCCTCTCGCTCATCGATGCGACGCTTGCGACCGTGAAGGAAAAACTCGATGTCTTCTCGTTCGACGAGGCGTTGAAATCCATCTGGGCGCTGCTCGGACGGGGGAACAAGTACATTGACGAGACGATGCCCTGGAAGCTCGGCCGCGAGGGAAACGGCGAACGCCTCGATACCGTGCTGTCAACGCTCTTCGCCGTCCTGCGGGCGGTCGCGCTTCTGACGGCTCCGTTCATGCCGAACGCCGCGAAGAAAATGTACGTCCAGCTCGGATTCACCGGCGATCCGCTCGACGAACGGTTCCCGACGGTTGTTCTGCGGAATGCGCCTGCGGGGCAGATGACGCAGAAGGGGGACGTGCTGTTCCCGAGGATTGACGTCGACCAGTGGAAAAAGGATCGCGAGGCCAAGTTGTCCGGAAAGGACGGGGCGAAGGCTCCGGACGCCAAGGTCCCGAGCGAACACGAAGACGAGATTTCGATCGACCTGTTCAGGTCGGTCGAGTTGCGCGTCGCCGAAGTCATCGGGGTGGAAGAGATACCGAAGGCGAAAAAGCTCTACGCCCTCTACCTCGATCTGGGGTATGAAAAGAGAAAGATCGTCTCCGGTATCAAGGAGTTCTTCACCCCCCAGGATCTGATCGGGAAACGCATCATCGTCGTCGCGAACCTCAAGCCCGTGACGCTCTGCGGAGTGGAAAGCCGGGGCATGCTGCTGGCCGCCGGGCCGAAAGACAAGTCCGCCCTCGGCTTGCTGACCGTCGACGAATCCGCGCCGCTCGGAAGCCGCGTCAGTTAGAAACCCCCGAACAGGGCCTTCTGTTGCGCCCGATCGGCCCGCGGCATGGAGGCGCGAAACGGTTTTCGGATCGTCAAGCCGGATGAGAGAATATTGGAACGATACCATGACATCGGGCCTTCCTCTACGGAACGGCCCGATGCTTTTTTCAGGAGAGTGACCATGAGAGGAATATATATCGATTCACACTGTCATCTGAATCCGGAGCACTTCCCGGAAGGAGCGGACCCCGCAATAGCGCGGGCGCATGACGCCGGAGTATCCCATCTGATGGTTGTGGGGGGGAACGTCGCCTCCAGCGCCGACGCCGTCAGAATAGCCCGCTCTCATGGGCGGGACGGAGTCTATGCCGTTGTGGGGGTGCATCCGCATGAAGCGTCGTCGGTGACTTCGGGGTTGCCGGAGGACCTGCTCGCGCTTGCGCGGGAAAAAGTGGTCCGGGCTATCGGGGAAACCGGCCTGGATTACTACTACAATCATTCGCCGCGTGAGGCGCAGTTGTCCGTCCTTTCGATGCATCTCGAATGGGCGCGAAAGGAACATCTGCCGCTCGTCTTCCACGTGCGCGACGCGTACGACGATATGCTCGCTGTTCTCCGAAACGAAGGAGACGGACTGACAGGCGTGATCCACTGCTTCTCGGGGACGCCGGAGCATGCGGCGGCGTTTCTCGACATGGGGTATTTCCTGTCCTTCTCCGGACCAGTGACGTACGCGAAAAACGAAGCGCTTCGCTCCATAGCGGCGCAAGTTCCGGATGACAGGATTCTCTGTGAAACGGACTCCCCATATCTGTCGCCCAAGAGAACGAGGGGGAAGCGCAACGAACCGGCGAATGTTGTCGATGTGTACGAAACCGTCGCCCGCGTTCGCGGCGTACCGGTTGAGGAGTTTGCGGTCCAGGTTCGGGAAAACGCATTCGGGCTGTTTCGTCTGGAGGAGAACACGGATGTTTGAATATCGCGTCATCGCACAATGCCCGGTTACGGGAGCACGAGCGGGAGAACTTGTCACACCGCACGGAATTCTGAAGACTCCCGTCTTCATGCCTGTGGGGACGCAAGCGACCGTCAAAGCCATGGCGCCGTTTGAACTGAAGGAACTCGGAGCGCAGATTATCCTGTCCAACACATATCATTTATATCTGCGTCCGGGAGCGGAACTCATAAAAGAGGCCGGGGGTCTTCACTCGTTCATGTCCTGGGACAGGAGCATCCTCACTGACAGCGGCGGATTCCAGGTCTTTTCGCTCGCGTCGCTGAACCGGATAACCGACGACGGTGTGGAGTTCCAGTCGCATCTTGACGGAAGCCGTCACTTCATGACGCCTGAAAAGGCCATGGAGGTTCAACGGACGCTCGGAAGCGACATCGCCATGTGTTTCGACCAGTGCGTCCCCTATCCATGCACGAGGGAACAGGCGGAAGAAGGTGTTCGCCGGACCTCCCTTTGGGCAGGACGCTCGCTCAAGGCTTGGGAAGGATCCCGGAACGCGCTCTTCGGCATCGTTCAGGGATCCGTTTTTGAAGATCTCAGGCGCAGATCGGCAGGAGATCTTGTTCCGATGGGTTTCCCCGGATATGCGATCGGAGGACTCTCTGTCGGAGAGAGCCATGCCGATATGTACCGTATTCTCGAGGAGCTCGATCCGTTGCTCCCTTTCGGGAAGCCGCGATATCTGATGGGCGTGGGGCATCCGCTCAATCTCGTTGAAGGTGTTGCGCGGGGCGTGGATATGTTCGATTGTGTTCTTCCCACCAGGAACGGGCGCAACGGAACGCTCCTGACGGCCCGTGGGCCCATCAATATCAAGAGCAAAATCTATGAACGGGATTTTTCTCCTCTGGATCCGGAATGTGACTGCTACGCGTGCAGGACCTTCTCGAGGGCGTATATCCGGCATCTCTACCGCACCGGTGAAATTCTTGCGTCGCGCCTGTGCAGCTGGCATAACCTGCGTTTCCTCGTGGCTCTCGCCGAGAAGATGCGACAGGCGATACTGGACGGAACCTTTCCGGCGTTTCGTGAAGACTTCACAGCTTCGTACGACTTCGTTTCGGGGGAGTGACGAACGATGCCCGGGAATATTGTTCGCATAGATCCGTGGAATCCCGACAGGGAGCTTATCGCCCGGGCCGCCATGATTCTGGCCGAAGGAGGCCTTGTGGCGTTTCCCACCGAAACCGTCTATGGACTTGGCGGCGACGGGCTCGACCCGGAGGCCGCGAAACGCATTTACAGTGCAAAGGGGCGTCCTTCGGAAAACCCGCTTATCCTCCATGTGGCATCTCTCGCTGAGGCGGATTCGCTTGCCGACGTCACTCCGAACGCCGCGAAACTTATGGAACATTTCTGGCCCGGGCCCTTGACGATTGTGCTGCATTCAAAGGCGATCGTTCCTTTAGCGGTACGGGGAGGGCTTGAAACTGTCGCGATCCGCATGCCGGCCCACCCGGTAGCCCTTTCGCTGATTGAGAAGGCGGGCTTCCCCATAGCTGCCCCGAGTGCGAACAGGAGCGGGCGCCCAAGCCCTACCGAGGCGAAAAGCGTTCTCGAGGATCTAGGCGGGAATGTTGACCTGATTCTCGACGGAGGACCGACGCGATATGGCGTCGAATCCACGGTGATAGACGTCACCGGAAACGACGCGGTTTTGCTGCGTCCCGGCGGGACATCGGTGGAAGACCTGACATGCGTGGTTGGCCCCGTCTGTTCTCCCGATGGCGAACACGTCCTGAAACGTTCGCCGGGTACGAGATTCCGCCACTACGCTCCAGGAATTCCCCTTCTGACGTGGAGAGACGGTGAAGAGATCCGATTCCCGAGTGATGAAAAAGAAAAGAGACTGCGCGTGATCGCGTATATGGGGATGCGCCGTTTCCCGGAAGAAACGTTGCAGTCGATTTACTTTGAAGACCCGGAGAACTACGCGCGCGGATTGTTCTCCGCGATGAGAGAACTCGAACGAAGCGGCGCGGAATTCATCGTGGCCGAATGGCCCGAAGTCGAGGGCGTCGGCCGCGCGATACAGGATCGTCTTCGGCGCGCTTCGGCGCGGCGTTGAACTCCGGATGTCCGGCCAAAATAGGGAGCCGATCTCTCTGTATGGGAGTCTTCTCCAATAAATGCGTTGACGTTTCAGTTTGAGCCCGAGCGCTTGCCAAACCGGGCTCCCCTTGCTACAATTACCTCCGTTCAAAGATGCCGGGATGGCGGAACTGGTAGACGCGCTAGATTCAGGTTCTAGTGGGCTAACGCTTGTCGGGGTTCGAGTCCCCGTCCCGGCACCATAAAAATGTGGATAAAGGTCATGGTGTGTCATTGACACGCTATGACCTTTGTGCTATTTTCATAGCTTGTCAGTGTCACATCCCCTCAAAAGAGATAGGGAGGTCGTTGGTCCCATGCCCGAGTTCGTTCCGGTAGGGAGGAAGCGTCAACGGTTGACCTTCGGTCGCGCCCGCGATTTGGTCGAAATTCCGGATATGATCGAAGTGCAGCGAGAATCGTATCGCTGGTTCTATCAGGAATCGGTCCATCCGGACGAGCGTGCAGAGCAAGGGCTCCAGGAACTTCTTCATGAGGTTTTTCCGATCGAAAGCTATGATGGAACCTTTGCGCTCGAGTTCGTAAAGTTCTTTCTCGACGAACCGAGTACGGAGGAAGAGGAAGCTCGCCAGAGAGACATGACCTGGTCCCGGCCCATCCGGTCGACGATCCGGCTGGTCAACAGGAAGACGATGGAAATCAAGGAAGAAGAAATTTTCCTTGGTGATTTCCCTCTGATGACGAATCGGGGAACGTTCATCATCAACGGAACCGAGCGGGTTGTCGTCAATCAGCTTGCGAGATCCGCAGGAGTTTACTTTACGAAAGACGAGCAGATTCCCGGACAGGAAGCGTATTCGGCGAAGATAATTCCCGACCGCGGCGCCTGGCTTGAATTCAGTCTTACCCCCGGGGACATGCTCTCCGTGAACATCGACAACAGGAAAAAAATACCCGTCACGATTCTTCTGAAAGCCTTCGGAGTCCGAAATAACGAAGAAATACTATCCCGGTTCGAGGCGAGAGAGATCGAAGTCGACCTTGACGAGGAAGACCTCACAAAGCGTCTCACTGCGGCGGCGATCCTCGATCAGGACGGAAATCTTGTCGTTGCAAAAAACGACAGGCTGACCAAGGAGCACCTGGAAAAGATAGCTGCGCTCGGACGTACGAAGGTCTCGGTCTGGGATATCGACAGCTCCATAGCTGCGACCATAGAGAAAGACCGGACGGCGAGCACGGACGAAGCCATTCTCGAAATGTTCCGCAGACTGCGTCCGAACGAACCGGCCCGGATAGAGAACGCCCGGGAATACATTTATAGTCTCTTCTTCGACACCAGACGCTACAATCTGGGACGTGTGGGCCGCTACAAGATGAACCGGCGCCTCGGTATTTCCGTTCCTGAAGATCAGCGTCTCCTTACCTTTGACGACATCAAGAGCATCATTCTCGGACTCATCAACCTGAAGAACCCCGAAGCCCAGGACGACGATATCGATCATCTCGGAAACAGGCGTGTCCGGTCGGTCGGAGAGCTTCTCCAGAACCAGATCCGCATCGGCCTGCTTCGCATGGAGCGGATCGCCCGGGAGCGCATGACGACGATCCCGGATCTCGAGAAAGCCATGGCGCGGGATCTGATCAACGTCCGGCCGATTGCCGCGGCCTTGCGGGAGTTTTTCGGGTCTGGACAGTTGTCGCAGTTCATGGACCAGACGAATCCTCTTGCCGAAGTGACGCACCGCAGACGCCTTTCAGCGCTCGGCCCCGGAGGTCTGAGCCGTGAGAGGGCAGGGTTCGAGGCGCGTGACGTGCACTACACGCATTACGGCCGGGTATGCCCGATCGAGACGCCTGAAGGTCCGAACATCGGACTTGTGACGTCTCTTGCGACGTATTCGCTGCTCAACGAGTACGGATTCCTGATGACTCCGAGACGAAAGGTAATCAACGGGCGGGTGACTGATGAAATCGTCTATCTCTCCGCCGATGAAGAGGACAACGCATTCGTCGGGCGCGCGAACACGCCGCTTGCTCCTGACGGCACGATTCTCGAAGAGGAAAGCCACACGCGGTACCGGTCGCTTATTGTGACCGTCCCAAAGGAAGAGATACAGTATCTTGATGTTTCGCCGAAGCAGATCGTCTCCGCATCGACGGCGCTTATCCCGTTCCTGGAGCACGACGACGCGAACCGGGCTCTGATGGGTTCGAACATGCAGAGGCAGGCTGTTCCGCTGATCAGCCCCGAGGCTCCGTTCGTCGGGACCGGGATGGAACATCGAATCGCCAAGGATTCCGGCTCCTGTGTCGTGGCGGGTGAGGACGGCGTCGTCGACTACGTTGATTCGAGCACGATCGTTATCCGCTCGGAAGAAGACGCGTCGCGCCGCAAGGAATACAAACTCGTCAAGTTCCGGAGATCGAACCAGGGAACCATCATTCATCAGAGGCCCATTGTCTGGAAGGATGATCGGGTGCGCGCCGGAGAGATCATCGCCGATGGACAGAGCGTCGATGACGGCGAGCTTGCGCTCGGTCGAAACGTTCTTGTGGCCTTCCTGGCGTGGGAGGGGTACAACTACGAAGACGCCATTCTTCTCAGTGAGCGTCTTGTAAAGGAGGACATGTATTCTTCCGTTCATATTGAAGAGTACGAGATCGAAGCCCGGGATACGAAGCTCGGACCCGAAGAGATCACCCGCGATATTCCGAACGTCGGCGAAGACGTCCTCAAGAATCTCGACGAAGAGGGAATCATCCGTGTCGGAGCCGAAGTCAACGCCGGCGATATTCTGGTAGGGAAGGTCACCCCGAAAGGCGAATCCGATCAGACGCCAGAAGAAAAGCTGCTTCGCGCGATCTTCGGCGAGAAGGCCCGTGAAGTCCGGGATACTTCGTTGCGCGTTCCGCACGGTGCGCGGGGGAAAATCGTCGCGGTAAAGAAAATGACGCGGGAGGACAACCCCGATGCCCTGAGCCCCGGGGTCAATGAGGTCGTCAAGGTATATGTCGCGCAGCTCCGAAAGATTACGGTCGGCGACAAAATGGCCGGACGGCATGGAAACAAGGGCGTCGTCTCGAGAATCATGGCCGAGGAGGACATGCCGTACCTCCCGGATGGGACGCCGTGCGACATCGTACTCAACCCGCTCGGTGTTCCGAGCCGGATGAACCTCGGGCAGGTTCTGGAAACGATTATGGGGTTCGTCGCTGTTCAGAACGGATGGCACGTCGCGACGCCGGTTTTCGAGGGTGCGAAGGAAGAGGAAATTTTCATGCATCTCCGGGCCCTCAAGGATTCGGACTTCCCGGATCTTACGAGTGACGGAATGATCACGCTGTACGACGGGCGCACCGGAGTTCCGATGGAGAAAAAGGTCACTGTCGGATACATGTACATGCTGAAACTCATTCACCTTGTCGACGACAAGATTCACGCCCGATCGATCGGGCCGTACAGCCTGATAACGCAGCAGCCTCTCGGCGGCAAGGCCCAGTTCGGCGGGCAGCGTTTCGGCGAAATGGAAGTCTGGGCCCTGGAGGGCTATGGAGCAGCCAATATCCTTCAGGAGATGTTGACCGTCAAATCCGATGATATTCGCGGACGACTCAAGACCTATGAGCGCATCGTGAAGGGGCAGAATCTCTCGAAGCCGGGCGTCCCGGAAAGCTTCCGGGTTCTCGTCAAGGAACTGCAGGGGCTCGGACTGGATGTCGAAGTCAAGTACACGGACGGCACGATTGGAGAACTGGTCATGGAGGAAGACGAGGACGAAATGACTCATTTCACCTCGCGGCCTTCCTCCGTCGCCGCGAAGGAACATGTAGCGGCGGAAGAACCGGCGGCGGAAACGGAAGAGGACGATATCGAGGAGCTTTCCGAAGAACTCTTTCACGGAGATCTCACCGTATTCCCTGAAGACGTCGAATCGGAGGGGGCAGACGAATAATGTCAAAACGCGAAATCATAGGTGTCCGGATCAAGCTTGCGAGTCCGGAGCGCATTCGCGAGCTGTCGAGCGGAGAGGTCAAGAAGCCCGAGACGATCAATTACAGAACGTTGCGGCCGGAAAAGGACGGATTGTTCTGCGAGCGTATCTTTGGTCCGACAAAAAGCTATGAATGCGCATGCGGCAAATACAAGCGAAGCGGGCCCAAGTTCCGGGGCATCGTCTGTGACCGTTGCGGCGTCGAAGTGACGGACAACCGGGTCCGCAGGGAACGGATGGGGCATATCGAACTTGCCGCTCCGGTCGTCCATATATGGTATCTTCGAGGAATCCCGAGCCGTCTCAGCCTTCTTCTTGGCTCGAGCACGAAGGATCTCGAGAAGGTCGTGTATTTTGCGCCGACCCGCCGTCTTGAAGAGGCGTACAAGATCGTTTCCGACGGTCGAAGGACCGACCTCGCCCGAAAGGGAGAAGTCATTTCCGAGAAGGAAGTCAAGGTTCATGTTCATTATGACCCGACGAAGTTCAAGGCGGAAAAAGCCTACAAGGTCGTCGCCGTCAATGATATTCCCGTGCGTGATGGGGATGTCGTTACCGCGCAGCAACTGGCGCGCTACAAAACGGAATATGGCGATGACCTCTTCAAAGCGGAGCCGGCGTTTGAACTCCAGTCCGTTTCGGAAGCGCTGCACTACAAGGTCGGGGACATCGTTTCGCAGTCCGAATATCAGCGCCTTCTCGCGCTGGAACTCGGTATCGATGCGAACCGATACCTTCAGGGAAATCAGGAGGCTTTCGTCATCACAGCCGCGGCCCGGCTGCCGTTCGCGAAAAACGATGTGCTTTCCGAAACGGAGCTTCAGACGTTCAGCCAGAAGTATCCCGCGCGCTTTACGGTGCAGCAGGAAAAAATCACCGTCGAAGATCCGTGCTACATCGTCATCGAGCAGGGAGTGTCGCCGTTTGCGGTCGCTGACATCATCCTCGAACGCGAATATCGTCTCTGCTCCCTCTACGACAAGAAGTTTGAAGCGGGAATCGGCGCCGAAGGCGTGAAAACGCTCCTTGAAAGGATCAATCTCGAGCTGCTGGCCGCTTCGCTACGGGAGGAAATTTCCGAGAGCACAGGGCAAAAGAAGCGGAAGCTCATCAAACGCCTGCAGGTGGCTGAGGATTTCCGCAAAAGCGATTGCCGTGCGACCTCGATGATTCTCGAAGTGCTTCCCGTGATTCCGCCCGACCTGCGCCCCATGGTTCAGCTCGACGGCGGACGATTCGCCACATCGGATCTGAACGACCTGTACCGCAGGGTCATTAACCGGAACAACCGGCTTCGCAAACTTCAGGAACTGCACGCGCCGGAAATAATCGTTCGCAACGAGAAGCGAATGCTCCAAGAAGCCGTCGATGCTCTGATCGATAACGGCCGTATGGGGAAAGCAGTTCTGGGGGCCGGAAACCGCCCGCTGAAGAGCCTCACGGATCTTCTCCGTGGGAAGAAAGGTCGCTTCCGGCAAAACCTCCTCGGAAAGCGCGTCGATTACTCCGGCCGCTCGGTCATCGTCATCGGGCCTCAGCTCAAGCTCTACCAGTGCGGATTGCCGAAGCAGATGGCGCTTGAACTCTTCAAACCCTTTGTGATCCGGCAGCTTGTCGAACAGGGGCTTGCGCCGAACGTGAAAAGCGCCAAACGCCTGATCGAACGCGGACGGGACGAGATCTGGGGAATTCTCGAAGAGATCATACGGGATCATCCGGTCATGCTGAACCGTGCGCCGACGTTGCACCGTCTCGGGATTCAGGCTTTCGAGCCCGTCCTCATGGAGGGAAAGGCGATACGTCTGCACCCGATGGTCTGCACGGCGTTCAACGCGGATTTTGACGGAGATCAGATGGCGGTTCACGTTCCGCTCTCCATCGAAGCACAGTCGGAGGCGCGTATGCTCATGCTTTCGGCGAGCAACCTCATGTCGCCGGCGAGCGGAAAGCCGATCGTCATTCCGACGCAGGACATCGTGCTCGGAATATTCTACCTGACCGACCTCCGTCCCGGGAAGAACGGCGAGGGGATGCACTTCACGGATATCGAGGACGTTCTTATCGCCATGGACCATAACGTCGTCCACGTCAACTCGAAGATCTTCCTGAAGGCCGATCCGACATGGAAAATAAGTGAAGAGGAAAAGGACAAGCTTAAACTGAGCGATGAGGAAAAAGAAAAGGTCAAGAACGGGTGGATCATAACGAGCCCCGGACGCGTCCTCTTCAACAGCGTATTGCCGGAAAAACTGCGCTTCATCAACAAACAGCTCAGCAAGAAAGACATCGGAAAACTTCTCGATGACGCCTACGATGTCGTCGACCGTGTCGCCATCGTCAAGACGCTGGACGCGGTGAAAACGCTCGGATATCACTGGGCGACGCTGAGCGGCATCAGCTTCGGTGTTGATTCGATTATCATTCCCGCACAGAAAAAGATACTTACGGAAAAGTCGTTGGAACAGGACGAAGAACTCAAATCGGAATACAACATGGGCATCCTGACGGCCGACGAATATCTGTTCCAGAAGGAAACTCTCTGGTCCGAGGCTTCACGGGCGATAGCGGACGGAATACTCGAGAGCATGGAGCCGGATAATCCGATTCGCATGATGGTGGATTCGGGAGCGCGCGGCAGCAAAAGCCAGATGGGGCAGATGGCCGGAATTCGAGGATTGATGTCCGATCCGTCGGGACGCATCATCGACTATCCGATAACGGCCAACTTCCGTGAGGGCCTGAACATGCTCGAATACTTCCTTTCCACGCACGGCGCGAGAAAGGGACTCGCCGATACCGCGCTCAGAACGGCGAAATCGGGATACCTCACGCGAAGACTCGTTGACGTCGCACAGGACATTATCGTCACCGACCGGGATTGTGGGACGGATAAGGGCGTTCGCATCAAACCTCTCCTTCAGGACGGAAAGGTTATGATCTCGCTGTCGGAACGCATCGTCGGCCGCAACGCCCTCACCGACATCGCACATCCCGAAACAGGGATACTTCTCGTCGGCAAGGGGAATAACATCACGCCCGCGATCGCTGCGGCTATCGAAGCCGCCGGCATCGATACGGTCTGGGTTCGCAGCCCTCTCACCTGTACGCTGAAGAATGGCGTTTGTCAGAAGTGCTACGGGATGGATCTATCGGCCCGCAGGGAAGTCCCCATCGGCGAAGCCGTCGGCGTCGTCGCGGCCCAGTCCATAGGCGAACCCGGGACGCAGCTCACAATGCGCACCTTTCATACCGGCGGCGTACGTCTGACCGGAGAAGACATTACGCAGGGCCTTCCGAGAATTGAACAGCTCTTTGAAGTCCGAAAACCGAAAAAGATCGCTTACCTCGCCGAAGTCGACGGCCGCGTGCTGGAGATTCGCGAGATGGAAGGAAAGCGAAAGGTCATCATCGCTCCGGAAAACTCCGAGGAAGAAAAAGCGACGTTCAATATCCCGACGTCGCAGAGGCTTCTTATCGAAGAGGGACAGGAAGTGAAAAAGTCACAGCGGATCACCGAGGGCAATATCGACCCGCAGCAGCTTCTCGAAGTTGAGGGAATCGAAGCAGTCCAGACGGCCCTTGTGGACGAAATCCAGGAGGTCTACCGCTCTCAGGGCGTTTCGATCAACAACAAACACATCGAGGTCATCCTTCGGAAGGTGGCTCCGGTCAACAGGATGCGCGTCGTCGAAGAAGGAGACACGGGTTTTGTCGCAGGCGATCTTGTCTGGACCGACGAGATAGAAACGGAAAACGCGGTGATCGCAGAAGAAAACGAACATCACATCGAGGAAGCGAATCGTGTTCTCTCCGGAAAAACGCTGCGGAGCGCCGAAAAGACGAATGAGGCGATAAGCCAGCTTTGCGGGCGTCAGCTCGATGAATCGGCGCTGAGGACAATCCTGAAACCCGGGAATTTGATTTCGGAAGTTATCGTGGATTTGGGCGATGGCAAGGACTGCCTTTTCATTGTCGGAGAGGCGGCCTTCAGAAAGCGCCTCGAGGGGATGGAACTCATCGAACCCTTTGTATCACCTGATGGGAAGGAGATGCCGGCCGGGTCCGAGCTGACTCCCGGACGACTCGGCATCATTACGGCGCACCTTCCGTCCCCGATTGTCGTTCGTGAAACCGGAACCCTTGAAAAGCTCGTCGATGCGGCGTATCTCGCCGAGAAGGTCGTCGTCGATGAAACAACCGTCGCGGAAGCCGATCGTCTTATTTCCGCCGAAGCGATTCAAAGACTGAAGGAAGCGAACGTCCGTTCCGTAAGGGTGTGGCACTCCGTCGAGCTTGTGCATCTGCCGGATGTCGTACGAGAGAAAATTAAGACGGATCTGTGGGGAAAAACAGTTCTGCGCGCGGTCGATCTTCAGGGAAACGCCGTTGAAGACGTTCCGCAGATAGTTGATGAACGCATCCTTAAGGGATTGCTTGAAGCGGAATTCGCCGCAATTGAAATCTCGGACGGCGAACTGATTACATACGAGCGACTCGTGCGGAAGCACCTTTCCGAACGGGTGTACGGGAAGGTGCTCCTTGAGCCGGTCCGTGACCAGGCGGGCGTTGTCCTGCTTGAACCCGGGCAGGTCATCGACCACGAAAAGATCGACGCGATCGTTCGTTCCGGGGCGCAGGACCTTTCGCTTCGGCCCATGTCCGGGCGATCCGAGGAACGACGTCTCATCCGGCGGATATCTTTTGTGCGAAAACTGCGCGAAGGTCCGAAATGCAAGCCTTTCGTTCACGGCATTACCAAAGCGGCCCTCGCAACCGACAGTTTCCTGAGCGCCGCATCGTTCCAGCAAACCGCGCAGGTTCTTGCGGGAGCGGCGGTTAAGGGAGATCTGGATCCTCTCAAAGGACTCAAGGAAAACGTCATAATCGGGCACCTCATTCCTGCGGGCACCGGCGACGAGCGTTTCAGAGAATTCACAACGGCGGCGAAAGCCGGGAACGTCCTGGAACCGAACGGCTGATACGTTTCCGTTGTAGATTCGATCTCTTTTGACGGAAGAATCGACAAAAGGCGCAAACAGTCCTTGACACTGCTTTGCGCCTTTTGATATTATTCCATGGTGCTTTCGCACTGGAGGTGTTATTGTGCCTTTATGTGAGCTTGCATCGCCTCTGCGGGTTGTCGGAGAGAGGCAGGTTCGCCGCGCTATCGAGAGCGGCGGTCTTGATAAGCTCTTTATAGCGCGTGACGCGGATTCCGCGTTCGTGAACAGAGTGGTTCAAGAAGCGGATCGCAGAAATGTTCCGACGGAGTTTGTTGACACTATGGTGCTCCTTGGTCGGGCGTGTGCGATAAGCAGGGGAGCTTCAGTGGCGGGAATTCGGGCGGACAGACAGGTCGCTCGTGAAACAAAAGACTGAGGAAGGAGGGAGTTATGTGCCGACAATCAATCAGCTTGTGAGAAAAGGACGTACCTCCAAAAGAGAGAAATCAAACGCGCCGGCGCTTCAGGGAAATCCGACCCGACGCGGCGTTTGCACCAGGGTGTACACCGTGACGCCGAAAAAGCCGAACTCGGCTTTGCGTAAGGTTGCGCGTGTTCGTCTGACGAACGGTCTCGAAGTCACGTCCTACATCCCCGGTATTGGTCATAACCTGCAGGAGCACTCCGTTGTTCTTGTTCGGGGAGGCAGAGTCAAGGACCTTCCGGGTGTCCGGTATCACATCGTCCGCGGGACGCTTGACTGCGGTGGCGTCGAGAATCGCAAAAAGGCGCGGTCGAAGTATGGCGCTCGTCGCCCCAAGGCGTCTTAAGGGCGTCATTTTCGGGAGTTGAGGAGGGAGTCTTACCGTGCCGCGAAAAGGGCATATTTCGAAACGACCGGCGATGCCGGATATGCGATTTGGCGATATTGCCGCATCCAAGTTCATCAGTGGCCTGATGCACGAAGGCAAGAAAAGCACTGCTGAATGCGTGTTTTACAAGGCTCTGGAGATTGCAGGCGAAAGAGTCGGAGCAGAGCCTTTCGCAGTCTTCCAGAAAGCCATGGATAATGTAAAGCCGCTCGTCGAGGTTCGTCCTCGCCGGGTCGGTGGCGCTACCTATCAGGTTCCGGTCGAAGTCTTGCCGGAGCGCGCACAGGTTCTTGCGATCCGTTGGATCTTGTCGTATTCCCGTTCAAAAAAGGGGATCCCGATGTCCGAGAGACTTGCACGCGAGCTTGTCGATGCGTACAAGGGGGAAGGCGCTTCCATGAAGAAGCGCGAAGATACGCATAAAATGGCTGAGGCGAACCGCGCATTCGCTCACTACCGCTGGTAGTGGAGACGCGCAGCGCTCGGTGAGATGGTGAGGACGGATGGAACGTATTGAAATAGGAAAGATTCGCAATATTGGCATCGCGGCGCATATTGACGCCGGAAAGACGACAACCACCGAGCGAATTCTGTTCTATACCGGACGGAACTACAAGATGGGTGAAGTCCATGAAGGCGCTGCGACAATGGACTTCATGGATCAAGAGAGAGAGCGCGGAATCACGATCTCTTCCGCCGCTACCACGTGTCTTTGGAAGGATTGTTCCATCAACATTATTGATACGCCCGGCCACGTGGACTTTACGGTTGAAGTTGAGCGATCTATGCGCGTTCTGGACGGCGCCGTCGCGGTGTTCTGCGCGGTAGGCGGCGTTGAGCCCCAGTCGGAGACGGTCTGGAGACAGGCCGACAAATACGGTGTTCCCCGTGTGGCGTTCGTCAACAAGATGGATCGCATCGGGGCGGATTTTCGTTCCGTCGTGCGAGGCATCAAGGAAAGGCTCGGGGCCGTACCCATTCCCATTCAGATCCCGATCGGCGAGGAAGAAAGCTTCACCGGGATGGTTGATCTCGTTGAAATGAAGGCGACGTACTACACCGACGAACTGGGAACGGATCCGCATATCCGCGAGATTCCCGCTGATCTCAAAGAAGAAGCGGCTCAAACCCGTGAGGCGCTTATCGAAGCGCTTTCCGATTTTGACGAGGATGTTATGGAACTTTTCCTCGATGGCAAGGATGTTCCGAAGGATCTTCTCAAGCGCGTGATACGGGAAAACACGATTCATCTTCGTGTCGTTCCTGTTCTTTGCGGATCCGCATTCAAGAACAAGGGCGTACAACCCCTTCTCGACGCTGTCGTCGATTATCTTCCGAGTCCGCTCGATCTTCCTGCCGTTACGGGGATCAACCCGGATAATGGGGAAGAAGTGTCGCGAAAAAGCTCCACGAATGAGCCGTTGACGGCGTTGGCGTTCAAAATCTCGGTCGATCCTTTTGTAGGCCGTCTCGTTTTTACCAGAATCTACGCCGGACTCCTGACCAAGGGAATGACCGTGTACAATCCGACGACACGCTCTCGCGAACGTATCGGCAGAATACTGCGCATGCACGCGAACAAGCGTGAGGAGATCGAAGAAGCCGAGGCCGGGATGATCATCGCGCTTCCGGGATTGAAAATGACGCGCACCGGCGATACGTTGTGCACGGAAAACGCGCCGGTTGTCCTGGAAAAGCTGGAATTCCCGGATACAGTCATTTCTCTTTCCGTTGAACCTGCGACGAAAAACGACAAGCTCAAGCTAACGAAAGGTCTCATGTCGCTTGCTGAAGAAGACCCCACCTTCAAAGTCCATACGGACGAAGAGACGAGCGAGACCATAATTTCCGGTATGGGAGAACTGCATCTGGAGATCATCGTCGACCGTCTCAAACGGGAATTCGGGGTGGATGTCAGGGTAGGACGGCCGCAGGTTTCATATCGTGAGGCGATCTTGCATGCCTCGCGAGCAGAAGGGAAACTCGTCAAACAGACCGGAGGACGCGGGCAATACGGACACGTCGTGTTTGAAATGGAACCGCTCGAAGATGGCAAGTCGTATGAGTTTGAAGATGCCGTTGTTGGCGGAACAGTTCCCAGAGAATATATCTCTGCGGTTCAGAAGGGCCTCGACGAAGCGATCAATAACGGCGTGCTTGGCGGGTATCCTGTCATCGGACTCAAGGTCAGGCTCGTGGACGGAAGCTACCATGAGGTTGACAGCTCCGAAATTGCGTTCAAAATAGCCGCCTCGATCGGTTTCAAGGAAGCGATGCGGAAAGCTGGACCGATACTCAAGGAACCCATCATGAGTGTCGAAGTGGTTACCCCCGAGGATTATGTCGGCGACGTTATTGGGGATATCTCCTCACGCAGGGGGCACATCGAAGGAATGGAAATGAGGGCGAACACAAGGGTTGTTCGGGCGTTCGTTCCGTTGGCGGAGATGTTCGGGTATGCGACAGACCTCAGGAGCAAAACTTCCGGACGGGCTTCGTATTCGATGCAGTTCCACCATTACGATCGGGTGCCGGAAGAGATAGCCGAAAAGGTCTTGAAAGCATAAGAATCGACACGGATAGGAGGGTGCATTATGGCGAAGGAGAAATTTTCACGAACGAAGCCGCATCTGAACATAGGGACGATAG
>CAZVUT010000019.1:0-26855 GCA_964630155.1 uncultured Synergistaceae bacterium
TCCATTCCGGATATCCCCCCCGGAGGCGAAGCTCGTCGAGAAGGGCGTCGGTGTTTTTGCCGCAGACCCGCCCCTGCATGAACCAGCGATGCAGGCGGTGGATCAGCGCCTCATCTTCGAGAAGACGCCGGAGATCGCCGTCGTCGAGGTCGTTTTCGGCCTTCCATCGGGCGAACTCCTCGTCGGTCTTGAGGCGGAAACGGCGTCGCAGGCGTTTTTCCTCCGCCTCGACCTCCCGATCCTCCGGTTCGATGCCCCATTGCGCGGCAAGCAGGAGGACGAGTTTCCGGTTGAGCGCCCGCCCGTTCAGGTCTTCCGCTTCGGGGTGCGCGAAGGTGGCCATGTCGCCGATGCACCACTGCCGGATCGCCCCCTTCGTCGAGTCGACCGGACGATCGCGCTCTTCGAGGGAACGGAAGATCGCGGAGTATTCCCGCTTCGCTCCGGGCCGTCGCGCCTCTCCCGTTTCGGCGAGCTCCCTCACGCGGCGCAGCAACGCTTCGGCGTCCGCCCGCACCGGATCGGGAGCCACGGGCAGCCATTCGCGGAAGCGTTCGATGTCGCTCCCGGGGAGCGCCTTCGCGGCGTGCGAATCAAGAAGGGCCTCCCACGTCCGGCGACGCCAGAAGAGCCCTTCCGCCGCGCACGTCAGCGCGCACGCCGCCGTCTCCGGAAGGATCCGCTCCGTCGCAGCCGCGTCCAGAACGTCGCGCATCGCCACGAGGGGCACGGAAAGGCGTTTCACGTCGCCTCCGGTCATCTCCCAGTCTCCGAGAACCTCGTCGTCGCGCTCGAGTTCGCCCGACGCGACGCGCCGGAAGATGCTCCCCACCCCCTCCATGCCGTACGATGCAAGCTCGGCCGCGCGATGCGCCCCGACGGCCGCGGCCCCGACGACCCGTACGCCCGAGTCCAGCGCGTACAGGATCTCCTTGTGCCACGTCGGCATGGATCTGTAGGGAAGATCGCAGTCCAGAAGGCCGATCGCGGCGGGATGATATTTCCGGAGCGCCGCGAGGACGTCCCCCTGTGCGGCCGGAGGAAGAACGACGATATCCGGAATCGGGAGGTCGATCCCCTGAAGGGAGGGACCTCCGAAGACAATAGCTACCATGCGGCTCCCTCCTTCCGGAAAAGAGGACTTCCCTCGCCGTATCCGTGCTGCATGGCGGCCTTCGCCCTCGCCCCGGGACCGTAGTAGGGAAAGATATACCCCTCCGCCCCGGGGATCACGACCCGCACGGCCTGGACGGGATCGTCGTCGCGCGAGAGGCGGAAGACGATCACGCGGTCAAGCCCGACCGATGCGAGGCGGCGCAAGATGCAGTCGACGTCGTCCTCGAATGTGTCGAAGACCGTGCTCCCGAGGCCGGAGAGATCGAGGCGCTCCGATACGCCTTTTTCCGTCTGCTGCATCGCCCACGACCCGTCGGAGCGGAGAACCCTCCGGTACTCCTTCGACGGGACGATGTCCCGGACTCCGGAAAGAAACACGCAGCGCGACTGCACCGATTCGGTGATCGCCCGGATCATGGCCGTCTCGTGGTCCATCGCGCTTCCCATGCCGTGGGCCGTGGCGATGGAGTGTTCCTCTTCGAGATCGATGAGATAGCAGTTCCACGTCGGGATGCCGACATCCGTCCCGTTGTCGGCCAGCAACATCCCGATCCCTGCGGACCGGATGCGGTCCGCAAGTTCGCGGACCCTCGGATAGGGAATCGTCTCGATTCGCGCGATCCGGCGCACGGGAGCGGAGCATCCGGCCGCACGGGCCGCCATCGTGCAGCACGTGACGGAATCCCGCTCGACGACCTCGAGAAGCGCCTGGGTGATCGCTTCGAGAAGATGGACGCCGCACGCCAGGCCGTTCGAGCCCGCCTGGAAGAGCAGCCCTTCGGAGAGATCCATCAGTTTGCGCCTTCCTCCTCCCGGCGAAAGGCGGACGAGTTCGAGGGGAACCGGGACATCCTCCCGCGCGCCGAGATCCCACCCGAGAACCCACGGGATTTCGAGATCCCGGCGGAAGAAGGAGTGGGGCGTCAGAGGCAGCCGTTCCGGGGGAATCATCGGATACGTCCGCGACAGATCGTTCCATGTTCCCCGGAACGACGGGATCTCCGCGTTGACGCCGAACCAGCGTTCGAGCGATTCGCCGGCAGCCGACAGCCTGGCCGCCGTCGGCGTGAACCCCTTGCCGTGGGCGGCCGTGTAGCCGTCCAGGCTCGGCCGGAGCACATTGAAGACCGCGATGCCGACGCGATCCAGCTGCGTGATATTCGAAATCCGCGTCACGCCCGTCTTCTCGAGGAAAGGGCGGAAAATCTTCCAGGCCTCGTCGGCGGAAACCGGGTGCGGCGACGTCCCCTCCGTGTCGGATGCCTTTGAAAGACGCAGTTCGCAGTCCCGGAAGAACACGGGCGATGAACAGGAAAACACGGAAAAACACGCTCCTCTCGGATTGCCCTGCCGTACAATCTCGCCCGGAGCATTCGGAGAGAAGACCGCCCCGGCGGGAAATTCAGCGCAGCATATCAGGAGAACAGGTGCGGAGTAAGGGTGAAAAACATCCCCTCCCTTCGCGGAAGGCCTGTGATTCCATGCTCGTACGACTCTTTCGGCGTGTGGTATGCTTTGCCGGGGGAGGGAGATAGTGGTGACTACCGTTCCGGGTTCGTCGCTTCGGGCAGACGCGGCGGCCCTCTTTTCTTCGGCCTTTGCGCGGAATTCCGCAGGTTTGGGAACGCTCCTGCTCTGGCAGTGGCTCACCGTTCTGAAAGGCCCCCTCTTCGGGGTCGCCTCCTCGGCGTTGTTTCGGGAGCGTCGCATGGGGTATGTCGTCTTTTCGCTCGTCCTGTGCGCGGCGTTGTTCGTCATCTCGCGATTCGGAGCGCGGCTCGCGCGTTCGTGGAACCGAAACGTCCTGTGGTGCGCCGCCGTTCCCATGGCGCTTGCCTGGCTTCCTGCGGCGATCGCCTCCGAAGGACTTTCGCGTGCGGGGGCCATCCTTGTTCTCTCGCTTCCGGCGCTCGGATCGGCGATCCAGATAACATCGTGGGAATGGACGCTTTCCCGGTCTCCGGATCCGCATCGGTCGACGATCTTCGGCGCGGCGTGCGCCGTCCGGACAACGGCGATCCTCGCGCTCACCCTTCTCGTTCCGGCCCTGCTTCCCTTCCTGGCGCCGCTTCTTCCGTTCCTGGCCGCCCGCCTCTGGTCCGCCCCCGCCGGGGACGACGCGGAGCCGGCCGAGGACGATGCTCCGGAGACCCGGGGAAGCCCGACGCGAAGCGGCGTTCGGCTTCCGGCGGCATT
Source organism: uncultured Synergistaceae bacterium (assembly GCA_964630155.1). Taxonomy (GTDB): domain Bacteria; phylum Synergistota; class Synergistia; order Synergistales; family Aminobacteriaceae; genus CALFXN01. Next base: position 3,313 of record CAZVUT010000019.1, read on the forward strand.
CGTCCTCCGCGCCGCGTCGTTCTTCGTCGTCTCCGCGATGTTCGTGTCGCTCTTCGTCGCACGGATGGGCGGCCGGATGGGACTCGCCGACGTCTTCAGCGACCCGTTCTCCACGATCGGAGCCCTCGCGGTCGCGCTCTACCTCCGCCGCGCTCCGGATCCCGCCCCGGCAAAGATCTATTTCTGCGCCGAAGCGCTTCTCGCGATCGGATTCCTCTCCCTCGCGGCCGTCGGTTCGGGGAACCCCTTTTTCCCGATGGCGTGCCTCCAGTCCGGCGCCGGGATCTTCGGTTCCTACATCTTCGTGGAAATCCTCCGGTTCGGGGCCCGGGCCGGACGCGCCGGCGCGCTGCCGCTCGTCGCGGCGGGGCAGCTGACGGTCACGGGGTCACTGCTCACCGGCACGACGCTCGCAGCAGCGATAGGATCCCTCGCGGCTGCGGACGGCCTTTCCATCGTGCTGACATCGGGCCTTCTCGGTATGGGAATTCTCTTCTTCTCAGGGCTGTTCTTCAGAAACGGGCGATCAGGAGACGCGAAGGACATCCCGACCCGAAATGAAGCCGCACTCCCGGAGACGCCCGCGATCGACGCTCCGACGGGAGATGAGCTTCTGGGACTCAGGTTGTTGCGGTTGGGCCTTTCGCGACAGGAGGTGTGCGTCGCGCTCCTCGTCGCGCAGGGGCGGTCGAACGACGAGATGGCCGGAATCCTGTGCATCACGGCCAACACAGTCCGGTCGCACATGAAGAACATCAACAAAAAGACGGGATCTTCCTGTCGGGCGGAACTGAAAGAACAGCTTGAGCGGTTGCAGCGGCGCTGACGAAAACGAAGCCTTCGTCACAGCGGACGCGATCGTACGACGCACCGACCGGATCCGCACATCGGCGCGGGAACACAGTGAGAGGCGCCCCGGGCGAATATCGCCCGGGGCGCCTCTCCTGTCTCCGAAAGAACAGCTCCGAACGGGACCGCTCAGCGCCGCCGCAGGAACACGAAGATCAACGGGAATACCGACAGCCACGCGAGTCCGCCGCCAATCCCGTCGCATCCTCCGCCGCCGCTGGTCAGAAACGTCACGATGCCGTCCGTCCACCAGGGCTCCGCGCCGTGAACCCCGTCGTTCGCCCGGAACCAGACCCTGTTGTTCGCGAACCGCGCGCCGGCGGGATCGCTTCCGGTAGCGCCGGGGAACACGTCATACAGCATCGCCGTTCCCGTGTCCCACCCGTCGGTCACCCAGGGTTCCGCTCCGTGGATTCCGTCGGTCGCGAAGAAGACGGCCTTGAAGAACGTCGAGGCCATGTCGCCCCACGAGATGCTGCCGTCCGAAGCGCCGGGATTGATGTCCTTGATCATCTGCGTTCCGGCCGTCGTGCCGTCCGTCCTCCACGGCTCCGCGCCGTGGACTCCGTCGTTGCCGACGAACACCAGCAGCGGATCGGCCCGCGCGAAGGCGTACGGGTTTCCGTCCGCGGGGCCGGGATTGATATCCTTGAGCAGCGTCGCTCCGTCGTAGTCGCCAGGGGTGACGGACCAGAGTTCCTGCCCGTGCGCCGCGTCCGTCGCCGCGAAGATGAGTTTGGTTCCCAGTAAGTACATCGACGTCGGGAACGAATCTCCGGCCGGGTTCACGAGATACATCTTCGTCCCGGCATTCGTTCCGTCCGATTCCCAAAGCTGCTTTCCGTTGACGCCGTCGTCGGCTCTGAAGTATGCGTACATCCCGGACTCCGGGTAGTACGGGTCGGAGGGGTATCCGTCCCCGACACCCGGCATGATGTCCTTGACCAGGACCGTTCCGGCAGGCGTACCGTCGGAGACCCAGAGTTCCCGACCGTGGACGCCGTCATCCGCCGTGAAGAGCAGCTTTTCCCAGGAGTTCCCGATGTGTTGCAGGAATTGCGGCGTGCTGCCGGTCGCCCCGGGGTTGATATCCTTGACGAGGACCGTTCCGGCGGCCGTCCCGTCGGTCTTCCAGAGTTCCTTGCCGTTGACGCCGTCGTCCGCGGAAAAGAAGATCGCGCCCGCTGCGATCTGGAACCATCCCGGGTTCGAGCCCGCCGCGCCCTGGTTGATGTCCTTGACGAGCGCCGTTCCCGCCTGAGTCCCGTTCGTCATCCAGAGTTCCTTTCCGGCGACGCCGTTATCCGCGCCGAAAAGGACGAAATCGCCGCCGACCGGGATCAAGCCGGACGGATCGGAATCGCCCGGCCCGGGGAAAATATCCTTGAGCAGCTTCGTCCCCGACGCGGTTCCGTCCGAGATCCAGAGTTCCTTGCCGTTGGCGCCGTCGTTTCCGTTCAGGATATAGACGCCCGTGTTCAGATAGACGAATTCGGTGCTGTTCCCGCTCTGAATTCCGGGGCGGACGTCCTTCAGCAGTTCCGTCGCCGCCCAACCGACGGTCGTGCACGCAAGAAGCAGAAACACAAGGCACACTACCCGCACGAAACGCATCGAAGATCTCCTCCTTCTCTTTACGTTTCTTTTCTGTGCAAATCGTATTCCATTCAGAAAAATGCGCAAAGGACTCAAGACCCATTCGACCCATGACGGCCTGAAACGAAAGAGCAAAAAAAGGCGGCGTCTCCCCTTCGGGAGAGCGCCGCCTTCGCATCGATATCGAGGATGTCCGTCGCCCGGAGTCGCGCCGTCTTTTCCGTCGGCCGGAAATTTCAGCGGCGTTTCCGAAGCAGGGCGATCATCGGCAGGAAGAGCGCCGGCAGCAACGGAGACATTCCGACCGAACAGCCGCCGCTCTTGCCCTGCGGCGCAGCCGTTGCGCGCCCGTCGGTCCACCATGGCTCGGAGCCGCGCCCCGTCTCCGCCCGGAACCAGAGCGTATCGGTCCCGACGTACAGGATCGAGGGGCGGCTCGAAGCGGCGCTGCCGTCCGCATCAACGAGAAGCGTCGTCCCTTCGGCCGTTCCGTCCGAGATCCACAGCTCCATCCCGCTCTTTCCGTCATCGGCCGGAAAGACGAGCCGGCCTCCGAACGCGACGAACGACGCGGCCGCGCCGAAGAGCGTCCCTCCGGCGCGGATCTCCGCGACCATCGCCGTCCCCGATTCCGTCCCGTCCGACGCCCAGAGCTGCGTCCCGTGAAGCGCATCGTCCGCCTGGAAAAAGAAACGATCCCCGACGAACGTGAAGGACGAAGGCGCGGAAGACGCCAATCCGGCCGCTGCATCCGACAGGAGGGACGGGGCGTCGTCCCCGTCGCGCAGGATCCACGGCTCCAGTCCGTGGACGCCGTCGTCCGCTGCGAAGACAAGCATTCCGTTTCCGTACGCCATGTCGGACGTCCAGCGCAGCGTTCCCTGCGCGAACATCACGACGATCCTCGTTCCGGAGCGTGTCCCGTCGCTCCGCCAGATCGCGCGGCCCGAGACGCCGTCATCTGCCAGGAAGAAGACCGCGCCCGGTCCGGCGACCAGGCTCGAGGGCATCGACCCTCCGCCGCCGCGCCGGATGTCCCGGACGAGGCGCGTCCCCTCCGTCGTTCCGTCGCTGGTCCAGAGTTCTATGCCATGCGTTCCGTCATCCGCGGAGAAGAAGATTCGTTCGCCGACGGAGACGATCGAGGAAATCCGGGAGCCGTTTAGTCCCGGCCGGATGTCGCGCAGGAGCGTCGTGCCTTCGGCCGTTCCGTCGCTCTTCCAGAGTTCCCGGTCGCCCGACGCGTCCGACGCCTCGAAAAAGAGCGCGCCACCGGCGGCGACGAGCTTGGCGGGAGCGGAGCCCTCGCCTGCGGCGGGCAGGAGATCCGCCACCATCCGGGTTCCGGCCTCCGTGCCGTCGCTCGACCACAATTCGCCGCCGTGAACGCCGTCGTTGGCGGCGAAGTACAATCTGTCGCCCAGGACCGCGAAACATCCGGGATTGCTGCTCCCCATGCCCGAATTGATATCGGCCACGAGAAGCGGGATCTCCCCTGGCCCCTTCGTCGCCCAGAGTTCCTTGCCGAACGTTCCGTCGTCCGCATCGAAGAGGAAGCGATCTCCGAGCGCGGCCATCGCGAGCGGCGCGCTTCCGTGAAGACCGACGGCCATGCCGCGGACGACGCCCGTCTCCGCGAACGAGGGAACGCAGAACGCGCACAACGCCGCGAAAAGAAGCGAAAGAATCCTCCCGAAGAATGGAACGGTCGCGCGGGAGCATCCGCGCCGCGTCATTCGGGCTCCCTCTTGCTCTCGTCGATAAGTTTTCGGGTCGCCGCGATTTCCTCTTCGAAACTTTCCAGCATGGATCGCCTCTTGACCGGATCGATGGCCGCCGCCTTCGGGTCGGAAAGCAGATACGTCCGTTTTTTTTCGAGGATCACCAGAAGCTGTTCGCGTTCCCGGATCATCTTCATCCGTTCGATACGCTCCTGCTGGTCGCTGTCTTCCTTGACGAATGCTCCGCTCATGTCCGAACCTCCCCGCCGTGCATTTCCCGCTATTGTACCCCACAGACACGAAAAATGGAGAAAGGGGCCGGAAACGCATCCCCTTCCACCGTATTCTCCCCATGCGAACCCTATCTCTTCGGCAGAAACAGCACCGGCGCCAGGAACAAAAGCGCAAACGCTCCAAAGAATCCCGCCGAACACCCTCCCCCTCCGCTTGCCGGAAAGATTGTCGGCGTATTCGTCGGCCGATACGTCGGCGTCGGGGTCCCGGACGGAGCGACCGTCAGCTCGCATCGCGCAAGGAGTCCTCCGGCCCTCGCCGTGACGGCGGCGCGTCCGGGAGAGAGCGCGGTCACGGTCACCGTGTTTCCGCTCGTTCCGCTCAGCGCTACGATGTCGGCGGCGTTCCGGCCGCCCCGGGACGCCGGGTAATTGTCGACGCTCCAGGAGACGCTCCCGACGACAGGCCGCCGGACCGCCGTGAGGACGAAGGACGCCCCGACGCCGACAGGTCCCGGGGGACACCCCTCGAGAGTCAGCGTCCACGGCTCCGAGGTCGGGGCGGCGGTCGGCCGCGGCGTCGGCGTTAGCGTCGGAGTCGGTATCGGTTCCACCCCGGCGATGTACAGGATGTTCTCGATCTTTTCGTCGGCGATTCCGTCGAAGACGAAAAGGATCTCGTTCCCCGTGCTCAGGACGGCGCTTTTGAACGTCTTTCCGTCGGGCGCCGGGCCATCGACGACAAACACCGTCAGCCACACCGTGAGATGATCCACGGGGACGCGCCCGCCGGTACGGATCTCGTCCGCGTCGGCGGCGACGAAACTCTGGCGGTCGAGAAACGCCTTCGCCGCCGCGCCGAGATCGTCGGCGATATCGGAGGCGTCTCCGGAGACGGGGCGGCTCCGAAGTGTGAAGGCGCTCCAGAACAATTTTCGCCAGTCTCCCGAGAAATCGTACCCGGCAAGCTTCGCCAAGGGGACCGTGAACCGGAGCTGGACGGGAAGGATGCCGCGCCCTCCGGCCGGGTCGATCCCCTCGACGGAGAACGCGTCGTACCAGACGAGCGATCCCCCCTCCTCCGCGCGGAGCGCAGCGATGCCCGGGAAGTCCGAGGGGTCGGGATTCCGGACGAATTCCGCGCGTCCGACGTCGAGATCGTCCGAGATGACGGAGATGTCGCCGCTAAGGCTTGGAACGGCGGCCCTGAGCCCCGCGACGATCGCCGGAGCCTCGCAGTCGCACGGGACGTGGACGAAAAGGATCGAACAGTCGGGGGAGCAGTCGTCGGAGGCAAGAAGCAGCGGGAACGTGTAATAGTTCGTGTTCCACCGCCCCCGGACGGTCGTTCCGTCTTCCGCGGCGAAGACGAAATCGGCATTCGCCATCGGCTGGATCGTCTTCGTGAAGGCGGGGTAGACGGCGTTCCCGCAATTCAGGGTGATGATGTCCCCCGCTTCGGGATCGCCCGCGTCTTTTCCGTTCCAGCGCCAGAAGTCGCCGTACCGGTAGGCGACGTCGATCGTGTACTCATCGAACGGGATGCCCAGGAAAAAGAGCGGCGTCGTTCCGTAGATCCCACGTTCGCCGATATCCGGAATCTCGGGGCGGTCGGTCGTGTCGACGAAGAGAAAGGGTAGCGTGTCGCAGAGTCCGCAGTCCGTCGCGCAGATTCCGTGCGCCGCGAGGTCGTTGTGGAGCCCGGAGACGTCGAGCTTTCGCACGCCGAGGTTCTGGACCAGGATTCGCGGAACGACATACGTCTCGGGCATGCCGCACGGATTCGCGCCGCAATCGCACGACTCTGGGTCGAAAGGAAAGAAATCCCCGTACCAGACGCCGAGATCGAGCGTCTCGCCGAGCCGGATATCGGCGATCTCGATCAGGTCCCAATTCTCGAACAGATCGACGGACTCGAGCTCCTCGATCGGGATCGTTCGCCACAGATAGCGGTCGAGGAAGAGCCCCGGCTGGTCGGAGGACGTTCCCGCGTACTGCGCGCAGGAGTTGAAGTCCTTCTTCCAGGGGCGTGTGACGATATCAATAATATCGCGATCACACGGAGAATCGGAACCCACCATGCTGTCGAGCAGCTGCATTATCCAGAGAATGTGCGAATTGGGCGCGACACGGATCCGGGCGATGTCCGCAGTGTCGTTCAGCCGCGCGACGGTCAGCGGGAAGCCCATGAACGCCGGCGCCGATTGGTTCGGAACGTAGGCGAAACGGAGATCCTGACAGCAATACACACCGGCGCGATCCGGCAGGTCGAACCGGATGCCGAGTTTCGCCTCTCTCACGTCGGAATAGTCCCGCAGAGCGCAGTCATCCAGCGCAAAGCGCAGTCCGCAACACTCCGCCGAACAGGAGCCGGATCCTCCTCCGAGAAGATCGAGCAGATTCAACGCGCCGGTCGTCTGTTGCGAATCCGCCGAGACGAACAGGCGGAGTGGTATTTCGACGGCGTTTCCGAATCCCGGAGCGTTTCGGGTCGTCCGCAGCACGGCGGCGAACCATGAGAGCGGCGGATCGGTCACGTCCCGGGAGACGACTCCTCCGATGGTCCGAGGCCCCCATGAAGCGAGGTCGTTCCAGTCGGCGCTGGTCGTCATGAGGCCCGCCTTGACGAGAAAGTCGAAGCTCGCGCCCGATGCGTCGTCTCCGCTCAGAACGAAGGAAAACCCCTCGACGTCGGCGGACTCGAGCCCCTTGTTGAACGATCCCAGAAGGGACGGGAGGAACGGCAGTCCCGAGTATTCTCCGCTGATCGTCAGCAGGTCGAACGCACGCGACGCGTCGTAAGGGCGAGCGCGGCCTCGTCGGCGATTCCGAGGGCCTCCGCCGCGATGCCTTCCCGCAGGAACACGGCAAGCAACGCCAGGAAAAGGACACGCCGCAGAAAACTCACAGGAACCTTCATATCCGACTCACCCTCCCGCAAACGACACGCGCAGCCCGGACTCTTTCCATACGCATTTCTCTCTTTTGTGAATAGTCATACGAAATCCGCGGTCTGTCAAGGAAAAAAAGACACAAAAAAGGTCCCGGGGAAAACCCCCGGAACCCTGAGTCGGTCTGTGTGGTATGGAATGGGACTTTAGAACATCCGCTTCCTCCAGAGGTAGAATCCCGCGCCCGAGGCCAACACGAGAGCGATGCCGGTCGCGAACGCGAACCCCATCGGATGTCCGGAGAAGGGCACCGGGACGTTCATTCCGAAGAAGCTGCTCACCGCCGTCGGAATCGCCAGGATGATCGTCATCGAGGCGAGGAATTTCATGACGATGTTCAGGTTATTGGAGATGATCGACGCGAAGGCGTCCATCATTCCGCTCAGGATGTTGCTGTACATCTGCACCATTTCGTAGGCCTGGTCGTATTCGATCTTGACGTCCTCGAGAAGATCCTCGTCTTCTTCGCGGACCTTGATGAGTTCGTGCATCTGCGAGTTGGAGCACAGGCGGATAAGCCGGTCCACCACGCCGCGGTTCGCCCGGAGCGCGGCCGTAAAGTACGTCAGGCCCTTCTCCAGATCAAGAAGCTGGAAGAGTTCCTCGTTTTTCATCGACTTGCGCAGATTCCGCTCGATCACGTCGGACTGGCGGCTGATCTGCGTCAGGTGCTTGAGGAACATGGTCGCCGCCTTGAAGAGGATCTGAAAGAGAAAGCGCGTCCGCTTGTACGAACAGAAGCCGTTGATGTTCCCGGGCTTTCGCGGGAGGATGTCGTTCTCCTCCAGACAGACCGTGACGATGTAGTCCGCCGTGATGACGATACCCAGAGGGATAGCATCGAAAATGAAGTTGCCGCACGCCTTTGCGATGTTGATGACCACGAGAATCGCGTTGTCCTCGACCTCGATGCGCGACGTTTCCTCGACGTCGAGCGCGGCGACCAGCAGATCGCGCTGGACGCCCGTGATTTTCGAGATCGTTTCCAGCTCGTCGCCCGTCGGCGCGACGGCGTTGATCCACGAACCGCCGACGGCCGTTTCAAGCGTGAGCGGCCCGGATTCCTTTTCCGTAAAGCTCTTGACAATGGACAGCATGAGACCACCCCTTGCACCGAGAGATCACGAACGCGCGCCGCCCGTCATGCAACCGGCGGAACGCGTCGCATCCATGCGCGTTTTTTGCATGGAAGAACCAAGGGTGGGCCTGAAAAGAGGAATTCATCTATGGGAGATTCGGGGTGTCGCGCCTCTCCTCATGCCCGGCAGGCGCCGGACATGGTCGGAACCATGAGGGGGGCGCCGGTAATCATTCGTACGTTTCTGAAGATACAACCGCGAAAGCACACAACGGAACCTTGGAACTACTGTCGCTTTCCATTCCACATCTCCTTCCTCGTTCTGCGTGACAACGAACCAAGACGATTGTACTCGTCCCGACGTATCAGGGCAAGGGGGGTGATCCATACCGAATGAAGCCGTATTTCCGCAAAAAAGGGGCTCTCTTCTTTTGAAAGCTCGTCGGGAGAGCCCCTTTTCGCGGAAATAAAGGCCTTTTTCATTCCCCGGATCAGTTTCCTCCGCTCGTCTTCTTCGACTCCTTTTTCGCATCGAGCACCGAGAGAAGCTTATCCGCCTTCTTTTGCGTCACCTGCGGACCGATCGCGGAAAGAAGTGTCTTCGCCTGGGCTTCATCGAGCTGTTTCAGGATCCGGTACTGACGAAGCGCCTCTTCGTCCTTTTTCTTCGCGACCATGATCCATCCGAGCGCTGCGTGAGCGCCCGCGTCGTTCGGACGAAGCTCCACGCTTCTTCGGCAGGCGCGCTCGCAGTCGTTGAGGATGTAGTTCTTCAGGGGCGTCGTCAGGAACCGGACGGCTCCGTACGTGTTCTGAAGCGCGACGGTTTCGAGACTGCTCCGGATCGCCCGTTCCATTTGGTTGATCCCTTCGAGCCATTGATCGCTCATCATGAAGGCGCGACAGAGAACCATGTGCGCGATGGGATTGTCCGGCGCAAGGGCGAGCGCCGATTTCCCCGCCTTCTCCGCCTCCCGCAGGCGCAGCGCATCCGCATAGGCCGTACTCAAAAGCGCATACGCCATCATATTCGACGAATTCTTGTACACCGCGTTTTCAAACGCGTCGGCTGCGGCGGCGGGTCGCCGTCCCACAAGAAAGAGCGTCCCCATTCCCATGTGGACCGATGTCGGCAAATCCTTCGGCTGGAACATGTTGTACATCACGGACAGCAGAATGAAAACCAGGGTCGCCGCAACGACGCGCCGGAACCAGCGGTAGATCCATGAATGTTTCCTTTTCGGCTTTTCGGTCGTTGCCGTATTTTCTTCGGAACTCAGAAACGCCATAAAACCCGTCCTCCTTAACGAATTTTCCTGAGGTATCCCTGAAAGAGGGGAAGAAACAACGTATCGACATAAACGAGAAGCGTGTTCTGCATTGTCGCGGTGCATGCGACGCGAACCATGCAGTCTTCTCCGGCCTTCCACATGCGTTCGCCGGCGAGTCCGTCCATATCGTCGTAAAACGGAGAACCGAAGCGACCATCCAGCGTTTTCGAAATCAGCCGCATCACGGACTCCATATACGAAGCCGGACTGGTCACGTTTTCGAAGAACAGGACGGTCCGGACGCGCATCAGCTGTTCTTCGTATTCGCACAGGACATAGGCCCGGTCGCTCGCGGACGATGCGATCTCCGCAGGAACGGACGGATACGGTTCCGGCGGAAGAAATGTGTAGAACCACTCCCCTTCGAGGGAGTCGGGACTTTTCTTCCACGTGATCTTCCGCCGCTCGAGTTCCTGAATTCCCTCCCGGATCTTTCCGCCCAGTCGGAATCCCCAGCTGTCGGCCTTCCCTCCGGACGCGGCCGGCGCTTTCGTCGACGACGCGATGGCGTCGGCTTCGCGATTCACCGTGTCCGTGGTCTTTTCTTCTTTCGCGGGCGCGGACGCCCTGGAGCGTTCGAGCAACGCCAGCGCATCCTGCCGCACGGACTTCGCCTCCGCCGCGTCGATCCGCGCAAGAAGCGCCGATGTTTCGTCAAGCGCTTTCGACTGTCCCAACCCCGCATACGCGTACATCATCCCCTTGAGGCAGCGGACGGACAGCTCTTTGTCGTCGGGCGACAGTCCCATTGCGGTCCGGAACGGCTCGACGGCTCTCTTGTAGTGTCCCGCTCCGAGGTACGTTTCTCCCAGTCCCGCCTGGACCCACGCCCCCGAAGCGCCGGACAGACGGCTCGACGCATTCACGAAGAAACGCTCCGCGCTCGCCCAGTTCCCGAGATAGCGGTGGCACCACCCCATAAAGTCGAGAATCTCGCCGTTGTTGCGATCGATTGTGAGCGCCCGGGCGAAAAGCATGAGCGCCCCGCGATAATCGCGAACGAAATAGAGATTCTTCCCGCGCTCCGTCAGTTCGGCTATGTCGCTCTCTCCCCGGGCCGACGAACAGACGCACATGATGCACAAAAGCGCAAAAAAGACTCGACGCACACCGCCACCTCCTATTGACGTCTCACAACTGAAACATGCAGGGCTGCACGTTCAGGAGTCTCTATTTGCCCGATTCATGCCGACGTTCCGGGGGACAGAGAGAGACACATAGATTCATGACCTTCTCCAGGACAGATCCGGTTTCGATCCGCTTGCTCGACGGATTCGGACTCGGCTGGAAGTAGATCTCAATTTTGTCCGCATTCTGAAACTCATGCTCGCGGACCCTATATGAGTTTTCGTCGGCGTTGATGCACAGAAGCCGACAGTAATATCGAACGTTTCCGATCCGGGATGCGATGTCCGGATTTTTTTCTCGCAGGGAATCGACAAATCTGCGCGCTCCGGGTTCGGTGAATTCGCGGACGAGGAGCGTCTGCCACTCGCCATCGTGTCCCGGTTGGTTGCCGATCCAGCGCGTACAGCTCTTCTTGATCATAAACCGAGACTCGGCATCATTCGCAATTTCTACAAATTCTCCGTTGTCTACAACGGGACCGCCTGTCTCATTCACAGAATTCCCCTTGCCGACCAGGACGCCGGATTTGCTGCCGACGACACGCAGGAAGGGACGATAGTACCCGACGAAACCCTGCGCGTGCTCGACGACCATGCGCATGATCCGGAGGGATCTTCCTCCATTGTTGCGTTCATGAAAATATCCCTGTCCATAGGTCAGATCATGTTGCATTTTCTGCATATCGTTATAGTGTTTCATGGCGTCGTTCGCCATATTCAGCCCGCGCGCAAGGATCTCAAGCCCGGAACTGATGATGGAACCCAGATTATCCAGAACGACGTTACCATCGTTCGCCACTGCGCGAAGAGCATTCCTGTCTTTGTCGGGAAGCGCCCCCGGATCGATTCCGCTGACCTGAGCCTGAGCGGAGGTCACCGCCTCGTATCCGGAACGGGCAAGAATATCGTTTCTGGCGCGCACTTCCTCCTCCGTTAGGAGATCAACCTTGAGGGAATCGACGGCGGCTTTCCACGACGAATACGTCGCCTCCGCAACCCGGGTCGCCTGTGCGCCTGTCGGTGTCCCGCTCATCACCCGTATCTGTTCGTCGGTCAGTTTTCGCAGTCGCTGCAAGGATTGCTGCGCTTCCGGAATCTGTCCTTTGAGTTTCTGCACCAGAGTTCCGGCTTCGGCGTCCTTTCCGTCCTTGAGAGCGCGATACAGCGAGGACTGCGTCTCCATTGCGCCGTTGATGATCCGGAATTCCTTCAGTTTGCCCTGATCAATCCGATCGAGCGCTTTCGCCGCGTTGACGCCTTCGGCGCCTTTCTTGCGCAGTTGCTGCTTCTGAGCGACGGAAACCGCTGCATCAGCGCCTTGAATGCCATGAAGTTCTTGTATGCCGGCGACTATCGTCGTGTGGCTCTGCATGCTTTCCTCAAGAGCCCCTGTTACCACAACCGCGATCAAGGAAAGAATAATAACTATTAAAAATTTTATCGCTTTATATTTGCCAAAATGTATCAGTTTTAATCTACCTCCATGCAATATTTATAGATACTAGTCTTTTTTCCCTCTTCCACAGTCACTTAAAAAATCACTAAATAATGGTAAATAAACATGTTGAATTTCGACACTGCAGGATCCGTCAAGATTATTCCTGATCTGGAGCCAAACAGCATATTCCCTGCTGATAATCGTTCCCATTTCTGTCACAGTTATGCTGCTCGTTATGTGTGAAAGCCGCCCCTTCCCGTTCAGAAAAGCCCTTCCTCTTTCTTCCAGATCAGTGAATTCTCTGAGAGAAGAATCTCCTCTCTTAAAGTCATATGCACGAACGACTGACAGGAATCGCCCCCGAAACTGTACGACGAATGTTCGAATGTTCTCGGCGCTGTTTCGAAAAAAAGCATCCGAATCCACGTCTTTCAATCCTTCAATGGGAAGCCAGTTCTGCCCCTCCTTAATAAACGCAGACGCTCCTCCAATCTTGACGCCAATGTTTTCGATCTTTGAAATCGCAGTTTCTCCTTTTTCTCCAAGCGGAATGCCACACACAAGGACCTCATTTCGCGCGGTCTGTCCTGAGGGAGATGCAACAGGATTCTGTTTCTTCGAAGATGCTTTTGTACGAGGAGTTTTTTTTGGGGGCTTTGCAGGTGACGGAGTTACCGCGGCATGTGTTGGCTTCGGATCGCCATCACGCGAAATTACGGGTTCGGGGGATTCAGTTGTGTCAAGCAGGGATTTCTGTCTCTCAAGGACATCCGTCGGGGTATCGCCTTTCGGCACGGATGAATTTTTTCCCGACAGGGTCTCTTTTGCGGCGAAGATATCTCTTGAAAAGGCCTCAGCCTCGTCAGGCGCAATTTCGGCGATCTCGAGGATCAAACGTTTCGCTCTTTCCAAATCCGCCGCCATACAACAAAGGACGCTACCCTTCAGCGCGCGCAGAATGACTTCGGAGTCTCCGGACGCAACGGCCCTTCCATTTTCAAATGAAAGAAGCGCCTTGTCATACAAGCCCGCCTGCAAGAAGGTTTCTCCAAGACCCACGTGAACCCACTTCGCAGATTCTTCCTTGAGAATCTCAAGAGCCCTGTTGAAACGTCTTTCTGCGCTTGAGAGATCACCCGTGTAACGACAGCACCATCCGGAGAAATCGAGCGCAATGCCGTCGCATGAATCAGCGGAGAGAATCGCGTCAAAGAGCGAGAGAGCTGCTCTATAGTCCTTGACGTCATACAAATTCTTCGCCCGTTCGAAAAGATCTGCGGAATCCGTCGCCTCAAGAGAGAACTCAGCACTGAGTATGAGGCCAAGAAGCATCCAGAAGAGAATTATGATTCTTTTGATACCCCAAATCTTTCGGAACATTACCCTCACCGCCTTTCAGTACAAACACGGCCGGACGATATTGTCCGGCCGTGTTTGTGGGCACGTCGCTACAGGTTTTTCCCCTGAGCCTTGATATCGTTGAAAAACTTGCTGTTTGTTGGAAGATCCGTGTAGCGAAGTTCCAGGAAGACATCTCCGTTCGTCGAAGCATTGACATCGATCTCGACTGCGTGACGATCAGAAGGGATCCAGTATGCCTCGCTGTGAACCCCCTTATCACTGACATCTTCCGGGTTCCCATATTTCTTCTCTAAAGCGGCTTCCATTGTGATAAACATATTCGATTTCTTGACAATCGGATTTCGTGAATTCCACAGAACTAGGGCGCTGACAGCAAGAAGCTTCCCGTCATATTCAGTGAGGGCAAAAAGAAGCCCTTTCTTATCCTGGAGAAGAAACGCCGGCAGGATTGAAGGCGAAAGATCGACAAAGTACAACCAAGTACCGAATTCAGTCGGATTTTCCGCCTTTGAGAACCGAACCTTCTGGGAGGCGAGTTTCGACAACACTGTACTCATATCTTCACCAAGCGTAAAGCCCCATATTTCGACGCTCTTGTCGGAGTGAGCCGCGTCTTTCTTCTCTTCGACGACTTCCTGGCGACGGGTTTCACCATCAGATAAGGCTTTTTCTTTCCCGGGCTCCGGCTGCGACGATTTTGCCTTCTTCGCCTGCTCAAGAAGCAGTTGTGCATCTTTCCCAATCAGATCGGCAGCCGCAGGATCCTTTTTCTTCAAATCAGAAATCGCTTCGATCATCTTGCTTTCGTCACCAAGCGATGCGTACGCAATGACGATTCCCTTGAGTGAACGGACGACCAACTCGGCATCTTCAGGAGCCAGACTCATAGCCTGCTGGAAGGCAACGATCGCTTTGTCATACACGGGCGCTCCAAGATATGTTTCTCCCAAACCAACCTGCACCCATTTACCGGATGCTCCTGGCAGGAGTGACAGAGCCTTCTGAAATGTCACTTCTGCGCTTGCCCAGTTGCTTAGGTACCGGTGGCACCAGCCTGCGTAGTCCAGCGCTTCCCCGTTGTTCGCGTCTTTTCCGATAGCTTTTTGGAAAAGAATAAGAGAACTCTGGTAATCTCCGACTCCATACAGATTTCTCCCGCGTTCCATAAGCGACTCCATCGTTTCTTCCGCTGCGACGGAACTACATGTCACAGCAACGCAGATCACGGTCAGAAGGACTAACAGCTTTCGTTTCATCAGATATCCACCCTTCCCGCCGAAGATGGAGCCCGCTATTCCTGAACGGAGACGACAAAGGATACTTCGATCTCTGCTCCCTTGGCATCCTTCAGTTTCGCAACAACAGTATCTTCACCCGGCTTGGATGCTGCAATAAGCTTCCATTTGTCATTCTGTCCGGGAAGAACTGTAATGGCGCCAGGCTTGACTTCGGGCGCCACACCCTCGGGCAGAAGGCTGTTTGTCTTCCCGCTCGCCCCCTTATTCGTAAGCGACAGAATCGTCGCCGGACGAGTGCTCTGGACTTTCACAAAAATAGACTCTCCGAGGAGAAAGAAATCCCGGTCCGCCCAGCACTTGACAATCCAGTCGTCTTTCTTTGCAACACCGAATCCGCCTTTCTTCGGATCATCAGACTTTGTGAGGACAGCAAGTGATGCGGCCGCCCATTTGAGGGGTTCCTTCTTCGCATTCTCCGTACCTTCTTCTTCAACAAGAAGAATATCCCGTGTCGCGACCCGGGCATCCTTTAGGACAGAGAACGGCCCGACAAGTTGTTGATTCTCGGGATCAAGAATCTGCGTCTCCTGATTCGTCGCAATCGCCTTGATCACGTCTACACCAGACGGACCTCCGACTTTCATTGAAAACTTCTGTCCTTCGGCCGGAATTTTCACGACCTGCCCCGCCTTCACCTTCGTATCAGTCGCCCATTTGTTCGGAAATAGAACGAGAATTTTTCCGGAGGGAGTGAAATCGAGGATCGTCAGATGACACTCCTGCTTCGACGTGAAGGAAAGGACGAGTTTGTCCCCTATTGCATATACATCACCATCGGCAGAACGCTCCGAAGAGAGCAACATCGCGAAATCATCGTTCGTCATCTCCTCGACGTTGAGTTTTGCAGCCTCATCAGCGCCGCCTTTTCCGTCTTTCGGATCGTTGTCGTCTTCCTCAAGGACAATATCCCGCGTCGCAGATGTCGTTTTGGGAAGGACATCCGCATATGCACACGTACAGGCCAAAAACATCGACAAAGTTACAAAAAGAAATACATATCTTTTCACAACGTTCACCTCCATATTTTTCTATCAAAGAATTTTTACTGAATTGCATTGTGTTGCCTTGATCACCCCCCGAGACTCATTTTTTAACTTCACCACGGGATTCCAACGTACTTGAAAACTGCCCAATGCCTCGGAAGCGAAAACTCCATTTCTTTATCTCCTATCAGTGAAATCTGCGCCTTTCTAACCGCTTCGGGACCGGAACCTCCCCGACGAATCTCGTTATAGAAACTTTTCATGAAATATGGAGCACTCTCGTCCGGGACCGTCCATCGTGAGAGAACCGCCCCCTTATTTCCCGCAGCCAGCAAAACGGTTGAAAGCCCAACCATCCCGTCGCCCGCAAAAAGATCCCCCAGTCCGGTTTCGCAGGCTGAAAGCGTCACAATATCCGCATTCCACGGAAGTTGCGCCATCTCTCCCATCTGCAGGAAGGAATCGTTCTCCGGATCATCTACCGCAGAAAGCGCAATTCCCGGTTGTAGATCGGGAATCGTTCCCCTGTCATATCCGTGACATGCGAAGTGGATCAGCCGGTAGTCCCCTATTGGCAACGACGCAATCCGCTTTTCCGCCGCATGTTCCCGGATTTGAATCCCCTCGGAGTCCTTTGGAATGTTGAAAAGGGATGCGATCATCTCAGCCTCATCTTGCGTGCCTCTTATAAAACTAATGGTTTTTGCAAAATTGCCTTTTACCGTTCCGGCAAGAAGATTTGATTCGATATCCTCACTCACCATCACGTTCCAGGTGCTTTTCAAAAGCGGAATGAGTTGTTTCTGTTGCAGCCTGTCTCCTGAAAGAACCCCTTTCTTTTGAAACAGGTCCTTGAATCGTTTTGCTACAGGACTTTTCTCGTCCCGTATGATCTCGGACCATTCTTTGACAACATCTGCCTTGACGCCGTTTTTATCCGCAACCTTGAAGAGCGCTCCGTACATCGGATTTGCTACAATCAACATTTCTCTTTTGGGGGCTATTCTCCGTTCTCGCCGGAGGAGAAACGTGCTCGGCAATTCTGCAAGTGTCCAATCCTCGACCAGGAATCGCGGTTTATCTCCTTGCCACGAATCCACGAGCGTTTCCATCGGAAAGATATGCAAAATGTCATGCGGAATGATCAGAAGTTTTCGCATCGTACCGCACTGGTTTGCGACAGGTTCAAACAGTTGATGATACAGACTTGTCGGAGTGAAACCACATGCAGTGTTTCTGTTTTTCTTCATCCATTGAATCTTATGTTCGTCGAACTCGAGTACTGAATTGCCTTCCCGATATCTCATCCAGACGAAATATCCGAAGAAGCTATCGTAATCGAGCGGCAGAAGCACAACCCTGAGCCCGTCCGAGTTTGAAAGTAACAGGCAGAACGAAAGCGTGTCTGAAATATAGTAGTTCGCTACGTTCCAGTCCTGCGGCAGAAGCCTCCGTACTGCGGACGCCTCCTGCGGTTTCGGCGCGTCGACCGACTTCCCTGCGGTCAAGTCGTTGATCTTCAGACGGTACGTATTGATCTCTGCGCTGTACTGGTCCATTTTCTCCCGATCCCCGCGGAAGGATGCGTACCGGAAACCGCCTTCTGCAGCCGTGAGTTTGCTCCGCAGAAGATTGAGTTCTTCCCGTGCAGTCTTCGGTAATGATGCAAGGAACGTTCCTCGTGTGGTCGCGAGCAGTTCCCTCCACTGGCGGCTTTTCATGCGTTCGAGGACCATCCAGAGGCGTTCCGCCGAAGCTTCATCTTTTTTCCGTTCCCAGATCAAAAACGCAGCTTCGATCGCCTTCCTGTACACTTCGAGCCTGTCCGAAGTCGCCTGACTCGTAGCCCCCTCCAGCGGGTTGATCTGTTCCATGAGATCAAGCGCCGTTTCGAGCGACACGATCGCGTTCTCTGCATCCCCGTGCGCAAGCGCAGCCTTTCCGATCATTCCATAGGCTCTCCACTGCATTTCGGGATTGGCTGCCGCCTTGAGCTGCCGTCTCTTTGCCCCGGATCTGTCAGCGGCAAGCATGTCGAGAATACGCTCTGACATAGCGACAGATTCGTCCGGGGAGCCGAGATCCCAGTCGTACCTGCCGATCAATTCTCGAAGCATCACCTCATCGTCGAATTCAAGCGAAGAGGAACTCTTTTCGGGTAAAAAGCCGGAAAGTCGCGACCGCTCCCAAGACAGCTCTGTTTTCCCTAAAAGCATGGCTATTCCGAGGAGTACGCGGACCTTTTCCAGATCCTCCTTCTTGCCCTCGGCAGTGAAGCGTTTCTTAAATGCAACCCGGCTCTTTCCAAGAGCATCAACACAGTTTTTCAGACAAACATCCCACGTGTCCGCTCGTTCCGGTATTATCCCGATGCTTGAAGCGACCAGAAGGCGAAGCTGCATCCGACGCCATGCGTTCACGACATTCATGAAATCCGCGGCTGTGTCTATCCTGGTCACGATCTCCGGACGCAGCGTCATAGCGAGCGCCTCGGCGTCAGCGCTGATTTTCTGCATACTTTGCTCCGCTAATCCCGAGAAATAGCCTCTGAACTTCCGCGATTCGGCCATTTTCCCCATTTCCCGCTTTAGAGAAGGTCTGGCCATCTCGAGAAGCGGGAAAAGCGATTCCGCGATTTCCTTTTGCGCCTTACCGGCGCCGTCTGGAGAAGCAAGGCGAGTGAAAAGAGCAGACAGACGTCGCTCAGATTCCGCAAGGAACGCTTTCCGAAGAACGACCTCCAGATCAACGGGGATCATGCCTCCGGAGAGCAACGCCCGGGAAAGACTCCGTTGCGCCTCACGAGAAATGGAACACCGTGCCGCCAGAGAAGCGAGTGTTTGAAGATCGTTGGCGAGTCCGCGATTCTCGGTTGGCTTTTTGTCCTCGATCTCGGGTCCTTCCAGAAGAAGCCCGGATGTCTGAATATCCTCGATCCGCACCTTCCCCGCAAGGAGCGTTTCACCGGCAGCGTTTCTCAGGATGGAGAAAGCTCTTTTTATTGCGTCGTTACGATATTCCGGATCCTCGGCATTGTTCCCTTCAATAAGCCCCCGCAAGGCTACGGCGGCCTTGTTGGCGCTCCTGATCCGGCCGGCTAACAGTCGTAACCGCGCATCGGCAGAGTAATACGACGCCTGAAGGCGAACTTTCGTCCAGTTCACGAAAGCCGCAACCTCGCGAATGACTTCGAACCCTTCAATACTCGGATCGACGATGAAGGAATCCGAACTCGCATCAACAGCGTTCTTCCACGCCCGCGCGACACCTTGATCCTTGTGTTCTTCGACATTATCCCCAGGACTCACCGAACGTGCGGACAGGCTGCCTCTCCACGGCAATCCCTGAGCCGTTCGATAATCCAACTTCCCGGAAAGTCCTGTGACCTTTCCGGCTTCGATCCGGAAAATCCTCATTAACGAAGTAAGAACAGATTCGAGATTATTCTCGGCTAATGCCCGGCGAAAAACCAATGTGCTGTTTGTGAGACTCTCGTTCCACATCCCTATTTCGTAATAGAGATTCGCGATGCGCCCAAGGATTTCCGTTTCGCGAGCCTTCAATCCCGCTTTCCGGAAGAGATTTTCGCTCTGGCGAAAGAGCGAGAGCGCCTTTTCAAATCGCCCGTCCATCCGTTCAATCTGTCCGATCTGCGCCTGGAGAAGTCCTTCCTCCTCAACCTGCCCGTTCTTCCTCGCTTCCGCAAGGAGCCTTTCGAAAATTTCGCGGGCAAGGAGGAAGTTTCCGAGTTGCATTGTGTTTTTTCCCTGGTTCATCTCGGCGGAGCGGACGGCCGCCATGTCCATAACCGATCCGCTGTCCGCCAAGGTCATTGCCGCTTCGAAAGATTCTCTCGCCTTGTCGAACCACCCCATCAGATTTTCTATTCTTGCCCGTTCCGACACGACAAGAAAGCGAAGGTATTCGCCGTCACCCTTGGTTTTTTCGTCCTTCGCGAGATCAAGCGCCTCTTTCTCGGCTTTCGCGCACAGGTCAAGCGCTCCCTTTATGTCACCCAGGAGAACCCGTAAAGGAACGATACGAAGCATCATCCGTAACCGAGCGCTTGGGAGTTTCGCATACTTACCCAGAGCGTTATCGAAATGGACTACCGCAGTTCCAAAATCGCCTTTTTTGAGGGCGATTCTGCCGAGCCCTTCATCCGCCTTGGCTTCCAGTTCCGGATTCCCTCCGGCTTTTTTTTGAACAATCAAGCACTGCCGGGCGCTCTCTTCCATCGCTCCGAGACGGAAAAACGCTTCCGCAGCGTTCATACGAGCCGAGATTTCATGTGCAACGTCTTTCAATTTATCGTAATGCCCTGCGGCGAGAAGAAAAGCCTTGGCGGCTTTCCGGGGATCTTCTCCCGAAAGAAAGTGGCAAAGGCCCTGGTTGTACGCAGCTTGCGCCGCCTTATCCGTTTTCTTCGCCTTGGAATACGCGATCGCGGCATTTTCAAATGCGACGGCGGCCTTGTCATAATTCTTTTGGTTATACGCGCCGATCGCATCCGAAAAGAGCGCGTCGGGCGACTGAGCGGCGAAAGCGGTGGAGGCCGCAAGGGCCGCCACCGCAACGACGAGCAGGACGATCGAACAACGTGCGAGCCGTTTCATGATCCGTGACCCCACTCAGGCGATGGGACCGGCCGCACTACTTCAGCGATTTCCTGAGATCCAGAGCGGGCTGGTACTGCGGATTCGCCGCAAGCGCCTTATCCACCCACTCCCTCGCAACCGGCTTCTTCCCTATCTTCTGCGCCGCGACGGCCGCCCAGTAGGCGTCAACGTAATTTCCATCGTACAGCTCGACCGCCTTGACGAACTGGTTGAACGCCAGCGGGTACTTCCGTTTGGACATGTTGGCGTATCCGCCCTTGTGGTTGATGAGAATGGCGTTCTTCGTGGCGTCATCCACAGGGAACGCCTCTATCGCCGGAACGCCGTCCAGGCTCGCATCGACGGCGGCCGGTTGCTTCGGCGCCTCGGAGGGCGACTGCGGCTGCGCGGCCGGAGGCAGTTGCGTTTTCGACGGAGCCGAAGGCGCTGCCGCAGAAGACGCGCCGCCGGACGGCATCCCCTTCATAGCACCCATGTTTCCAAAAGCCGGAAGCGAGGGAATGCTGACAGGCATGCCGACAATGCCTCCAACCGTCTGCAGGTAGGGGCCGAAGTTTCCGAAGAAGCCCTGGATCTGCCCCGCAACCCCTTCCATGACCTTTTGCAGCCGGTCGATGCTTTCTTTGTTGATTCCGCTGTCCTTCTTCCCGGATGTCATGTTCTGGATCATCGTAAAGGGATTTGAACTCTTGCCGCCGCCCGTCAGCGAGTTCATCATCCCCTGCATGGCCTTCTGCATTTCCGACATGATGTTCTGCATGGCGCTCATGATGTCCTGTCCGCTGCCGACGACGCTCCTGAGACGGTCCTTATCCTCCGGAGGCAGCGTTGCGGCGTCGATCCCCTTCGCCTGCTCCTGGGCACCCTTGATCGCCTCGGCCGAGTTCTGCGATAACGCGGCCTGCCGGTTCTTGATGTCCTGTTCGGTCAACGGATCGACCTTGAGAGAATCGACGGCGGTCTTCCAGGACGAGTAGGTTGATTCGGCCACCTTGACAGCCTGCGCGTCTTTCGTCGATCCGTTGATCGTCTGAACCTGCTCGTCGGTAAGTCGGCGCAAACGCTTCAGAGAGGACTGCGCCTCCGGGATTTGAGCCTTGAGTTTCTCCATCAGCTTTGCGGCTTCGGCGTCCTTTTCGTCCTTGTAGGCGCCGTACATCGACGATTGCGTCTCCATGGCGCCGTTGATGATCTTGAATTCCTTCTTCTTGTCCTGGTCGATCCGTTCGAGCGTCTTCGCCGCATTGACTCCCGAGGGGCCCTTCTTGCGCATCTTCTGCTTCTGCGCAACAACCGTCGTCTCGTCGGCTCCCTGAATACCGTGAAGTTCCTGAATGCCGGCGACGATGGTCGTCTGGCTCTGCATACTCTCTTCCAACGCCATCTGCGCGATGACAACCGCCGCAATCAACACGATGAAGACGACGACTCCCCATTTCAAAAATCGTGACTTCTTCACTTGCACCACACACACCTCCCGGGATATCGTAAAAAACGGCATCAGAACTTTTATTAAGTATAAGTAAATTATAAGAAGGTCCATGCGGAGCGTCAAGACGCTTATTTTCGGCGTATAATTTAATAATACCGAGAGATCGTCCATATTTACATATTGCGCACGTTTGTACTATAAGATTAAGCTGAACGTTGCGCCGCTTCAAGCACAAGCGGCGCAACGAATAGCCTCTGTATTGCATCATTTGAGACGGGCTGGCGGGGGACGAATGAGGCGCTCTGAGAGGGACAAATCCTCATATTTGTGCAAAAAATCATTTTTTTGTTTGCTATATCCGGGAGGCGTTCATTGAAACGGTGATAGAGAGGGAAAACTTCGGAAGCGGGAGCCATGCGTTTGGGAAGGACGGGACGTGATTCGAACGAAGTGCGTCCCATCTCCACATGAAAAAAGCCCTCCCGAATATCGGGAGGGCTTCGTTGCCACCACGTACCGGGAGAACCCGAACGGCTCTATCGCTGCGTCAGTTCGACGGAGTCGGCGACGGCGCGGCCGTCTGCGCGCCCTGGGAGGAAGCCTGGGCCTTCGCCGCAGCCTTTTCCTTCACCTGCTCGGCCAGCATCCGTTCGAAGCGCCAGGCGGCCATTTCGGACCGGAGGGACTGGATCTTCCCGAAAATCTCCCGCGCTTTCGCCTGATCGACGGGGTTGTCCATCATCGCGAGACGAAGCTGAAGTCTGGCCTTTTCCATCTCGACCATCTTCGTCTTGAGTTCCGCGGGCATTTCGGCCGTTGCGCCCATCCGCCCCATCATGCGACGCCCTTCGAACCTGCCGCCGCGTCCGCAGGAATACTTCGGAGCGTCGTCGTTCCAACCGCGGCAACACCCTTCACTCCGCTGCATCGACCGCGGTCCGCAGGGCGCATTCACGGGCGCTTCAGCAGAGCCTTTCATTTCTGCGCACGCCATGACGCACTGGTCACCCGCCGCGCCGCAGACCCCGCGTCCCATTCCCGGGCCAAACGCAAACGCCGCTCCGGCTATCGCAAGCACCGCTACAGCTACACCGGCAAGAATAATTCGTTTCATCTCCACACACCTCCGAATGAATCTCTGGAATGCGGGCAGTGTACCGCGGCGGGCTCCCCGTCGCATCGGCATTATACCCCAGCAAGGTATGCGTACTTCTACGGACGGGTTCCCGGCGCGGGTTACGCTATCAGGCGTCGCTCTCCCGCTTCGAGGATCGCTCCTCCTTCACGGGGAAGGGCTTTCCCTCGACGACAAAGTAGGCGCGCTCGGCGATATTGATCACGTGATCGCCCGCGCGTTCGAGGTGGCGGATGATCCACAGCTCCTCCGCGCCGACCTTGACGGCTGCGTGGTCGGCGCATGAACCGGAGGACACGGACTCGAGAAAATCCTTCGTGCTTTCCGCGTACGCTCCGTCGATGTCATCGTCCCGGCGCCACAGATCGCGGGCGAGTTCCCCGTCCGAAT